>CAZHAC010000284.1:0-3274 GCA_964529765.1 uncultured Actinomycetes bacterium
ATGCTGCCGATGTACCCGGCGCCGCCGGTGACGAGGACCCTCATACGGGGCCCCAGGCTAGCGGATACGCCTTACTGAACCAGCCTCGCGGCGGGCGGCGCCGGCGCGTAGTTCGGGTTGAAGTTGATGCCGATGGTGCCGTTGCCGTTCAGGGTCGCGGAGTAGCTGATGACCTGGCCGGAGAGCGGCGCCTGGGCGCCACCGTTGATCGTCCAGCTCGACCGCGGCGTGTAGCTGGTGCCGATGAACTGTTCGTTAGACCCGCCGTTCAGGATGTTGCCACATGAGCTCATGACGGCTTGGGGCGGACTACCGCTGACCGGCGCCTGATAGAGCCCGATCCAGTCGTACTGGATGCCGGAGAAGACCCAGGTGGCGCCCTGCGCGTTGTCGTTGATGCAGTCGTTGGGGCCCGGGAAGTAGAACTGAACAGCGCCTGGGGTGATCTGGGAGGCGAAGCAGCCCGATGTCGTAGGCACGCAGTAGTTCTCGTTGGCCAGGTCCTGCGCATAGTCGGGCGTGTTGTTGTTGAGGCCGTTGTTGCTGCCGCTGCTGCAGTTGATGAAGCAGACGGGCTTGCGCTCATTACCGGGGGGCGCGCAGCCGACCTGGGGGCCGCTGGTCGGGCAGCGACTGTCCCGCACTCCATAAAGCCAGCTGCTGCTGCTGAAGGTGGGCACGTTCGGCGTGTTGCCGTCGATCTGGAGGCTGATGGAGCTCGAGTCGTTGACCGAGGCGACGTAGCCGAACTGGTTCTGGGCCAGGTTGCCGCACTGACCGCGGCCGACGTAGACGCGGTACGACTGCGCGCCCGGGACGCTGCGGCTGATCGCGACCTTGAGCGCGTTGGGCGAGCCGGGGAGGTTGGTCTGGTAGCAGCGCGAGGGCGCCGATTCGCGGTAGTAGGTCTGGGAACCGCTGACACCCTGGTCCGGGTAGTAGTCCTGTCGGACTGAGGTCACCTCCACGGCGTAGTAGCCGTTGCCGGGGGTCAGCGAGGCGCCGCTGGCGACACCGGTCAGCGAGACCGTCGAGGAGCAGTCGATGTGGTCGGGGACGTCGTTCCAGAACTGCGGGCTGGCCGACTGCGTGTAGTCGAGGGAATTGGTCGAGTAGTTCCAGGCCGGCTCGTCGGGTGGCTTGAGCTCGTTGCTCGTGTAGCCACCGTGGGAGGTGTAGCCGCCGCTGAACTGATAGACGCCGGCGTCCATGAAATAGCAGCCGACACCGCCGGTAAGTGACCAGTTCTGGTAGGTACCTGGCTTCATCTCCGTCCAGCCGCTGTGGGCGACCGTCTGCGCGGGGTTGGCCGGGAAGTAGGCGGTAGTTGGTCCGGGGTACTTGGGGTCCGGCAGGATCGGAGCGCCGCCGACCCGGGAGCCGAGCGTGGAGCCCGACGGGCAGGTCGGGTTGGGCGCTACCGGCGGAATCGTCGGGTCGGGGTTGTAGCAGAGCAGGTTGATGCCGCTCGGCACCGTGCCACTGTGCGCGAAGGCGCTCCCAGCGACGCCGAGCGAGGCGGATCCTTGAAAGCTCATGCAGCCGTCCGAGTAGACGTCGCCGCGGACGGTGACCGTCGTGTTGCCGCTGAAGTTCATCGAGCAGCCCGACGAGCTCAGCGTAAGCAGGGCGGGCTGCGAGAACTGGTTCCCAACAATCGCGCTTGCCTGTCCCATGACCGGAATCGTTGGCGAGGAGCCGAGCACCTGGAAGAAAGTCAGCGGGAACGTGTGTTGGGCGGTGGCCTGGAAGACGTAGCCGTTGAACTGGCCGTTGGCGCCGGTGATCGTGAGCTGGTAGGCGCCACCGTTCCAGCTCGCTGTCATCGTGTTGCCGCTGATAGAGCTGGTTCCGGCGGTCAGCTTTAAGTTGGTCTGAAACTCCGTGAAGGCGTTATTGAAGGCCTGGGTTTGATCGGCGAAGTTCTCGTAGTTGTCGCCGGCCGCCAATGTGGCCGCGTCCACCGCATCCTGGAGGTAGCGACGGTCGACGTAGGCGCGGCCCGCATCGATCGCGAGTCCAAGCATCCCGAAGAGGACCAGGATGAGAAGGGCGATCAGCACGATCGCCTGCCCCTGCTGAGCGGAGCTGCGGCTGAACGACCGCTTAATACTCGGTGCGGTAGACCGCATATGTGGTGAGAACGATTCGGTTCGCGGTTACTTGCTGGATGAGGGGGGTGAGGGGCACGAAGTTGTAGCGGATCGTCACCTTGAGGGCGTAGTTGCCGAAGGCGGGCACCGGAGTATTGCAGCCGGGGCCGGGGGTGAAGCTTCCGCCACCGCCGGCGGGGGCGTTAGGTGTCCCCGAACCGTTCGAGGTGGTCGCGTCGGTGACGTAGATCCAGCCCTGGTTCTGGGGCGGGAGCTGGGAGGTATCGATCGGGCCGTTGGCGCAGGGGTTGGCCAGGAAGACGGCCGGCGCGTGAGCCTTGACCGCGGTGTCGACGTCGTCGTCGGTCGGCCACTGGTGCTGGGCGCCGGAGATGTCCGTGTAGTAGGAAGCGCGCACCGCTACCCGCGCTCCTTCGTTGGCCGACTGCTGCAGGGTGATGTAGTAGTAGAGTCCGCGCCCGAAGTCGATTACGCCGAAGATGATGAGCAGCAGGATGGGCGCGATCAGAGCGAACTCGACCATTCCCTGCGACCGCTCGCTGCGCACGTAAACGCCCGGCCGTCTCACTACGGCTTGCCCTGGATCTGCATGTGTGCATTGGAGGCGACCTGGAAGCCGTTTCCGATCACGCTCTGCAGGAGCGGAGTGACCAGTCCGTAGCGCATAAGCACGATCACGTTCAAGTCGCCCAGCCGCCAGCAGTTGTTGTTGGTGGCCGCGCCCGGCGTGCCGGTGAGGGAGCCCTCCGGAGTGTTCGGAATGCTGCAGCCGGTGTTGGCGGGGCTGGGAGGCGTGTAACAGAGGTAGACGAGCGGCGAATTTAGCGTCGAGGCGGGCGGATACAGGCTGGCCGCGAACGGCGGATTGCGATAGGAGTTGTTGTCGCTTGCGGTGGGACAAGAGCCGAGGCTGGCGGAGCTGTTGGTCGTCACCGCCGGCAAGCCGGCGCCCTTGAAGTTGTCGCTCACCGCCTGCAGGATGTCGGTGTCGTCCAGGTAGGGGTTGCGCCGGTTCGGAGTGTCGAACCAAACGCCGTGGCGCGCCCCTTCGCGGGCGGCGCCCAGGATGTCCACGTTGAAGTAGAAGACGCGCGAGAGGTCGAGCAGCCCGGCCAGCAGGAGCAAGAGGACGATCGCCGAGATGCCGAACTCGACCGTGG
>CAZHAC010000285.1:0-3257 GCA_964529765.1 uncultured Actinomycetes bacterium
CCGGCGGAGCTCGTCGGGGGGTGTCCGCCAGTTGGCAGGGCAGCCCCGAATCGCGGCCCCGCCCGCCAATGCCCCGCCGTCGATGAAGACCTTGACCGGACCCACGCGAACCCGGCTTCCGAAGCTGCGGCCGAGTCCGAGGCCGGCGGCCGCCGGCAGCAGTTCCCAGGACAGGAACTCGTTGACGCGAACCCGCAGGCGGCCCTCCTGGTCCAGCTCTTGAAAGGCGCGCAGGTCGTCGGCGAAGCCACGGTTGACCGCGGCACCCACGCTGGTGATGCCCCGCGAGAGGAGCAGGCGCTGGCAGCGCAGGATGCCGAGCTTGCGATCCTCGAGGGCCGGCGGTGGTTGGTGGTCGGCGACCAGGCGCATCGCCGACTCGTACAGCCGGCCGTCCAGCGAGCCGTCCTCGCGGCGGCCGAGCGCTCCGCCCTGGGGATCGGGCGTCCCCGCGTCGAGACCCGCCGCGCTCAGCGCCGCGGTGTTGGCGACCCGGGCGTGGCCGCCGCGCTCGTCGGCGTACATCGGCCGCCCTTGAGTGACCGCATCGAGCTCCTCGCGGGTTGGGGGCCGCTCCTCGCGCAGCTCGAGCGACGAGTAGCCACGCGCCACCAGCCAGCGGCCCGGGGGCAGCTTCTCGTGGGCGCGACGGATGCGGCGCTGGATATCGGTCAGGCTCCGGCTGCCGGTGAGATCGGCGCCGAAGGAGGTCAGGCCGAAGTACACGACGTGCGCGTGCGCATCATCGAACCCAGGCATGACCGTCCGGCCGCCGAGGTCGGCAACTAGGGTTCGGCGGCCGGCCAGGGCGTCGAGTTCGGCGCCGCCGACGGCGAACACGCGGCCGCGGGCGACGGCGAGATGAGTTGCGCGGCGCAGTCGCTGGGAGCCGAGAGGGTAGATGCGGCCCCCGCGCAGGAGCAGGTCCGCGTCCACGACTCACTAGAGTAGCCAGGTGCCCGTCGTAGACATGCGGTCAGACACGCTCACCATGCCCACCCCGGAGATGCGGCGTGCGATGGAGTCGGCCGAGCTGGGAGACGACGTCTACGGGGAGGATCCGACGGTCAACCGGCTGCAGGAGAAGGCGGCTGAGAAGCTCGGCACCGAGGCCGCGCTGCTGGTCGCCAGCGGCACGATGGGAAATCTCCTGGGCGTGCTCGTGAACGCGCGCTCCGGACAGGAGCTGATCGCCGACGCCGACTCTCACGTGTTCCTCTACGAGGGCGGCGGCGCCGCCACGCTGGGCGGGATCCAGATCCGGCCGGTCGCCACCGAGCGCGGCATCATGAGCCCGGAGCAGGTGACGGCGATGGTCCGCCCTCTGGATGACGTGCACCAGCCGCCGAGCGCGGCGCTGGCCATCGAAGACACCCACAACCGTCACGGCGGAGTCGTCTGGCCGCTGGACGTGCTGCGCGACGTCTCCCGTGCCGCCCGCGCGCGGGGGTTAAGCGTCCATATCGACGGCGCGCGCGTCTTCAACGCCGCCATCGCCGAAGGCGTCGACGTGCGCGAGATCGCGGCCTGCGCCGACACCATCACGTTCTGCCTCTCGAAGGGTCTCGGGGCGCCAATCGGTTCGGTCTTCTGCGGCCCGCGAGAAAAGGTGGAGGCGGCCAGACGCTGGCGGAAAATGCTCGGCGGTGGCTGGCGCGAGGCCGGATTTGTGGCCGCCGCTGGGCTGGTGGCACTGGAAAGCATGGTCGACCGTCTGGCTGAGGACCACGCGAACGCGCGTACGCTGGCCGAGGGACTGGCCGAGCTGCCGGGGGTCGAGATCGACCTCGCGCGCGTGCAGACCAACCTCGTGATCTTCCGCACCACCTCGATGACGCCGGATGCTTTCCTTTCCGGCTGCGCCGCCCGCGGCCTCCTCGGCGGTCCGATGGGCGGTGGATTGGTGCGCTTCGTCACCCGCCACGGAGTGACCGCGGCCGACGTCCAGCACGCGCTCTCAGTCTGTTCGGAGGTTCTTTCCGCATGATGCGTACCGGTGATCAGCGCAAGGCCGACGCGCTGGCCGCGCTCGAGCGAAACGGCGACGTCTGGCTGGCCACCGCCAACCGCTCGGGACGCCCGCACTTGATCGCCGTCTCCGCGTGGTGGGACGGCGAACGCCTCACCATCGCGACGCTCGACGGCAGCCGCACGGCGCGCAACCTCGACTCTGGCCGCCGGGCGCGCGTCGCAATTGGCGCGCCCGACGACGTCGTGATGATCGACGCTCGCGTAATCGACAGTGCGCCAGCGGATGATTCGGCCGGCGACCTGGCCGCCGCCTTCTCAGCCGCCGTCGGCTGGGACCCGCGAGAGGAGCCGGGTGCGTGGAAGTTCTTCCGGCTCGCGCCGGTGGCGATCCAGGCCTATCGGGGCTATTCCGAGCAGGAAGGCCGCGATGTGATGCGCGAGGGCCGCTGGCTGGCCTGACCGTCACCATTAACCGGCGGCCAGGATCTCGGTGAGCAGGGACGGGTCGATGTTGCCGCCGGTCACGAGGGCGACGCTGGGGCCGTCCTCCGGCACCTGCTCGAGCGCCGCGTAGGCGAGGGCGCCGGCGCCCTCGGCCACCACCTTGCCGGCGGCGGCCAGTTCCGCGATCGCGGAGCGCAGGCGCGGCTCGGGCACGACCAGCCAGCGGTCGACGCTCTCGCGAAGCCGCTCGAACATGAGCGGGTTGAAGGGTGCGGCGGTCCCGTCGGCGATCGTCTGCGGAACGAGGTGCGGGTCCTGGCCGGCCTCGAAAGCGCGCGGCCAGAGCGGGTATCCGTCCGCCATCACGCCGACCACCTCGACGCCGGCCGGCCGGACGGCGGCCGCGATCCCAGTGACCAGTCCGCCGCCGCCGACGGGAACCAGCACTCGGCGCAGCTCCGGGACCTGCTCAAGCAGCTCGAGACCGAGCCCGCCGTGGCCGGACGCCAGCTGCTCATCGGTGTGCGGGTGGATGAACGCCTCCTGCTCCGCCTCCCAGCCCCGGGCGGCCATCCACGCGAACAGCTGCTCGCGCGGCATGAACACCAGTTCCGCTCCGTAGCGCTCCACCGCCTCCACCTTGGGGGCGGGCGCCGAATCCACCATCACCACCCGGCAGGGCACGCCCAGCCTTCCGGCGACGTACGCGCAGCCGGCGGCCGCGTTCCCCGCCGACACCGTCAACAGGCCCAGGCGCCGCCGCTCCTCGGGAAGGGCGAGGGCGGCTGCGAAGTAGCCGCGCACCTTGAAGCTCCCCGCCGGCTGCAGGCAGTCGAGCTTCA
>CAZHAC010000286.1:0-3249 GCA_964529765.1 uncultured Actinomycetes bacterium
AGCTTCATCCGGTGGCTGATGATCCGCTCCGGCTGCAGCCGGCCGGCCGAGATCAGGTCGAGCAGCGGCCTCATGTACTTGGGCACGTTCGAGATACCCGTCCGGAAGGTGAGGTCCTGGAGCCAGGCGTGCAGCAGCGGGTAGGGCCACTCGGACTTGCTGGGAACGCCGACCATCGAGACGGTGCCCCCGCCCCGGACGCAGTGAATCGCTGTATCGACTGCCGAGACGTGCCCGACGCACTCGATCGAGCTGTCCACGCCGTGACCCTCGGTGTGCGATTGCAGGAACTCCACGGGATGGACCTCGTTCATGTTCACGGGAATCGCACCCAGATCCTGGGCCAGCTCCAGACGAGCTTCCACCTGGTCGACGGCGAACACCCGCGCCGGTCCGAACAGCTGCGACGTCATGACTGCACAGAGGCCGACGGGACCGGCGCCGATCACCGCGACGGTGTCGCCAGGTCGGATCTCAGCCCGCTCGGCGCCGAAATAACCGGTGGCCAGGATGTCGCCCACGAAGATCGCCTGCTCATCGTTCATTCCATCCGGGATGCGCTCAAGCGTGCCATCGGCCAGCGGCACGACGACGTACTCCGCCTGCCCGCCGCCCAGGCCTCCGAAGTACTCGCCGTGGCCGAAGATCCCCTTATCGACGCACTGCCCGTACCACCCGCGCCGGCATAGGTAGCAGGTCCCGCAGGCAGAGAAGAAGGAGGAGACGACGCGGTCGCCGGGCTTGAAGCGCCTGACCTCCGGCCCGGCCGCCTCAACCACGCCCACGAACTCATGCCCGACCACGGCGCCCGGATTGATCGGCGTGTGGCCGTGATAGATGTGGAGGTCGGAGCCGCAGATGGCTCCCAGGGTCACCCGGACGAGAACGTCGGTGGCGTTTTGGATCGATGGCTGGGGGACGTCGACCACCTTGAAGTCGCCCACGTCCTGATAGGTGACGGCTTTCACGCCTGGATTCTATAGCCCCATTTTGGCCTTGCTATTTGGCGAAAGCCGAGGTTGTGACTATAGTGATAGGTGCGCTATCACTATTTGTCTATCCGGCGCTGGAGGTTGCCTGATGCATCAGATCCTATGGGTGGTGATCGTGGTCGTCGCGATCGCGATTCTGCTTGGACTCGTCGTCATGGGAGTCCTGGGTCAGCGGCGGCGCGCACCTTTCGAGACGCGAATGTTCCCGGAGAACTACATCGACCCCTATAGCCGTCGAATCGACGAGATCGAGAGGATGTTCGTCAACCAGCCGCGCGAAGCGGTGGCCGCGGCCAAGCTGCTGGTCGACGACATGCTGACCCGAATGGGCTACCCCGTTCGAATTAGCAACCAGGAGCGCGCGCGCGACCTTCGCTACAACAGCCGCCAGATGTCGGAACGGTACCACCTGGCCTCGTCGCTCAAGAGCGAGCCCTCGACCGAGGACCTGCGTCGCTCGCTGCAGGCCTACCTGGAGACTTCGCGCGACCTGGTGAACCAGGCGCGGAACCGTTATGGCACGCGTCGTGACGCCGAGCCCGCCCATCCGGAGATCGCCGGCTAAGCACTCCTGTCGCGGGCTACTCTGAAGCCCGCATGCGGCTGAAGGGAGCGGTCGTACTGGTCACCGGTGCCTCCTCAGGCATCGGTGCCGCAACTGCCCGCCGGTTCGCCCGGGCGGGCGCGCACCTGTGCATCTGCGCGCGCCGGCTCGACCGGCTGAACGACATCGCCGATGAGTGCCGCTCGCTCGGCGCGCGTTCGGTCGCGGTTCGGCGCACTGACGTCTCCCGGCCGGCCGACGTCCGCGCCTTCGTCGCCGGCGCCCTGCGCGACTTCGATCGTGTCGACGTGCTGGTCAACAACGCCGGTCTGGGCTGGCGGGGCCGCTTCCGGGAGATGCCCGAGGAGGACCTGCGGGAGCTGCTGGAGACGAACCTGGTCGGACTGGGGGTGGCGATTCAGGCCGTGCTGCCCGCCATGCTGCAGCAGCGATCGGGCGTCATCATCAACGTCGCCTCAGTTGTCGGCTTCCGGGCCGTGCCCTACTCGGCCTGGTACAGCGCGACCAAGCACGCGGTGGTCGGGCTCTCGCACGCCCTGCGAGGCGAGCTCAGCGGCACCGGAGTCAAGGTCTGCGCGGTTTATCCCGGCACCACGGACACCGAGTTCTTCAAGACCGAGCAACCGGTCGGGGTGATGCAGAGCGCCGACTGGGTGGCGCGGGCGATCGTCCGCACGGCGCGCTGGCCGCGACGAGACGTCGTGATGGTGCCCTACCGGCTGGCAATGCTCGCGGAGCCCTTCCTGGGCGGTCCGCTCGACCACGTCCTGGGCGAGATCCGCCGGCGACACCTACCCCCGCGGCGCGGCGAATAGTTACGCCGAGGCCGGCTGAAGGACCTTTGACCCCGCCTGCTCGAGCAGGCGCTCCAGCTGCTCGGCGTTCTTGGTGCTCCAGTTCGAGAAGTTGTTGTTCATGATCGCGTGCACCTCGGCCACGTGCTCCTCGAGCGCCTGGATCCGCGGCACCCACTCGGCCAGCTCCTCGTCCTCGTAGTCCCAGCGAAAGCGCAGGTTGGGCGGAGCGCCCTTGATATTCCAGGTCTGCCGGTTGCGACCGTGGAAGCGAACGACCGCAAGCTTCGCTGAGGTGGCTTCCGCGACCGGCGGCAGGGCACTGTCGCCAACCCCGATAGGCGTATCCACCGCGACGTAGGGAATCCCGCGGAGCCGCAGGAAGTCGAGCGTGCCCTCGCGGTGCTCGTCGTCGAGCCAGTCGTTTTTGCGGAACTCGACCGCGATGTCGAAGCCGAACATCCTCTCCTGGACCTGCTCGAGGTAGGTCAGGTGGCGCCGAGCTGGGTAAAACCAGGGCGGGAACTGGAAGAAGACGGCGCCCAGGCGGCCGGAGGCGCGCAGCGGTTCGAGCGCTTCCCGAAACATGTCCCAGGCGTCGTCGACGACGGCCGCCGGAACCTGATCGAGATAGAAGCTCTTTCTTTCCTGCAGGTCACGGGGGAGCTCGTCGCGAAGCTCCTTGGGCAGCGCCCCCGGCTTGGTCGGATGCTGCGTGAAGAGCGAGAAGGCCTTGACGTCGAAGCGGAAGGCGGGCGGCGTGCGGGCCACCCACATCTCCGAGTTCTCCTTCTTCGGCATCCCGTAGTAGGTGCTGTCGACCTCAACCAGCGGGAACTGAGATGCGTAGAAGCGCAGCCGGTCCTCAGAGGTGGTGCAGCCGGCCGGATAGAAAGCC
>CAZHAC010000287.1:0-3246 GCA_964529765.1 uncultured Actinomycetes bacterium
GTCCGGGGGGCCTGGGCGTTGAAGCGTGCGAAGCCGCGCCCAGGCCGGAACCCGAACCCATTTAATGGGCCGACCCGAAAGGAGCTACACCAGCCGCCGGCGTAGGCGAACCGCGGCCCTGAGCGCCGCAAACCCCGCCAGGGCAGCGCGCAGGTGCGAGCGATGACCGCGCGCATCGAGCGCGAGCCGCCGCCGCTCCGCCGCCTGCAGCATCTCCAGCTGGCGCATTCGCGCTGTTTGCCGCAACTCGTAATGGGTCATCGCTGCACCTCCTTTGTTGTTGGTTGCCCGAGTGGCAAAAAGAAAAGGGCCCGGCTCGGAAGCCAGGCCCTTTCTGAGTTGCTTCGGGTTTAGTCGTGGGGGTCCCGGTTCTGGGACCTCCGAAGCCACGGGGCCTGGCTCGGGTTGAGGACCATGGCGAAATCGGGCGCAAAAGCGCCTTCGCCGGTCCGGACCGTGAGTTCAATGGCCACCCGCGTCATGGTTCCAGCAGGGTAATGGTCAGGTACCAGATTGGTCAAGCGCCGATCTGTCAAATTGCCAAACCGGCGCGAGGTCGCGCTAACATCGCAACTGCGTGCGAAGCATCGTTTCCATGAGCGCCAACGGGCGCGTGACTCTGCCTGCCGAGGTACGGCGAGCTCTGGGGCTGAAGGAGGACACCTTCTTCGAGGTTCATCTCGAAAACGGCGCCATCGTCCTCCGCCCGGTCGCCATCGTGCCACTCGACGCCACCCAGCAGCAGCCACCCGCGAGCGCCTGAGAAGCCTCGAAGGCTGACCATCCGTCTGGCTCGCTGGAGCCGGTCGATGCGTGTCTCTCGAGCGCTGTAACCAAACGCCAAAGGGCTGCGTCTCATTTGCCGTGATCAGTGCGACTGCCCTCCGTGAGATGGCCGAAGCGGGTGATGAGGCGGCCTTCGCGGCGCTGCTGCAGCCTTTGCTCGAGCCGGCCCTTCGACTCTCGTACGCGATGCTCGGAAACCGGCCGGACGCGGAGGACGCGACCCAGGAGGCGGTCACCCGCGCGTGGCGCAAGCTCGGGCAGTTGCGCCCGGGTGCACCGGTTCGCCCGTGGTTCCTAGCCATCGTCGCCAACCAGTGCCGCAGCCTCCGCAGATCGCCGTGGTTTCGCATAACTAGAGTCGCGGAGGTCTTCAGGGAGGCCCCGTGGCAGGATCCAACCGTCAGCCTGGACCTCCAGCGAGCGCTCGCAAAGCTGTCGTCGACGGACCGGCAGGCGCTCTTCATGCGCTACTACCTGGACCTGCCAGTCGAGGAGGTCGCACAAGCCCTCGGCGTCACCCCCAACGCCGCCAAGGTACGCATCCACCGCGCCTGCGCACGCCTCAAACCGGGCCTGCGCGAGGAGGAACTGTGATGAGTTCGTTCCGCCAGGATCTGCGCGCTGCGTTCGCCGCCCAGCAGCAAGGTATCGAGCCTCTTGGAGAATCCCCACAGAAGGTGTTCGAGCGCGGATTGGCTCGGGCTGGCCGCCGCGCTGTCCTGCCGCAGCTCGCCGGTGCATTGGCCGTGAGCCTTGCCATTGCGGTTGTGGTCTCTGTGCTGATGGTGATGCGGCTGCACCAATCAACGCCCGCACCCGCACGTCCAACGGTGGTTCCGACGTCTGTCTCCGCTACGCCGACGCCGCTCCCGAGTCCAACCCCGGTTATGGCAGTTTTCGCGGCGCCGGACAGCGTGCCGGCGCTCGTCTTCCACGACGCGGTCGATAGGAACCAGCTGGACGCCGTTCGCTGGGACGGCTCCGGCCTCGGCCGCTTGCGAATGACTGGGTCGACGAATCGCACCGGCACCCTTTTCGCCACCTCGACCCAGATCCTCGACCGGCAGGGGCGGCCGGTGGCGCCGCTGACAGTGGACGGAAAGGGATTGCCAGTTTGGGCCGACGACGGGCGAACGCTGTGCCGGACGATGCCGGAGACCGCGGGCGTAACCGGTGTCCCCGCGACGCTTCAGCTGGAGTCGGTTGGCGGCCAGTGGCGTTCGATCGGACAGTACGGAACGGCAGCCGAGAGCTTGGGGGTCGGGATTGCGGCCTGCAGCACGCTGAACGACCGCGCCGTCCTCCTTCAGGCTCACTATCAAGGTGGGGGCGCCTCCGTCATTTGGGTGGTTCAGCTCAGCACCGGGCGCGTGCTCTGGAGCCGAACCTATCCCCTTAACGGGACGGCCAAGATCGACGTCGCGGCCAGCCGGGACGGCTCGCTCGTCGCGGTCGGGCAGTCGACGTGCTGTCCGCGAAGCGGCGTCGCGACCACCCTCTACGGTCCCTCCGGAGAGCTCCTGGGCACCTTCGAGGGCCATGCCGGCGGGTACGCCGGACAGGCGTTCTCCTGGGACGGCAGCCGGATAGTGCTCGCGTCGGGAGCCGACGAGTCGCAGGTCTCGATCGTCGATGTGCGAACCAAGTCCACGGTCTGGCGCGCGCCTGACGGTCAAAAGGTGGCCGGTGTCGCCGTCGAGCCGGGCGGTGAGAACCGCTTGGGCCTCGTGCTCAACAACCTGGGCGCCTTCGCGGGACCCGACGGTTATGTGCCCGCCGGAAACCTCTACCTCGTGGACTCGGCCGGCGGCTCGAAGGAGATGCCTTTCGAGGTCCGTCCATGAGCGGCGCCACCTCTAGCCCGCAGGGCCAGGCCGCGAAGATCACCGAAGAGGGCGACGTACGACAGCCAGGCCAGGAAGCAACCGGCCGTCATGTCGAGGGACCAGAGGGTGAAGGCCCAGTCGTGGTTGCGAATGGCGAGGGCTTCCGTGGCGGCGCTGTAGTGGGCAAGCCGGAGCAGAGGTGAGGTCGAGACGAGCACAAGCGCGGTGAGCGCGACGATCTTCAGGCCTCGCGGCTGCGGCTCGAGCAAGCGCGAAAGCACGAGTGTCAGCGCCGGCACGGTGAAGAGGAGCGTCGTGTGCCAGCCGGTCGTGACGACCAGCGGCAGGGTTGCCAGCAGGCCGACGGTCAGGAAGAACGGACGTGAGCGGTCGCCGGGAGCGGCAAGCAGGGTCACACCGACCAGCGCGACGAGCGCGACCTTTGGCGCCGCCCAGGCGAGTAAGGGCAGATCCACCAGCTGCGTCTGGTAGACGTTCGCGGTTAGCAGCCGAGCCGCCACACCGGGGAAGCCGTAGTTATCGGCGGCCGGGCTCCCCGCCAGCTGGGCGGGCAGGACCGCCGAAACATAGAGATCGGAGTGCTGGCCCGCGAACAAGAATCCGGCCAGGGTTG
>CAZHAC010000288.1:0-3241 GCA_964529765.1 uncultured Actinomycetes bacterium
GGACGACATCTTGTGTGTCGATCCCCGACATTCCACAAGATGTCGAGGCGCGGCTATGCCTCTCTATAATTTCCGACCGCCCCTTGCTCTCCAGTTCCGACCGCAGGAGCCGTTCCCTTCTTTGATCGAGCGATATTCGCCTCCGCGAATGCGCGAGGTGTGGTCCGACAGCCGCCGCTTCCAGCTCTGGCTGCGCGTCGAGCTGCTCGCCTGCGAGGCCTGGGCCGAGCTCGGCCGCGTGCCACGAGAGGCACTGCCCAAGCTCCGCCAGGCGACCTTCGACGTCGAGCGGATCAAGGAGGTCGAGGAGAGCGTCGGGCACGACGTCATCGCCTTTCTGACGGTTGTCGGCGAGTCCGTCGGGCAGCCGGAGGCACGCTACCTGCACCTCGGTATGACCAGCTCGGACGTGATCGACACCGCGTTCGCGCTCCAGATCCGGGAGAGCGCGGACCTGATCCTGGAAGACCTGCGCGGGCTGCGCGCGGCCTGCGCCAACCTTGCGCTCGAGCACAGGCGAACGCCCATGGTCGGCCGCACTCACGGGATCCACGCCGAGCCGATCACGTTCGGGTTGAAGGTAGCGGGCTGGGTGGCCGAGCTCGACCGCGGCATCGCGAGGCTCGAGGCGGCGGCTCGGGAGACAGCGGCCGGCAAGCTGTCGGGCGCTGTCGGCACCCACGCCACCATTCCGCCGGCGGTCGAAGAGTACGTGTGCTCACGGCTCGGCCTATCCGTCGACCCGGTTTCGACCCAGGTCGTGTCGCGCGACCGCCATGCGGCCTTCATAAGCGCCCTGGCGGTGGTGGCGGCCAGCATGGAGCGAATTGCGACCGAGGTCAGGCACCTGCAGCGCAGCGAGGTATCCGAGGCCTTGGAGCCGTTCGGCCGCGAACAGAAGGGCTCGAGCGCGATGCCGCACAAGCGCAACCCGGTGCTGACCGAGCGCATCTGCGGCCTGGCGCGCGTGGTGCGCGGCTACGCGGCCACCGAGCTCGAGAACGTAGCCCTCTGGCACGAGCGGGACATCTCGCACTCGAGTGCCGAGCGCGTCGTCTTCCCCGACGCCTGCGCCCTCGTCGACTACATGGCGCAGCAGCTGCGCAAAGTGGTCACCGGCCTCGACGTCCGCCCGAACCAGATGGCACACAACCTCGACCTCTGGGGCGGCGTCGTCTATTCGCAGCGTGTCATGCTCGCGCTGGTCGAGAGCGGCCTGGCACGTGAGGACGCCTATCGCCTAGTCCAGGCCGCCGCTCACCGTGCGATCGATGGCGACGGTGGATTCCGCCAGAACCTCCTCGAAAGCCCGGAGGTGCGCGAGCGCATCGGCAGCCAGATCGACCAGCTCTTCGACCCAACCGCTTACTTCGAGCACATCGACGCCGCCTTCGTACGGCTCGGGCTGCTCGCCCCGACGGAGGCCAAAGCTTGATCGCCGGACCCGCTCTCAACGAAACCGAGCTCGACCTGCCCCTCTTCTCGAAAGGCAAGGTCCGCGACACCTACGTGGTCGACGATGACCGCCTTTTGATGGTCGCCACCGACCGTCTGTCGGCCTTCGATTACGTGCTGCCGACAGGAATTCCGGATCGCGGCAAGGTCCTGACTCAGCTCTCGATCTTCTGGTTCAGCCAGACGCACGACTTTCAGGAGAACCACCTGATCTCCGGTCAGGTCCCCGACCTGCCGGAGGCAGTGCGCGATCGCGGCAGCGAGCTCGCGGGCCGGTTCATGATCGTGCGCCGCGCCAAGCGGATCGACATCGAGTGCGTCGTCCGCGGCTATCTGGCCGGCTCCGCGTGGGCGGAGTACCAGGAATCGGGAACGCTGGCCGGCGAGGAGCTGCCGAAGGGCCTCCAGCAGTCGGAGAAGCTGGCGACGCCGATCTTCAGCCCGGCCACCAAGGCGGAAACCGGCCATGACGAGAACATCACCTTCGAGCGGATGAAGAAAGAGATCGGGGCCGGCCTGGCTGAGGAGCTCCGGGACCGCAGCCTCGAGCTCTACCGGTTCGCGGCCGAGTTCGCCGAGAAGCGGGGCCTCATCCTGGCCGACACCAAGTTCGAGTTCGGCACCATCGGAGATCGCGTCATCCTGATCGACGAGGCGCTGACCCCGGACAGCTCGCGCTACTGGGACGCCGCCACTTACCGGCCCGGCACCTCGCCCGACTCCTACGACAAGCAGTTCGTCCGCGACTGGCTCTCGGGCAGCGGCTGGGACAAGAACTCCGAGCCGCCGGAGCTGCCGGCCGGCATCGTCGCCCAGACGCGCGACCGCTACCTGACCGCCTACCAGAAGATCGTGGGCAGGCCGCTCTTCCCGCCCAAGGAACGCAACGAGTAGATGAAGCTGCTCGCTCGTGTCGTCGTCACGCCCAAGCCCGTCGTCAACGATCCCCAGGGCCTGACAGTGGGCCAGGGCCTGCGTCAGCTGGGCTTCGACGAGGTCGAGGACGTCCGCGTGGGTAAGTACGTCGAGGTGCGGATGGAGGCGGACAGCGAAAGCGAGGCTGGACAGCGGGTCGAAGAGATGTGCCGTAAGTTGCTCGCCAACGGCGTGATCGAGGATTTCCGCTTCGAGGTGAGCACGGCTTAATGAAGTTCGGCGTCGCGGTCTTTCCGGGGACGTGGTCCGACCGCGACTGTGGATGGGTGATCGACCAGGTCCTGGGCCCCGAGGTCGAGCTCCGCTATCTCTGGCACAAGGAACGCGATCTCGGAGGCGTCGACTGCGTGATCCTGCCCGGGGGCTTCAGCTACGGCGACTACCTGCGCACGGGCGCGATCGCCCGCTTCGCGCCCCTGATGGAGTCGGTCGCCGAGTTCGCGGAGCGGGGCGGCCTGGTCTGGGGCATCTGCAACGGCTTTCAGATCCTCTGCGAGGCAGGGCTCCTGCCCGGCGCCCTGATCCGCAACCAGGCCCTCGAGTTCCGCTGCGAATGGACGAACCTCCTGGTCGAGCGCGCCGACACGCCGTTCACCTCGCTGTGCACGCCGCGGCAGGTGCTGCGCGTTCCGATCTCACATGGCGAGGGCAACTACTTCGCCGATCCGGCAACGCTCTCCCGGCTCGAGCAGAACGGGCAGGTGGTCTTCCGCTACTGCGCGCCGGACGGCTTGGTCGTGCCTGCCGCCAATCCGAACGGGTCCGCTCACAACATCGCCGGGATCGTCAACGAGCGCGGC
The DNA here is from genome assembly GCA_964529765.1 of uncultured Actinomycetes bacterium. Classification (GTDB taxonomy): domain Bacteria; phylum Chloroflexota; class Dormibacteria; order Dormibacterales; family Dormibacteraceae; genus CAZHAC01. The sequence goes on from CAZHAC010000288.1 coordinate 3,192, forward strand.
AACGTGCTCGGCATGATGCCCCACCCGGAGCGCTGCGCCGAGGCGGAGCT
>CAZHAC010000289.1:0-3241 GCA_964529765.1 uncultured Actinomycetes bacterium
TAGACAGCTTGGTCGACCGCATGCGCGAATCCGATGTAGTGAGTTCCCCAGACGTTCGCCAGCAGGTCCATCCTCGACACCACCTCATCCTCCCGTTCGGCCAGATAGACGAGCAGCGAGTAGGCACGCGGCTTCAACTGCACGACCCTTCCGGCCACCACAACTCGCATCCCCCGGAGGTCGATTCGCAGCGTCCCTCGAACGATCTCCTCGCGGGCCGAATAGTCCTTCGCACGCGGGAACCGCCGGAGTGCCGACTCGACCCGGGCCAGGATCACCGCGGCGTCCGCACCCTTGCGCAGATAGTCGATGGCGCCCGCCCGAAGGCCGGCCACCTCGCCGTAGCGATCACCGCTCTCGCTCGTGAACACGAGCACCGGCAGCGGCGGCGTCCCAGCGTCGCGACGCAGCTCCTCGAGCACGTCGATACCGTCTAGGTCGGGCATGCGGAAATCGAGCAGCATCATGTCCGGGCGCCACTGCTCGACCTTCTCCAGTGCTTCGAATCCACCAAGCGCGACGCGGACCTCGTGGCCGGCCTGCGACAGCATCTGCCGCAAGGCTTCGGCCACCCCCTGGTCGTCGTCGACCACGAGCACACGCCCCATCTCTTCTTCCGGCGCGAGAACTTAGCACGCATCAGCAAAACCTGAACGAGCGCTGAGAAATCGCTGAAGACAGGCTTCCCAACCACACCTACCGTGCGCGCCATGCGAAACACCGTTGACCTCGAAAAGACGCGGACCCACCTTGGCCTGGCGCTGGACGTCCTGCACCACGATCGCTGGATTCTTGGCGGCATGCGTGACGGGCGGATGCGGGTAATCGCCGACTCGACCGTGCCCGAGCTCGACGCGCCGGTCCAAGCGCTGTATCAGGAGCTGAGCCAGATGGCTCGCCGCTGCCTGTACGAGCGGCATCCCCTGGCGGTCACTTCGGTCGTCGAACCCCGCAACCCGGAGGGCAACTGGGAGATCGATTGGCCAGCGCTGATCTACGCGCCGGTCGGCATCCCCAAGACGCGGCCGGTCGGCATCCTGATCGTCGGCTCCCGCACTGAGCACTGGTACACGCAGGAGGAAATCGACTACGTATCCGCGCTCGGGGTCACACTGACGACGGTGGTCAGTTGCCTGACCGGGCCGCTGGGCCGCTTGGCCGGTACCGAGCGCCGAGTCGCGCTCCTGATCGCAGAGGGACTTTCGGACTCCGAGATAGCCCTGGCCATCGGCAGCACGCCCGCGGTCGTCGGCCGAATCTCGGAGGCCGTCCTGCGAAAACTCGACGTTGGCTCCCGGAGCGAGGTCAAAGACCTGGTGCCGGGAATCGCGCCCGCAACGAGGCCCGCAGTACTGTGACCTGGGCGTAAGTCGGCCCGCGCCCGACAGCGCGGATTACCACCTCGAGGCGGCCGCCGGTACCGGCGGCCTTCTCGCGCACTGCGCCGCAGCCGTGCGGCCTGGCCTAAGCCAGCCCGGCGCCCTCGGGACCGAAGAGGAAGACCATCGTCCCCCGGCCCGGTGTCGTAACCACCTCCAGACGGCCCCCGATACCGGCCGCCCTCTCGCGCATACCCACGAGGCCATAGCCGTTGGGATTGGCGCCTTCGAAGCCCTTGCCTTCGTCCGCCACCTCGACCAGAAACGGCTTGGCTCCGAACCCGAGCCGAACCCGGCACGTGGCCGCGCCCGAGTGTCGGCGGACGTTGGTCAGCGCCTCGCGCACGATGTGAAACACGACCTCCCGCTGCCCGGCGGTCAGGTCCTCCTCGCGCCCGGAGGTCCAGATCTCGACTCGAATCCCGTGCAGACGCGCGAACTCGTCGGCCAGCTTCCGCAGCTCATCGATGAGGGCAGAGGCGCCAAGCCGCCGCGGCCTCATGGATCGCACCATGTTCCTCGTGTTCTCCAGGAGCGCCTCGAGGATCTCCTGGATGTTGAGCAGGACCTGCTGGCCGTCGCCATCCTTGGACGCCGTCTCGAAGTAGAACTTGAAGAGGGCGACCGAGGTCGCCAGGTCGGCCGCCAATCCGTCATGCAGCTCACGGGCGATGCGGATGCGCTCCCGGGCGACGGCTTCATCGACCATCCGGTAGGTCGCGTCGGCAGCGGTCTCGCCCTCGGCCGGTTCAAGGGGCGGCAGCTCTTCGGCCAGCACGTCGGGCAAGCCCGATGCCCCCCGGTTAGGTCCTCCCGGCGCCCGACGTCGCTTCACGGCGCCGCTCTCCGCCGCCGCAATCGGTAGGACTCGTAGAGTGCCAGCGTCAATGGGTGGGTGAGGACCCTCCACAAGCGCCGGAGCGGACGCAAAAGCAGTTCCCGCTCCACGCTTAGCTGGGCAAGCTCCTCGATCTCCACGTTGACTGCCTGACGGTACATCTCCACGAGCTGCCTTGTCTGCACTGACAGGCGCCGAAAGCGCAGCACACTGGGAAGCGCCGCGACCGCCCCGAACGCGACGACCATGAACGCGATCGCCAGCAGGACGAGGCCCGCGTAGCCGACCCAGTTCAACCGCTAAGCCGTTCCTGGGTCAGCGGGTATCACTTCTCCGTCGACCACCAATCCCACCGGGGCGAGTCCGGCCAGCTGGTCGTCAGGCTGCACGCGCATCACGATCACGCCTTGGGTCTGACGGCCGATCCGGGAGATCGCCTCCGCCTTCGTGCGCATGACCATGCCCGAGGCAGTGATGAGCAGAATCTCCTCCTCCGGATCTTCGACCACACGAAGGGCTGCCAGGCGGCCGACCCTGTCGGTGACCTTGAGGGTGAACACGCCCTGTCCACCCCGGTGGTGCGTCGGGTACTCCGAAACCGGGGTGCGCTTCCCATAACCGCGCTCGGTGACCACCAAGAGATCGGCGTTGTCGCGCGCGACCGCCATGCCGGCGACCTCGTCGCCCTTGCCGAGCTTGATCCCGATCACGCCCATGGTGTCCCGGCCCATTGGGCGCACCTCGTGCTCGCTGAACCGGATCGCCTTGCCCAGCCGGGTGGCAATGACGACCTCATCCTCGCCAGATGTTGGCTGAACCCAGTTGAGCTCGTCTCCGGGCTGCAGGTTGATGGCGATCAGGCCGTTCCGCCGGACATTGGCGTACTCCTTCATGGCCGTCTTCTTGATGTAGCCGTTCTTGGTGACCATAAGCATGAAGCGGGCCTGTGGGTTGTCTGCCTCGGGCCGCACGAAGATGGCGCTGATGCGCTCGCCGTTCGAGATTTCGATCAGGTTGTTGATCG
>CAZHAC010000290.1:0-3240 GCA_964529765.1 uncultured Actinomycetes bacterium
CTGCACGCCGCCCTGGTGCGCAGCCCGCACTCGCACGCGCGCATCGCGAGCGTCGACGTCTCCCAGGCGGCACAGCTGCCGGGCGTGGTGGCGGTGGTGACCGGAGCCCAGGCGGCCGAGCTCTGCGACGCGATGCCGGACTTCGGGCCTCAGCCCGACAAGCACGTCTGGCGCTGCCTGGCCGTCGACAAGGTCCGGTACGTCGGCGAGGGAGTCGTGGCGGTCGTGGCGGAGAGCCGTTATGTGGCCGAGGACGCCTGCGGTCTGGTCAATGTCGAATACGAGCCGCTGCCGGCGGTGACCGACCCGGAAGCGGCGATGCGGCCGGGTGCCCCTCTGGTCCACGACCCGCTCGGCTCCAACGTCGCCTACGAGCGGACTTTCGTCTTCGGCGATGTCGAACGTGACTTCGCCGAGGCCGACCTGGTCGTCCGCGACCGGCTCCGCTGGCACCGCTCAGGGGGCCAGCCGCTGGAGACGGTGGCGGCGGCAGCCGACTACGACCCGGCGACTGGCATGCTCACCATCCACACCAACTCACTGACCTTCACCCACTTCCTCTTCATGGTCGCCGGCACGCTCAAAGTTCCGACCAACAAGCTCGACGTCCGTCCCTATCCGGCCGGCGGCAGCTTCGGCTCCAAGTTCTGGGCGGTAAAGGTCGGCATCCTCGCCGGGATGCTGGCCAAGCACACCGGGCGCCCGGTCAAGTTCGTGGAAGACCGCGTCGACAACATCAGCAACTGCGACCACCACGGGTCGGATCGCGTCTACGACGTCGAGCTGGCGGTGATGAAGGATGGCACCCTCCGCAGCCTGAGGCTCGACACCGTCGACGACTACGGCGCCTACATCCAGTTCGGCACCGGGACGCACGGCAATTCCCTGGCCCAGGTGGTGGGCCCCTACCGCATTGGAAGCGTCCAGTACGGCCTGCACGCCGTCCTCACCAACAAGTGCCAGCAGGGCGCCTATCGAGGCTTCGGATCCGAGGTCACCAACTGGATGGTCGAGCGGATGGTGGACAAGGCGGCCCGAGAGCTGGGTATCGATCCGGTCGAGATCAGGCGCAAGAACTTCATCCAGCCCGACCAGTTTCCTTACTTCATCCCGACCGGCAACATGTACGACAGCGGCAACTATCCGGGTGTCCTGGACAAGGCGTTGGAGCTGGCCGATTACCGCCACTGGCGGCAAGAGCAGGAGCGCCTGCGCAAGGAGGGACGCTACATCGGCATCGGCGTGATCAGCTGCCAGGAGCGGAGCGTCTTCAGCGCCACCGAGTTCTGGTTCTGGTTCGACGACCCTGCGGCCAAGGTGACGAGCACGCCGGAGAGCGTGACCTTGAACGTGGATGCCACCGGGGGCATCACCGCCACGCTCTACTCGAACGCGTTTTGGGGCAACAGCGCCGAGACGATGGTCGCCCAGCTGGTGGCTGAGGAATTCGACGTCGAGCCGCCGCAGGTCAACATCGTCTACTCAGGCTCCAACCGCGGCCTGCCCGCTACTGGACCGGGCGGCAGCCGCTTCACGGTCATGATCGCGGGGGCGGTTCAGGGCGCGTCGGCCAGGATCAAGGAAAAAGCGCGCAAGATCGCTTCCCACCTCCTGGAGGCGGACGTCGAGGACCTTGAGTGGTCTGGCGGCGGCGTGATGGTCCGCGGTGCTCCCGAGCGCCGCAAGGAGCTGGCGGAGATCGCTCTTTGGGCGTACCTCTTCAAGCACAGTCTGCCGGAGGACATCGAGACCGGCCTCGAGGCGGACAAGGTCTACGACCACCCCTACACGACCATGCCGTCTGACGATCGCCGTAACCTGGGCGTCTTCTACCCCTTCGTCGGCAACGCTTGCCATATTCCGATCGTCGAGGTGGACGTGGAGACGGGCGCGCTCCAGTTCCTCAAGTACGTCGCCGTGCACGACGCCGGCACGCTGGTCAATCCGCGGTCGCTCGACGGGCAGATCATCGGCGGCACCGCCCACGGCATCGGCACCGCCCTCTACGAGCAGTACATCTATGACGACCAGGGCCAGCTGCTCACATCCAGCTACATGGACTACCTGATTCCGACCGCGATGGAAGTGCCCGAGGTCATCACCGGGCACCAGGAAACTCCCTCCCCCTTCACGGTGCACGGCATCAAGGGCGGCGGCGAGGGAGGCCGGATGATGGCGCCGGCCGCGATCGCGAGCGCTATCGACGATGCCCTCGCACCCTTGGGCGTCCGCTGCAACGTGCTGCCCGCGACTCCGGAGCGGATCTCGAACTGGATCGAGGAGGCGCGCTCCCACTCAGCCTGACCCTTAAGTCTCTCTTTGGAGGAATTTGCGATGCCGGATGCCTGGCTTAATCACGTAAGCATCAGCGCCGAAGATCTTGCGGAGTCGACGCGCTTTTACGAGGAGGTGTTCCGGGCCGAGACGATACCCACCCCCAACTTCGGCTTCCCGGTTCAGTGGCTGCGCCTCGGTGACCTCCAGCTCCACCTCTTCCAGCGACCCGAGCACTCAGCCCCCAGGTACCACCACATCGCGTTCGCCGTCGACGACTTCGCGGCAGTCTTCCGGATCACCAAAGACCGCGGTATGCACGACGGCATGACCTTCGGCCATCACCTCTACGAGCTGCCGGGCAACATCGCGCAGCTGTACCTGCGCGATCCTGGCGGCAACCTGGTCGAGATCGACGCCCCCAACGCCAGTGGCCTGGACCCCGCCATCCGCTCAGAGATGATGAAGCTCAGCGACCGCTTCCCACAGGACGCCGACAACCTGAAGTCCACCCTCTACCTCGATCGGCGCCCGGGCGTCGCGCTGCCGGGACGGGCCTAACTGCCCTCAGCCGCTCCGCAGAAGGCGCTGCGCGAGGTCCGCGAGCGCCGTATGGAGCTCGGGCGGGCTCAGGACCTTGAAGGACACGTCCAGCCCGGCCAGATAGCGCGCGATCCAGCCCAGATCGTCGGCTCCGATGCGCAAGAGGACGCCGTCCTGCGTCTGCTCGAGAGTCCCCACCGTCGGCCCTATCCGGCGCCGCGCCTCGCGCATGCTGGTCGCGAGCAGGACCTCGGCCACCCACGGCCAGGGCACAGTGGCGAGCGACTGCTGGACGTGGCCCGCCACGTCGAAGCCGGGCGGCCTCTCGAAAGTCTCCTTCGTCACCTCGGCCTCGAGGATGCGGTCGAGCCGGAATGTCCGGAGCTCACCCCGCAGGTGATCCCAGGCGGCCACGTACCAGGC
>CAZHAC010000291.1:0-3237 GCA_964529765.1 uncultured Actinomycetes bacterium
GCGCTCGGGGCCGAGCGCGACCGCCAGCTTGTAGAAGTAGACGTCGTTCGACCAGGCGACCGCCTGCGGCAGATTCTGCGGAGGCAGGTAACCCCAGCCATGGAAAACGTGGTCGCCGAGGCTGAACGTGTACCCGGTGCTGAGCACCTGGTCGGGTGGGATGACCCGGTAGACGGTGTCGGCGGCCGCCACCACCAGCTTGAAGATCGAGCCCGGGGGCGCCGCCTCCTGGATGGCATGCTCGAGCGTGGGATCGCCCGCCTGCCGCTCCAGGCTTCGAAAACGGCCGACGTCGATCGGTGGGCCGTAGAGGTTGTTGTCGTAGGAGGGCATGCTCGCCATCGCGAGCACATCGCCGGTCCCCGCATCGAGGACGACCGCGGCTGCCTCGTTGCCGGCCGGCTGCCCGGCCACTCCTCGCAGTGCCTGGGCCAGCTGTTCATTGGCTTGCTGTTGCAGGCCGAGGTCCAGGCTGAGGCGCAGGTCAGATCCGGCCACGGGCGCAACGCGCTGTCCGAGTGCGACAGCCTTGCCGGCGGGTGTCACGTAAAAGCACTGCTTGCCGTCCCGTCCTCGGAGCAGGGCGTCGTACTGCCATTCCAGGCCAGCGCGGCCGACGTAGGAGTTGAGCGGCAGATCCGGAAACCGCTTCGCATCGGCGGGCGTGGCGATGCCGACGAAGCCAAGCAGGGGTGCCAGGAGAGGTCCGGAAGGATAGACACGGTGCGGGGAGGGCTCGATGAGGACACCGTCGAGGCCGGCCTCAGCGATGCGATCGGCAACTGGCACCGGGACATCGCCCAGAGTCGCCGTCATTTCCCCGGGCGTCGAGTTGAGCCGCGACTGCAACTCGGCGGGCGAGAAGCCCATCAACGCCGCCAGGCGCTCGAGGGTCGGCGGGCGATTCTCGAGCAGACCAGGTGCCCCCAGGACACGCACGGCCGTCGAGTCGAGCGCCACCGGAACGCCGTGGCGGTCGGTGATGGCGCCGCGCGGCGCGCGTAGATTGACGCACCGGGTCATCTCCGAGCTGCCGAGCTGCCGGAGGGACGCGCCCGATGTTTGGATCAGGCACGTCATGGCGGCCATGACGCTGAACGCGCATGTCAGGGCCAGGCCTGTCAGCTGCAGCCGGTGAAGCGACACCCGACGTTTCCTGGGCAGCCGCCAGAGCCGCCGGCGTTCACCGTCGCGACGGGCACCGAGCACGAGCCCGAGAGCCGCCAGGTGGGCGGTGGTGTTGGTGCCGCCATAACTCAATAAAGGAAAGGGGACGCCGGCCACCGGGAGCGCTCCGAGGTTGCCGGCCAGGGAGAGCACAGCCTCGCCGCCGAAGAGGACGGCAAGGAGCGCGGAGACCAGCGCCGCTTGCTTGGTTCTGGCCGCGCGGCTGGCCACCGCGAGTCTCCAGACGAGCACCGTGACCGCCAGAAGCGCCAGCATGCCCGCGATCAGACCTCCCTCCTCGACCAGGCTGGCGAAGGCGAGATCGGTCTGGCGGGCCGGCAGATACTCGGCCATCAAGCCGTGCAGTGGGTGGTTGTGGAGGCCGAAGAGTCCCCCCGAGGCGATCGCGACGTGGGCTTGAAGAACCGACCAGCCGCTGCCGGTCGGATCGTGCGAACCGTTCAAGAAGGCGTGCAGCCGCACGTGTTGGTACGGGCGCAGGAGGCGCTCGCCCAGAGGCGCCAGCGCCGCCAGTCCGAGCACCGGCAGCACCAGCGAACGCAAGGCGACGCCGGCCAGGAGGAGGGCGGCCAGCGTCAGGCCGACCAGGATCGCGGACGTGCTGAGGTCGGGCTGGAGGAGGGTCAGCGCAACCACAACTCCGGCCGCCAGGAGCGCCATGGCCAGGCGCTTGCGGGTGTGAGCGCCGGCGAGGATGGTGGCCAGGACCAGGAGCAGGCCGAGCTTGGCGAGCTCCGAGGGCTGGAGCGTCAGGGTTCCGATCAGCAGCCAGCGGCGGGCCCCGTGGGCCGCCGTGCCCATCGCCGCCACCCCCAGCAGAAGCAGCAGCCCGATCGCGTAGCTAACGACTCCGAGCGCACCCAGCGTGTCAACGCGGGTTCGGCGCAGCAGGAGCAGCAGGCAGGCGCCGGCGAGCACGGATGCCAGCTGGTGGGCGGCCAGGCCCAGTTCGCCAAGCGCGAGCAGGTTGAGCAACCCCAGCGTGATCAGGACGGCGGCGGCGCTCAGCGCAAGCGGCTCGAGGGCGGCCACGCTCGACTGCTGTCGGCGGCCGTGGGCGCGCGCAGACGTGATCGCACGAGGAGGAGCCAAGCCAGGTTCTCCAGCAGAGCGAAGAGAGATGCCGCCGAAGAAGGACTACCACCACGATACTCGCGGGCACCCCGCCTCAGCCATCCAAACCCGCTCTAGGCAGAGCAAAAATGAGGCTGCGACCTCCTAGAGTTCGGTTCTGTCATGGAACTCCACCTCGCGATTCCCAACTACGGACGTGGCTCCAGTTCGGAGTCGATCCTCGAGATCGCACTCGAGGCCGAGGAGCTGGGCTTTGACGGGATCGGGACGACCGACCACCTGTTGGTGCCGAAAGGGCAGCCCGAGCGTTACGAGCGGATCTTCGAAGCGATGACAGTCCTCGCCTACCTGGCGGCCCGCACCCGGCGCGTGAAGCTGATCACGACCGTGATCGTGGTGCTGATGCGGAATCCCTTCGCGCTCGCGAAGCAGGCAGCCACGATCGACCAATTGAGCGGCGGCCGGCTCGTGCTCGGGCTCGGCGCCGGCTGGAATGAAGCGGAGTTCGCCAACGTGCACGCCGACTTCAGCCGGCGAGGACGCCGGCTCAGCGAAGTGATCCGCCTCTACCGCCACCTGTTCTCCGGCTCGCGAGAGCCCTTTGAAGGCGAGTTCTACTCGTACCAGGACGGGGTTTTCGACCCGCTGCCCGTGCGTGGCGCCGAGCTGCCGATCCTGCTCGGCGGCAATTCCGATGCCGCCGTGAAGCGAGCCGCCAGGTTGGCCGACGCCTGGGAGTCGACGGGTTTGGACATCGACGCCTGGCGTGAACGCGCCTCCCTTGCTCGAAGCGAATCAGTGAATCGCCAGCTTGACGTGGGCGCGCGGATCAATCTCTCGGGCGGTCCGAAGGAGATGCTCGCCGAATTGACGCGCTGGCAGGCGGCGGGCGCCGATCACCTGATGCTCGCGCTTGGCTTCAGCGAAGGCTTCGCCGAGCGCATGCGGCTGCTCGCCCGCGAGGTCCTGCCGGCC
>CAZHAC010000292.1:0-3183 GCA_964529765.1 uncultured Actinomycetes bacterium
TCGCGCACCAGGTCCACGATCCCGAACTGCCGCCCGGCGCCTCGGTGACCGACCTTGCCGGCCGCCGCGCACCGGCCAGCGGCCGGATCCGCGCCGAAGCGATCGCGTTTCCACCCGGCCTCCGCGACCTCCCGGCGGCCGGCTTCGAGCTGCTCCCGCTGACCGGCAGCGTCTTCGGGTGGCGGCTGCACTCGGCTCTCCAGGCATGGGCGCAGGCCGCCGGCGCGCGGCTGATCCGGACCCAGGTGCACGGCTTTGCCGGCGAGCCCGGGCACATCGAGGCCGCTCTCCCTGACGAGGCGCGGCTGGAGGCGGAAGCCTTCGTCCTCGCCACCGGTCGCTTCATCGGTGGCGGTCTCCGCAAGCGAGGCCTACCGTTGGCTTCGGGCGCCAAAGTGGAGCGTGTGATCGATGAGCCCTTGCTCGGGCTGACGACCGTCTTCGACGGCGGCCCCGTCCGCGACAACCCCAGACTGCCTTATCTCGAATATCTGGACCCGGAGCCGGCCTTTCTGAGCGGCGTCGGCGTGGACGAACGGCTGCGTCCCGACGGCTACCTGAACCTCTTCGCGGCCGGGGCCGTTTTGGCGGGCTGGGACGAGGCGAGGAGTGGGGGATCGGGGGTTCCGCTCCTCACCGGCTGGCTGGCCGGGACCAATGCCGCCCGATGCGCGCTGGCGTGAGAGCGGACCTCGAGCGGCTCGGTCTCGCCGTCGACGAACGGCCGGTTCACGACCTCTGGCCCTGGCGCCTCATCCAGGATCGGGCCGGGCGTGCCGCTCAACCAGTACTCGTAGCGCGCGCCGCCACCTACGAGCAGGTCGTCGACCTCCTGCGCTGGGCGGGAGAGCGGGGGGTTCGCGCAGTGCCGATGGGTGGTGCCAGCGCCGTGACCGGTGCCCTGTCCCCCGAGCCGGGCGAGGTCGTGCTCGACCTCCGGGCGTTCGACCGCGTACTCGAGATCGATCAGACGAACCTGACCCTCCACGTCCAGGCGGGAGCCGTCGGACTCGACGTCGAGAAGGAGGTCAACGGGCTCGGCCTCACGCTCGGTCACCAGCCGAGCTCACTGCCCGTGAGCACGATGGGCGGCCTGATCGCGACGCGCTCTTCGGGCCAGGAGTCGTCGCGCTACGGAAACATCGAGGACATGCTGCTCGGTGTCACCGCCGTGCTCGCCGACGGCACCCTGCTCCGGCCCCGGCCAGGACCGCGGTCAGCGGTGGGGCCGGCGCTCGACCACCTGCTGGTCGGCGCCGAGGGCGGCCTGGCGGTGGTCCTCGACGCCGTCCTCCGGCTCCACAAGCGTCCCCCAGCGGTCGCCGGCAGGGGTTACCTGTTCGCAACCGTAGAGGCCGGGTTGGAGGCCATGCGGGCTGTGATGCAGGCCGGCGTGCGGCCCCTGGTGCTTCGCCTCTACGATCCCGAGGACACGCTCTTCCAGGGCGTCACCGATGGCGGCTGCCTCCTGGTCGCCGCTACCTGTGGCGAGCCGGCGGTGGCCGAGGCCGAGGCGGCGCTCGTTGCCCGGCTGGCGCGAGAAGCTCGCGAGCTGGGCACCCAGCCCTGGGAACGCTGGCTGGCTCATCGTTACGACCTCTCGGCGCAGCGACTTCGAGAATTGATGGAGCCGGCCGGTGCCTTCGTGGACACTATCGAGATCGCGAGCGCATGGAGCGACCTCCCGAAGGTCTATTCGGAGGTCAAGCACGTCCTGGCCGAGCGGGCGCTCGCACTCTGCCACTTCAGCCACGCCTACGAGCAGGGCTGCTGTGCCTACTTCACCTTCGCCGGCACGGCGGGCTCGGACGAGGAGGCTGCGGCGGCCTACGCGGCCTGCTGGAACGGAGCCATGAGCGCGTGCCTGGAGTCGGGGGCGACGATCAGCCATCATCACGGCGTCGGCCGCGGCCGCGCGGCCTGGGCGCGGAAGGAGATGGGCGAATGGTGGAAGGTGTGGGAGGCCGTTCGGAAGGGGCTCGATCCCGTGGGCGTCCTCAATCCCGACGCCCTCGGAGGCCGCTCGTGAAGCCGGTCCTGCTGGTCGTCAACCCGATGTCCGCCGGTGGCCGGACCGGCCAGCGGTGGCCCGCGATCGCCGACAAGCTGAAGGGGCTCGGGCTCGAGTTCGACACCGAGATGACCTCCCGGCCCCTGGAGGCGGCCGAGATCGCCCGGCGCGGGCTCGAGGAGGGCCGTGAAGTGGTCGCGGCGGTCGGCGGCGACGGAACGATCAGTGAGACAGCCGCCGGCTTCTTCGAAAACGGGGAGGCGGTGCCGACCAAGGCCGCGTTCGGAGTCCTCCCGACCGGCACCGGCGGTGACTTCCGACGCAGCTTCAACATCCCGCCCGATCCGCTGCTGGCGGCACGGTCCCTGCTCGCCGGCCGGCGCCGGCGGATCGACGCCGGGCGCGTCACGTTCCAGTCTCACAGCGGCCTGCGAGAGCTCCGGACCTTCGTCAACATCGCCGACGCAGGGATTGGTGGCGAGGTGGTCGATCGGGTCAACCGCGGCCCCAAGTTCCTGCCTGGATCGCTGACCTTCCTGGCCGCTTCCGCCCGGACCCTGCTCACGTACCAGAACCGGCCGATGCGCGTCGAGATCGACGGCGAGGCCGCCGACCTGGTCGTGCAGCAAGTGGTGATCGCCAACGCCCAGTACTTTGGTGGTGGGATGCGGATGGCTCCGCTGGCCGATCCCGGCGACGGGCTCCTCGACGTGATCGTCGTCGGCGACGTCAACCTTTTCGAAAACGCCCGCGGCCTGGCCAGGATCCGCGCTGGCACCCATCTCGAGGCGGGGAACGCGAAGTGGTCGCTTCGCCGCGCCCGGCGGGTCGAAGTGACCTCGCCGGCACCGGTCCGCATCGACGTCGACGGCGAGCAGCCGGGTTATGTTCCGGCGCTTTTTGAGGTCATCCCCGGCGCCCTCGATCTCCTGGTCCCGTGACCGCAACCCGCGGCATCGTCTGCACACCGCACCACCTGGCCTCCACGGCCGGTGCCGAAATGCTCCGGGACGGCGGCAACGCAGTCGACGCCGCGATCGCGGCCAACGCCATGCTCTGCGCGGTCTACCCGCACATGACCTCGATCGGAGGCGATCTCTTCGCCCTCGTCTGGCCGGAAGGGCGAGATCGGCCGGTCGGCCTCGAAGGTGCGGGCCGCTCGGGCAGCCTGG
>CAZHAC010000293.1:0-3163 GCA_964529765.1 uncultured Actinomycetes bacterium
CTGCTCGCGCACGACGCCCAATACAGCGAGGACGAATATCCGTCGCATCAAGGGTGGGGTCACTCGACCTTCGCAGATGCGCTCGCGCTCGCCGAAACCGCCGCCGTCGGGCAGTTGGCGTTCGTCCATCACGACCCACAGCACTCTGACGCCGACATCGATCTGCTTGTCGAGCAGGCTCTTACACAGCGTGAGCGGGCGGGGCGCGATCAAGTGGTCGCGTTTCCAGCCGCGGAAGAGCAGACAATCGAGCTCTGACGCCTGCTGCCGTGACCCTTCACGCGGCTCCGGTGGCGTGTACACTTCGCTGCCTGTTTATGGACAGCAAGCCAGTTCTGATTTCGCGCGAGGGGCTTCGCAAGCTCGAAGACGAGTACGAAGAGCTGATCACCAATGGTCGCCGCGAGGTCGCTGAGCGCATCCGCCACGCACGCGATTTCGGCGACATCGCCGAGAACGCGGAGTACATCGAGGCCAAGAACGACCAGGGCCTGCTCGAGGGCCGCATCCTGACCCTGGAGGCGATGCTTCGCAACGCGGTCCTCATCGAAGAGGAAACCAAGGAGAAAGGCGTCGTCGGCGTCGGCGTGAAGGTCACGGTCGCGAGCCCGGATGGCGACGAGACGTACTGGATCGTGGGGGCCGCCGAGGCCGATCCACTTAACGGTTACATCTCCAACGAGAGCCCGCTCGGTCGGGCCCTGCTCGGCCACCGGGCCGGCGACGAGGTGGAGTGGAGCTCCCCGATAGGGACGTCCCGGCTCAAGATCCTCGCCGTCAAGTAGGTACCCTCAGGTTTCGGTGCCCGACGAAGAACTTCGTTCAGACCTGCCCGCCGTGCTGCGCGACCGGCGTGAAAAGCTGCGCCGGCTGAGGGAGGCAGGCCGCGAGCCCTACGCGCGCGAGTTCCGGCGGACGCACACGATCAGTGAAGCGCGCTCTCTGCTCGCTGAGGGCGTCGAGCGTACCGAGCCCGTGCGCGTGGCTGGACGGCTGGTCGGCCGCCGCGGGATGGGCGGCATGGCTTTTGCCGACCTCGAGGACGCCTCCGGCCGGATTCAGGTCGTAGCCCGCCGCGATCATCTGGGTGAGGCCGAGCACGACACCTTCCTCGAGCTCGACCTGGGGGACATCGTGGGCGTCGAGGGTCCAGTCTTCAAGACCAGGCGAGGTGAGGTCAGCATCGACGCCGACCGGGTGCAACTGCTTACCAAGTCGCTGCGGCCGCTGCCGGAGAAGTGGCACGGGCTCAAAGACGTGGAAACGCGCTACCGCCAGCGCTACCTCGACCTGATCTCCAACCCGCAGTCGCGTGAGGTCTTCCTCAAGCGGACCCGGATCATCCAGGCGATTCGGCGGCTGCTCGACACGCAGGGCTTCATCGAGGTCGAGACGCCGGTCCTGAATGACATCCCAGGCGGCGGCCACGCCAAGCCGTTCGTGACGCATTACAACGTCCTCGACCGCGACTTCTACCTGCGGATCGCGCTCGAGCTTTACCTGAAGCGGCTCGTCGTCGGCGGCTTCGAGCGCGTCTACGAGCTGGGCCGGCTGTTCCGGAACGAGGGGCTCTCGCCGCGCCACAACCCAGAGTTCACGATGCTCGAGTTCTATCAGGCCTATGCGACCTACGAGGACATGATGCGGCTGACCGAGCAGATCGTCGTCGCGGCGGCGGACGCGGCGGGAACGCCGCTCAAGACCACCTGGAAAGGCGAGGAGATCGTGCTTGAGCCGCCCTTTCGGCGAGCGCGGATGTTCGACCTCGTGAAGGAGGAGACGGGGCAGGAGCTCTACGGTGAGGCGCTCAACGACGCGTTTGAGGAGGCCGTTCAGCCCAGACTCCGGCAGCCGACCTTCGTCCTCGACTATCCGATCGAGGTGACGCCGCTGGCTCGGCGCCGCGACGACGACCCGCGCTTCGTGGAGCGCTTCGAGCTCATCGTCGCCGGCATCGAGTTCGCAAACGCATTCACCGAGCTCACCGACCCGATCGACCAGCGCGAGCGCTTCGAGCGCCAGGCGGCGGCGCGTGCCGCCGGCAACGAGGAGGCGATGATGTTCGACGAGGACTTCGTAGTCGCCCTCGAATACGGGATGCCGCCGACCGGCGGCGAGGGGATTGGCATCGACCGGCTCGTGATGCTGCTCACCGATCAGGACGCAATCCGCGACGTGATCCTCTTCCCGCAGTTGAAGGAGCGGTCGTAGTGCTCTCGCTGGAGTTCATCCGCAAGAACCCGGATCTCGTCAAACAGAGCGCCGCAAACAAGGGCGAGCCGGCGCCGATTGACGAGATTCTCCGCCTCGACGCCGAGTGGCGCCAGGCGCAGACCGAGGCCGAAAGCGCGCGGGCCGAGCAGAACCAGCTTTCCAAGCAGTTCGCGCAGAGCAAGGAACAGTCGCTGCTGCCGCAGATGAAGCAGCTCTCACAGGACGTGAAGGACCTGATGGCCCGTGCCGACCAGGTCCGTGAAGAGCTCGATCGGCTGCTCGCTTTGGTGCCCAACCTCTACGACTCCTCGGTGCCCGTGGCGCCCGACGAAAGCGGCAACCTGATCCTGCGCGAGGAGGGCGTCAAGCGCGAGTTTGATTTCACTCCCAAGCCGCACTACGAGCTGGGCGAGTCGCTCGGCATTCTCGATCTGGAGCGCGCAGCGCGCGTCTCCGGGGCCCGCTTTGCCTTCCTGCGCGGTGCCGGCTCGGCGCTTAACCGGGCGATGGTGCAGTTCATGCTCGACCTCCACACACGGGAGCACGGCTACGGCGAGGTGGCGCCGCCATTCCTGGTCAACAGCGCCGCGATGTTCGGTACCGCCAACCTTCCGAAGTTCGCCGCTGACGCCTTCAAGGTCGACGACTACGACCTCTGGCTGATACCGACTGCGGAGGTCCCGGTGACCAACTATCACCGCGAGGAGATCCTCGACGGCTCGCTGCTGCCGCTGAAGTACGTGGCCTATTCACCGTGCTTCCGGTCGGAGGCGGGTTCGGCGGGAAAGGACACGCGCGGCTACATCCGCCAGCACCAGTTCGAGAAGGTTGAGCTCGTCAAGCTGACGACACCGGAAACCTCGATGGAGGAGTTCGAAGGCCTCACGCGCAACGCCGAGGAGGTGCTCCGCCGGCTTGGCCTGCCTTATCGCGTGAAGCTGATGTGCAC
>CAZHAC010000294.1:0-3158 GCA_964529765.1 uncultured Actinomycetes bacterium
AGCCTGGAGGACATCTACCTCGAGCTGACGGGCGCCGATCCCGAGCTGGCCGCCGCCGAGCCGGCGGCGACGCCGGCCAAGCCGAAGGCCGGTCGCCCGTCGCGCCGTCAGAAGGCGTTGCTGGAAAAGGACCCGGAGGAGGAGCTGGATGGCTGAGCCGTCGCCGCGATCTCGCCGGAACGGCGTCGCCAAGCCATCCGGGGACTCGACACCCAAGCCTCGCGGGCCGCGGCGGCGCCCTGCGGCCGCGGCGGCAGAGCTGCCCGCCGAACAGGTCGCGCCGGTGGAGCAGGCCGCGCAGGTGGCTCCGCAGCCGGAGCCGGAGCCGGTGGAGCCGGGCCCGGTCGCGCCGGAGCCCGGATCCACAGTTTGGGAGGCTCCGTCCGGAGGTCTCTACGACATCGTCTGGCGCAGCGGCTTGCTCACCGTGCTGGCCATTGCGCGGCGCGAGCTGGCGGCTTTCTTCGTCTCCCCAATCGGTTATGTGGTCGCCGCCCTGCTGGCGCCGCTGGTCGCCTACGTCGGTTACCTGACGCCCGTCCGCTACGGCTCGCCGGTGAGCATGGAGCAGGTCTATGCCGACGTGATCTTCTTCAGCCTCCTGATCGCGCCCCTGTTCACGATGCGGCAGCTGGCCGAGGAGCGGAGGCAGGGGACGCTCGAGGTGCTTTTGACCTCGCCCGTGCGCGACTGGGAGCTGGTGATTGGGAAGTGGCTGGCAGCGCTTGTCTTCTACGTACTGGTGACGGCCTTCGTGTTCGTGATCGTGGGCCTTCTCGTCTACTACCAGCCGGCGCACCAGGTGCTGCATCCGTTCGGGCTAACGATTTCGATCGGCAGTCTCGACCTGGGTCCGGTCGTCACGGGGTATCTGGGGATGCTGCTGGCGGGCGGCAGCTTCCTCGCCATCGGGCTGCTCTGGTCGAGCCTGACCCAGAACCAGATCATCGCGGCGTTTGCGGGGTTCGTCTCGCTGATCGTGCTCTACGTCGTCTTCGGCTTCGGGGCCTTCGCCGAGCCGCCCGTCTCCGACGTCGTCAGCTACCTCTCCGCCGGCAACCACTACAACTCGTTCAACCAGGGACAGATCGTGCTTAAAGACGTCGTCTACTTCGCCACGCTGATCGTGGGCGCACTCTTCCTGACCACGCGAGTCCTCGACTCGCGGCGGTGGAGGTGAGGGGCGTGAATCTGGATCGCCGGCTGGCAATCGCCTGCCTCATCGGGGGCGTCGTGCTGCTCTTAGCGGCCCTCCTGCAGTTTCTGGCCCAGCAGCAGATGTCGACCGCGATCTCCTACTCGCTGATCGCCGGCGTCGCACTGCTGATCTGCTACGGGCTGCTCGCTCCGACCGCCGTCATCGACCTGGTCCGAAGCCGGCAAGCCCGGTTCGGCTCTCTCACCGTGTTCGTGAGCGCGGCCGTGCTCGGGGTGCTGGTGATGGGCAACGTGCTCGCCGCCCGGACCTCATACGCCCTCGACCTCACGCGCTCGCAGCGCTACACCCTCTCGCCGAAGTCGCTCACGGTCCTCAAGCAGCTCGATTCGGATGTCACCATCACCGGGTTCTTCCGGCCGGGGTCCGACAGCACGGACCTCGACAGTGCGACAAGCCTGCTCGCCCAATATCACAAGGCCTCCAGTCACATCAAGGTCAGCGTGGTCAATCCGGACACCCACGCCGAGCTGGCCAGGAAGCTCGGGGTAACGATCAACGGGAGCTTTGCCCTCGAGTACAAGTCCAAGCAGCCCACGGTGCTGCTGCTCGGCTCGCAGTCGGAGTCCGACTTCACGTCGGCCATCCTCAAGCTCGAGGCGAACCGGACGCCGCAGGTCTGCTGGGCCTCGGGTGAAGGGGAACGCGACCTCGGCGAGACCCAGGACTTCGGCTACTCGGAGGCCAAGACCCAGCTCGGGAGCGACAACTTCAAGCTCACCCCGATCATCCTCTCGCAGTCCCCCAAGATCCCTGCCGACTGCGACGTCCTGGCTCTGGTCGGCATTCAACGGAAGATTCCCGACGCTGCGGTGGCCGCCATCCAGCAGTACGTCAACAGCGGCGGCAGCCTCTTGCTCGCCGCCGATCCGTGGATCGAATCCAGCCTGGCCCAGTCAGCGAATGCAATCGTGAAGCCGTATGGAGCCAGCTTCGACAACGGCCTCGTCCTGGAGGGTGATCCCAGGAACTACGCGCAGGGCGACAGCACCACGCCGGTCGTCTTCAACTACGGGTCGTCGCCGGTCACGCGCGGCCTGAGCAACAAGCTGACTTTCTTTCCCCAGACCACCGGCATCACGCAGGTCGACGCCGACGGCGTCACCTCCGCCGCCCTCGCCCAGACCACCAACTCCGCCTATCAGGTGATGACCGTCCGCGACGTGAATCAGCTGTCCAGGCGCCCGGGTGACAAGGCGGGGCCGTTCACGATGATGGAGACGCTGGAGAAGGACCTGCCGCCCGGCCAGTCGGGCACTGGCCTGACAGGCACCAAAAAGGGCCGGGTCGTGCTCGTCGGAACCTCCGCGTTCGCGGAGAACCGCGCCATCGTCGCCCAGGCGGGCTACAACCTCCAGCTGCTGCTCGGCTCCTTCGACTGGCTGGCCGGCAACGACCAGCTGATCGCGCTTCCGAACAAGCCGCCCGCGGCCTCCTCGCTGATGCTGACCGACCAGGACTTCAGCCTCAACTTCGTGGTCACGATGGTGCTGGTGCCGCTGGTGATCGTCCTCGCCGGCCTGGCTGTCTACCTCCGCCGCCGCGCCACCTACTCGCCCGCATAGGACCTTTCGTTTGGTCAGCTGGAAAGGTGCGGCTGCGCTGACGGTCCTGCTCATCGGGCTCATCGGGGTCTTCCTCTGGATGGGCCGCCAGCAGAGTCCCGCGGCGCCACCGCTCTTCCCATGCGACGTCACAGACGCGCTCGACCTCAAGGCGACGGCGGCCGACGGCCGCGTGGTCGAGATCGCTCGTTCGGGCCTGCGCGGGACGTGGGCGGTCGTCCTACCGAGCCCCGGCCCGGCCGAGCCGGAGTTCGCGCAGGGAATGGTGCAGAGTCTGCATTCGATCAAGCCGGACGACACCCTTCGAGGTGTCGAGCCGGCCCAGTTCGGCCTCGACAAGCCAACCCGGACCGTGACCTGTCGCGTCAGTTCCGGGC
>CAZHAC010000295.1:0-1448 GCA_964529765.1 uncultured Actinomycetes bacterium
CAGGTGGCCCTGCTGCAGGACCTTCAGGGACCGAAGATCCGGACCGGTCGGCTCGCGGAGCCACTGGTAAGGCTCACACGCGGCAAAGAGGTGGTTCTGACTTCCGAAGACGTCGTCGGCAACGAGCGGCGGATCCACGTAAGCCACCCTGAGATCTGCGGCGCCGCCCAGCCCGGC
The DNA here is from genome assembly GCA_964529765.1 of uncultured Actinomycetes bacterium. Taxonomy (GTDB): domain Bacteria; phylum Chloroflexota; class Dormibacteria; order Dormibacterales; family Dormibacteraceae; genus CAZHAC01. The sequence continues at coordinate 178 of CAZHAC010000295.1, forward strand.
GACCGCCTCTTGCTGGCCGACGGCCAGATCGAGCTCAAGGTCGTTGGCGGGGACACGGAGTCATCCACCTGCCGGGTAATCCGTGGCGGTCTCCTCGGGGAACGGAAAGGCGTCATTCTTCCCGGCCGCGCACTCGACATGCCGGCCATGACAGAGAAGGACCGCGCCGACCTCCGGCTGGGCGCCGAACTGGGATTCGACTGGCTCGCCCTCTCCTTCGTCCGCTCCGCCACCGACATCGAAGAGTGCCGCCGCGAGCTCGACATGGTGGGCTGGAAGGTGCCGGTCATCGCCAAGCTCGAGAAGGTGGAGGCGATCCGGAACCTGCGCTCGATCCTGCAGGTGGTCGACGGCGTGATGGTCGCCCGTGGCGACCTCGGTGTTGAACTCCCGCTGGGCGAGGTCCCGGCCGTCCAGAAGGACATCATCACCAGGGCTAATCGGGCGGGCGTGCCCGTGATCACGGCCACCGAGATGCTGGAGTCGATGGTCACCAGCAACCGCCCGACGCGCGCTGAAGCGTCCGATGTCGCGAACGCGATTTGGGACGGAACCGACGCGGTGATGCTGTCCCAGGAAACCTCGACAGGGGCGCACCCGGTGGAGGCGGTCCGAGCGATGGCGAGGATCTGTCTGGCGGCTGAGGCTCATCCCAGCTATGTTCGCGAGCGCCCGGCCTGGAAGGAGAATTCGCTTTCGAGCGCGATCGCCCACGCCGCGGCGCAGATCGCGGCTGAAGTAAAGGCGAACTACATCATCGCCTTCACGGAGTCCGGCGCCACCGCGCTTAGGGCCAGCAAAGCGCGCCCGCCGGTCCCGGTCATAGCCGCCAGTCCGTATCTAGAGGTGCTGCGGCGGACGCAGCTCTACGCGGACGTGGTTCCTCTCCACGTCGGTATGGGGAAGGACACCGACGACATGATCGACAAGGCCATCAAGGCCGCGGTCGAGCAGAGCATCGTCCGCCGCGGCGACCGCGTCCTTTTGATCGCGGGCGTGCCGGTCGGCCGGCCGGGCCAGACCAACATGCTCAAGGTCGAGACGGTGCACTGATGGCAGAGGCTCAGGGCGAGGCGCGGAACGCGCAGCTGCGGGCGATCTCAGTGCTCGGCCACGAGTTGCGCCGCCCGCTCACCGTCATCCGCGGTGCGGCCACGCTGATGCTCGAAAGCGCCGCCGGGCTAGAACCGAAAACCCAGCTCCAGATGCTCACGCTCATCGACCAGAACGTCGAGGAGCTCTCCGACATGATCGAGGACGTGCTCCTCATG
>CAZHAC010000295.1:1548-3154 GCA_964529765.1 uncultured Actinomycetes bacterium
GGCGCCGACGTCTTCTACTGCATCTGCACCGACGGCTCGCAGGGCGGGGAGGACCCGTCGGTCCCCGACGCTGAATTGAGTGAGCGGCGGTACGCCGAGCAGCGAGCGGCGGCTGAGCTCCTGGGCGTCAAGGACGTGACCTTTCTCGGCTTTCGCGACGGCCACCTGGATCCGAACATCGAGCTGCGGAAAGCGATCACGATCGAGATCCGCCGCCGTAAGCCGGACCTCGTGATCACCCACGCTCCGGTCCGGATGCTGCTGACGCAGGGCATCGGCGCCTTCCACCCCGACCACCTGGCGGTCGGCCAGGCCGCTCTCTCTGCGGTCTATCCCGACGCCCGCAATCCCCGCGCCTATCGCGAGCTTCTCGAGCAGGGGCTCGAGCCGCACAAGGTGCGCGAGGTCTGGATCCCCGCCTTCGCGGAGTCCGACCACTACGTCGAGGTGACCGAAGACCTGCTGCAGAAGAAGATCGACGCCATCATGTGCCACCGCAGCCAGTTCGAGAAGCCGGGCATGGAGGACGGTGGGCCGGGGAAGTGGATCAGGGAGCGGATGCGCCAGACCGGCGAGCGAGCCGGATTCCAGTACGCCGAAGGATACAAGCGGCTCGAGACCGCCTGAGGGCGTGAAGGACGAGATTCGCCGGCACTTCGCCGCGACGGCGGCGGCCTACGTCACCAGCGAGCAGCACGCGCGCGGCGACGACCTCGCCTTGCTTGTCAATCTCGCCCGGCCCAAGGCGACCGACCGAGTCCTGGACATCGCGACCGGCGCCGGCCACACCGCGCTCGCGCTGGCACCACACGTCGCTGAGGTCGTAGCCACCGACCTCACCGCCGAGATGCTCGAGGCGGCCCACGCCTTCATCAGTAAGAAGGGCGTAAGCAACGTCAGGTTCGAGGCCGCCGACGCCGAGGCGCTTCCATTTCCAGACGCGTCCTTTGACATCGTTACCTCGCGCATCGCGCCCCACCATTTCCCGGCGCCCGAAACCTTCGTCCGCGAGGCCGCCCGGGTCCTCAAACCGGAAGGCCGGTTCGTGCTCGACGACAACATGGCTCCTGAGGCGCCCGAGCTGGACGAGTTCATGAACAGGGTCGAGAAGTGGCGCGACCCAAATCACGTCCGGGCCTACCGGCAAAGCGAGTGGACGCGGTGGATCGAGCAGGCAGGCCTGGTGGTGGTGAGCCAGGAGCCGCTCGCCTTCAAGCGTCACCCTTATGCGGCCTGGACGGGGCGCAGTCAGACGCCGCTCGAGGTGGTGGAAGAGCTGGAGCAATGGCTCCTCAGAGCTCCGGCCCACCTTCGCGACTACTTCAGGATCGAGAGCGAACCCGAGGCCGGCCGCGTCCTCGCCTGGTCGGCAACCTGGAGCATCATCGCGGCCATGAAGCCACGGCCGCCGGAGTCCCCAGCCGGCTAGGGCTAGGCTAGGCGATCACCTTCACTTCGTCCGCCCGTGGGACGCGCGTCGGCTGCAGCCCGGCCCGGTCAGCCAATTCCGCGAAGGCGACAGCGTCGTGGATCGCGCAGGCGCGCGGATCATTGTTGAAGAAGGTGTAGACGTCGGCCTTCGGGCCCCACAGCTCGGCGATCCGGT
>CAZHAC010000296.1:0-3142 GCA_964529765.1 uncultured Actinomycetes bacterium
ACGACGGGCCGCCCCGAGCTGCCGACGCCGCCCGGCGACTACCACATCTTCTACAAGGCTTCGCCTTACGAGATGATCTCGCCCTGGCCGCCCAGCAGCCCCTACTACTACCCGCCGACCTGGATCTCATACGCGATGGAGTTCCTTCAGGGCGGTTACTTCCTGCACGACGCCCCCTGGCGCTCCTGGTACGGTCCGGGCTCGCAGTACTACGGCGACGGGACTCACGGCTGCATCAACATTCCGGGCGGCTCCGGGTGGGGGCCGATCTACCAGCTCTGGAACTGGGCCCAGATCGGCGACGAGGTGGTCGTCCAGAACTGAGCTGGGAAGGTTCTCCCAGCGCTCCTCGCGCGTGAGCGCGCGTCCCATACCGCCGGCCCCCATCCGGCGCGCGCATCAACGCTCTCCGTAACATATTCGGAGTTGGCCCAAACCTCCGCGGCTCCTCCAGGTAGCAGCCTGCCAGTCGGCATGACGCCGACCCTGGAGGCGATGGCGAAGGCGAGAACGTACAAGCGGTGGCTCTACGACCTCTCCCTGCCCCACGTCGGCCGGCGCGTGCTCGAAGTTGGTTCGGGGACGGGGACGATGACTGAGCTGCTCACAGACCGAGAACGGCTGGTTGCGCTCGAGATCGATCCCCGCTATGCCGCCATGCTCCGCTCCCGGTACGGCGACAACCCGGGGGTGCGAGTAGTGGAGGGCAGCGCAACCGACTCCGGGCTGTTCCAGAGGCTGCGAGATGAGCGCCTTGATTCAGCGGTCTCCTACAACGTCTTCGAACACATCGACGACGATGAGGCCGCATTCGCGAACGTCAACCAAGTACTGGTCCCAGGGTCGCTCTTTACGTGTTTGGTGCCGGCAAGTCCCTCGATCTACACGAAGATCGACGCGCTCCTCGGTCACCACCGGCGGTACCATCGGAGTGAGCTGGAGCGGAAGGTCCGGCGGGCCGGCTTCGACATCGTCTCGCTGCACCACATGAACCTGCCCGGCTACTTCGCCTGGTGGGTCAGCGGGACGCTCTCCCGCGGCACTACGTTCGCCGGCGGATCCGGCGCGGTGGCGGCTTACGACCGGCTCGTCATGCCGGTGATCCGCGCGGTGGAGTCCAGGTGGCATCCGCCGTTCGGGCAGTCGCTGTTGCTGGTCGCGCGCTCGACCGGCCCGTAAGAGGCCGGTCCCAATCAGGCGCGGGCGCTGTCGCCTTCGAGGTCGCCGCGCTTTTGCCCGCTCACGATCAAGGGGTGCGCGAGGGCCAGCTCGCTGTGCCGCTCTCGGTGATAGTCGTGGTCGTAGCCATGCCCGAACAGCGAGCTGTCACTTGACAGCCGGAGCTTGAGCAGCGCTGAAAGGGCGCGCACGCCGTCGCGCCAGGTCAGCTTCTTCCCCTCCTCGCGGCTGCGTGCGTAATAGTGGATCGGCACCTCGTGGATCCGGTAGCCGAGCCGGAGGACGCGCGCCGTGATCTCGGGTTCGATGTCGAAACGCGACGCGTTCAGGTTGAGCCGGCGCCACAGCTCTGAGCGCATCACTTTGTACCCGGTCTCCATGTCCTGGATGTAGCAGTCGAAGAGAAGGTTGGACGCGAACGTGACCAGGCGGTTGCCCATCACGAACCAGAAGCTGTAGGAGGTCTGGCCGGCAAAGCCGCGCACGCCGTAGACGACGTCGGCACGGCCTTCCAGCAGTGGCTGCAGCAGGATGTCGTAGTCGGCGGGGTCGTACTCGAGGTCGGCGTCCTGGACAATTCCGAACGGCATCGACAGCTCGCCGATCGCGCGCCGCAGCGCGGCTCCCTTGCCCTGGTTGCGTTCTTGCCGGAACGGCCTGACGCGGGGATCGCGCTCGGCGGTCGATGTCAGGATCTCCCAGGTCGCATCTCGGGAACCGTCGTCGACCGCGATCACCTCGCCGGTCGAGGGCTGGGCAAGAACGTGCGAGAGGATGAGCGGAAGCGTCCTCTCCTCGTTGTAGACGGGCATCATCACCGAGAGCACCCCGGGAGTCGCCGGGGACGTGGTTGTCAAGACTAGGTTCCCTCCTCCCAGGAGCTCAGATACCGCTGCTGCTCCTCGGTCAGGGTGTCGATCTCGACCCCCATCGCGGACAGCTTGAGGCGAGCCACCTCGGCATCGATCTCCTCGGGGACGTCGTAGACGCGTCGCTCGAGCTCGGAGTGGTGGGCAGCCATGTACTCGACCGAGAGCGCCTGGTTGGCGAAGCTCATGTCCATGACCGCGGCCGGGTGGCCGTCGGCGGCCGCCAGGTTGATCAGCCGGCCCTCGCCGAGGACGTGCAGGCGCCGTCCGTCGGCCATCTTGTACTCCTGGACGAGCTTGCGGACCTCGCGCACCTCAGTCGCCAGCTCGTCCAGCGCGCGCAGGTTGATCTCCGAGTTGAAGTGACCCGAGTTGGCCATGATGGCCCCGTCCTTCATCACCTCGAAGTGCGAGCGGTCGAGCACGTTGATGTCGCCGGTGACGGTGACAAAGATGTCGCCGACGGCGGCGGCTTTCTCCATCGGCATCACCTCGAAGCCGTCCATCTTCGCCTCCAGGGCCTTGACGGGGTTGATCTCCGTAACGATCACCTCCGCCCCATGCCCCTTGGCGCGGCTGGCCAGGCCGCGGCCGCACCACCCGTAGCCGGCGACCACGAACGCTTTCCCCGCCAGCAGCACGTTGGTGGCGCGGATGATTCCATCGATCGTCGACTGACCGGTTCCGTAGCGGTTGTCAAAGAGGTGCTTGGTGTCGGCTTCGTTGATCGCGATGATCGGATAGCGGAGCACGCCCTGCTCGGCCATCGCGCGCAGGCGAACCACGCCAGTGGTCGTCTCCTCGGTGCCGCCGAGCACCTGTCCCAGCTGGTCGGTGCGCTTCTGGTGGAGCATCGTGACCAGGTCGGCGCCGTCGTCCATGGTGAAGTTCGGCCCGTGGTCGAGGGCGGCGCCGATGTGCTCGTAGTACGTCTGGTTGTCCTCGCCCTTGACGGCGAAGGTGTGGATGTCGTGGCGAACCAGCGCCGCCGCGACCGCGTCGTTGGTCGACAGTGGGTTGGAGGCGCAGAGCGCGATGTCGGCGCCGCCCGCGCGCAGCGCGATCATCAGGTTCGCCGTCTCGCTGGTGACGTG
>CAZHAC010000297.1:0-3131 GCA_964529765.1 uncultured Actinomycetes bacterium
GGCAACGCGCCGAGGAACTGAGACGGAACCACACCCGCGGCCTGGGCGGCACCGGCGCCGGCGACGCTGACCAATCCCGGGTAATCGATGCCGTATCGAATGGCGTTGACGAAATGCTGGTTAGCGCACGCGGCCACCGTCTTGATGTTGCAGAAGGCGAACAAGACGTTCGGCGACGTGAAGCTCTTGACTGTCAGCTTGCTGTTGCTCTTGAGGCTGGTCGCCTGGTCGCCCGACAGGCTGAGCTCGATCTGATTGGTTGCCTTCTGGATCTCGACCAGCTGCGTGGCAGCGGCGACGTTCCGGAAGATCACCTGACCGAAGTGAGGCTTGTCGGGACCCCAGTACTTGGGGTTCGCCTTCATGACCACCTGTGACGTGCTGACCGAGGCCATCACGTACGGCCCGCTGCCCACCGAGGTGGTGCCCAGGAAGTCGTGAGCGGTGTCGGTCTTGGCGGCGTCAGGGGCATCGGTGCCGCCGTGTGCCTTCAGCAGCTTGGAGTTGATGATGCCGAGGGCAGGGTTGGTGACGATGAAGGGGATCGCCGGGTTGGGCGACGAGGTGGTGAGGACGAATGTGTAGTCATCGGTCGCCTTCATCGAGGTGACGCCGTCCAGCAGGTAGACCGGGTTGTCGTGAATGTTCAAGAGCCGGTTGTAAGTGAACTGGACGTCCTGGGCCGTCAGCGGCGTGCCATCGGCAAACTTCACGTCCTTCCGGATCTTGAAGGTGAAGGTCTTCGCATCGGGAGAAACGGTGTAAGACTCCGCCACCAGCGGGATCGGGGTCGAGGAGTCGCCAAGCTTGAACGTGAGCAGGCTGTCGTAAATGGCGTGGAAGAACGGATCGGCGTCGAAGTCGACGCCGCCCCGGCTGGGATCGGTGTCCTTGCTGAAGTCCCAGGTGTAGGCATCGTCGACGACCACGGTCTTCGACGACAGATCGGAGTTCGAGCTCGAATTGCTGTTGTTGCCACAAGCGACCCCGGCGAGCATCGCCAGGGCACTTAGGCCGGCTATCACGGACGTCCGGCGCGCGTGCATGTGCAGGTGACTACCTCCCCAACTCGGAGTCAAAACGATATATCTCAGCAGCCGAGAAATATCTAAACCGGGCGAATATACATCTTTGAGTCGGGGTGTCCAAGGGCCAATTTTGGCCGCCACGACCGGGAAATCAGCCGCCCAATCCCCGAGCCCTGGCTGCGGTTAAACTCCCTGCTGGCCCAAGAGAATCTATATGCCAAATAGAAATTTCTTTCGATGAACCAGGCCAACCCGGTGCGCGTTGCTCTGGCCGCGACGGCCGTGGCAGACGTCGCCGCGGACGTGTTGGCCGTCCCTGTCATGGCTGGTACGGCACCCGATGCCGCACTCCCTGCCTTCGATCCCGACATCGCGGCCTTTGTCGCCTCGGGTGAGCATCGCGGTGGACTACACGAGCACCTTCTGTTGCCGGCACGAGCAGGTCTCATCGCCCGCCGGATCCTGCTTTACGGCCTGGGCTCGGCCGCCGACCTCGACGGCGCGCGGCTGAGATTCGCGCACCAGGAGATGGTGAGGGCGGCCCGCGGGTTCGGCCACGGACGGATCGCCGTTCTTGGCGGAGGTGCATTGCGCCCGGAGGACGCCGGGGCTGTCATCGAGGGCTGTGTGTCAGGCGGCTGGGACCGGCGCCGGCGGAGCACAGGGCGCCATCCGGCGCCACTTGCGGAGCTCACACTGACCGGCTTCGGCACCCCTGACCCGGCCCGCGTCGACCTCGCGCGGCGCCTGGGCGAGGCCACGGCGCGCGCGCGTGAGTGGCAGAACACACCGGGCAACGAGTTGGGTCCGGAGCGGCTGGAGGCCATCGCCCGCGAGCTGGGTGAACAGTTCGGCCTGGAGTTCCAGGCACTCCGTTCGCGGGCGCTGGCGGACGCCGGGTACAACCTGGTCGCGGCCGTCGGTGGCGCCTCTGCGGACGAGCCGCGGCTGATCCGGCTCCAGCATCGCGGAGGCGCGCCCAACGGCCCCAACCTGGCGCTGATTGGCAAGGGAATCACCTTCGACAGCGGTGGCCTCTCCCTCAAGTCGCACGACGCCATGGTCAAGATGCGCGGCGACATGGGCGGAGCGGCGGCGGTCCTGGCCGCGATTCAGGTGATAGCCGAGAGCCGACTACCCATCAACGTGATGGCGGTGGTGGCGGCGGCAGAGAACCTGCCCGGACGGGGCGCCCAGCGGCCGGGAGACGTCTGGACGAGCGCTTCCGGCAAGACCGTCGAGGTGCTGAACACCGATGCCGAGGGACGCCTGGTGCTGGCTGACGCGATCACCTTCGCCATCCGGTCGGGCGCCACTCACATCGTCGACCTGGCGACACTCACCGGCGACGCCCGAGCCGCCCTTGGTCATGCCGCAAGCGCCGCGATCAGCAATGACGACCGGCTCTGGGCGTTGACCGCCGCTGCCGGCGAGGCGGCGGGCGATCGAGTTTGGCGGCTTCCGATCTACCCCGAATTTCGCGAGTTGATCCAAAGCCAGAGCGCCGATCTGAAGAACTCGTATTACGGCGAGGCGGGAGTCATCACCGCGGGAATGTTCATCGGCGAGTTCGTCGAGGGACGGCCGTGGGTGCACCTGGACATTGCCGGCAGCCATTGGAACGAGAACCAGTCCCACCGCGACATCCCGCGCGGACCACTGGGGGCGGGATCGAGATTGTGCTACCGGCTGGCGGAGCTGATGGCCGGCCAGCCTAGTGGAGGCGCTGAGAATGCCGGCAACTGATGGTCGCGTGCCGGTCCTCATCGCCTCCTGGCTCGATCCCGAGCATGCGGAACGGATTGCCGCCGCCGAGCCTGACAGGATCGAGCTGATCTACGAGCCCGAGCTCCTGCCGACGACCCGCTACGAAGCGGACCATCATGGCCCCCCGCGTCCGTTGACCGAAGAGCAGCGCCGCCGCTGGGAGGAGCATCTCCGGCGGGCGGAGGTCGCGTTCGAGTTCGATTGGGAGCGTCCGCAGGAGCTGCTCAACCGGGCACCTCGATTGCGTTGGGTGCAGGCGACCAGTTCCGGGATCGGGCCTTTGGTCGAGAAGCTCGGTCTGGCCTCGTCACCGCTGCTGATCACCAATGCGGCCGG
>CAZHAC010000298.1:0-3127 GCA_964529765.1 uncultured Actinomycetes bacterium
AGAAGGTGTGGTGCCGCTTACAGAGGAGCCAGCCGTTATCGAGATCGGTCTCGCCTCCCTCGGCGACGGCATCGCGGTGGTGGCCGTCGCACCAGGCCGGCGGCCGGTCACAACCGGGGAAGACGCAGTGGCCGTCGCGCGCCACCATCGCCTTCCGCTGCTTGGGCGAGAAGAGCCGGCGCCGGCGCCCGAAGTCGACCACCTCGCCCTCTGAGTCGAGGACCAAGCGCCGGACGTCGGCGTCGCAGAGCAGCCGGCGAACCACCTCCGAGGAGAGGACGCCGCCCCATTCGGTCTCCGCGGCCGGCGCACCCTTGACGGCGAGCATCGTCTCCAGGGGCACGCTCACGATGAGCTCGGTCTTCACTCCCTGACCCGCCAGTTCGACCAGGGCGTCGCCCAGCCGCTGCTCGCGCCGCCGGTCGTCGCGGCCGGCCGCCAGCCGCGCCAATGGCTCGAGCGCCGCCCGCACCACCGAGGCTCCCTCCGGCTCCAGCCAGCCCTTTAAGAACATGGAACCGTCCTCGAGGGGGCTGAGCTTGAGCTGGCGGTGCTCGCGCGCCTCGGCCTCGTCGGCCGCGAAGCGGGCGGGGTCGCAGGCGTGGAGCTCGTGCTCGACCGTCTTGCGGAAGGCGGTCACGGTCTGCTTGCGCGCCGCCTTCAGTAGCTTCTCCTCATTGAAGCCGTCGCCCAGCCGTTCCTCGGCCTCGGCCACAAGCGCCAGATGCGAGAAGCCGATCTCGCCCGCCTCCATGGCCGCCACCGACCGCGACAGCCGGCCGGCCGCACCGGCGACCTGGTAGATCGCCATCGCCTGCCCGGTGGCCACGTGGGCCTCGTTGCGCAGCCACTGCACGGGGGAGCAGTAGGCGTCGAAGAGCTCCTGATCGGTGACGGCGTTAACCGCGTTGGCGAGCACAAGGTCGAGCTGGTGGCGGACGTGCGCGAGGAGGATGGCGTCGTCGTCGGGGCTGCCGCCCTCGATCTCCCGGATGGCGTCGAGGACGCGCAGGATGCTGGGGTTGGGCGGGCCCTGGAGGCGCTCCTCGAGCATGTCTGAATTCTATCGAACAGACGTTCTACCTGTCAATCCTTAACAGACGGACGGCGCTGGTGGGAGGAGCGTAAAGGCCGAGTCCGGGAACCGCTGGGACCGGATCGGCGATTAGGAGCCGGGACAACGAGTAGGAGGCCGATCGGGTCTACGAAAGGCATTGCGTTAGGAGTAGTGGTATTGCCCTCGTAGACGCGCCAGAGCACGCATTGGCCACGCGCGACACACCCCGCTAGGTTCGGGTGGGGTAGACAGGGCCGGCCGGGTCGCCCCACATCTCGCCCTCGGCCAGCTCGTCGGCCACCTCCGCCTCCTCGCCAGCCCGCCGCCGGGCCGCCGCGTCCTCCTCGCGCGCGAGCTTCATGGCCTGGCGGAGGTAGCTGATGCGGACGTCGAGTCGGTGCGCCTCCGCCTCGCGGCCGGCCGCCCGGAGCACGCGCGCGTGCCGCTCAGTCCGGCGCAGCCGCACGCGCTCGTCGACTTGGCCGCGCGTGACGCGGTCCATGAAGCGGTTCGACTCGACGAGGGCGTCGTCCGGGCGCCGGGCGGCGAGGTAGAGGTCGATGAGGCGCTCGGAGGCGCCGTTGGCCATCGCCGTCTCGCCGTCGCGGTCCCACGCGTCTCGAGCCCGCCGGAGCATCCGCTCGGCCTCGTCGAAGTTCCCGAGTTTCTGCTGGAGGACGGCCAGCCCGCTGAGCGCCCACCCGACACGCTTGTGGTCGGCGCCTTCGGTTTCGAGCACCTCCAGCGCCTCGCGGTACAGCTCGGCGGCCTCGTCGAGCCGGTCCTGCTCGCGCAGCGACCATCCCAGCGTGCAGGCGGCGAACGCCCACCGGCTGCTCTGGCGGCCGCTGTGCTCGACCTCGGCCGCCAGCCGGAGCCGGCAGTAGGGCTCGGCGGCGGCGGGCCTCCCCGCCTGGCGGCAGGTCCCGATCGCGGCCTCGATCGCCTCTATCGTCCGGTCGTGCTGGCGGCCGAAATGTGCGGCCCGGATCTCGATCAGCTCGTCATTCACGGCGAGTGAATCGTCGAAGCGGCGCTGGCGTCGGAGCGACTGGCTGACGCGGGTTGCGCAGACCTCGAGGAGGGCGCGATCGCCGCTACTACGGGCCGCTGCGAGCGCGTCCGCGAAGGCGGCCTCCGCCTCGCGCAGCCTCCCCTCGCGCCGGTCCTCGTAGCCCTTCTTGAGGAGCCGCCTGGCCTCCGAAGCCGCACGCCAGCGGCCGATCACGCTCGGGCTCTCCCGGCTCGCGAGGCTCGATGGCAGGTCAAGGCGCGCGCATCCTAACCGTCGGACGCAGGTGCCGGGAAGGCGCGGCGCGGAAGTGACCACCGAGTTTGACTGGTGCGTGAGCACTCGCCCGGTGGCTCCTCAGGGCCCGAAGGAGGCGGTGCTAGAGTCCTTGGCGCCCAGTCGCGGACTGTTTACGTTTCGTGAGCAGGACTGTGCAAGATTCGCGCGCCCCAACAGGCGTTGCTGACGCGACTCCGAACGTCCAGAACGCCGCGCGGAACTGTTCAGAGTCAGCATGCTGCTCAGCGAATCCGACGGTGTTCACGAGGAGGCGCAGAGTTTAGGGGAGCTGCTGCATGAGCTACTGTCGGCTCAGCTCGACTGACGATCGCCGCGACTGACGCGGGAGCTGCGCGTGCCGTTGGCAGCCTAGGCCGGCCTCTTCCCGAGGTGATAGGGAGCTCTAACCGCCGCCGCGGAACCGGTATCGCCTGGCGTCCAGCGACACCGCGATGGGCATCACGCCGACGCCAGGCCCATCGCGTACTACCCGGGCGGAATGTTCTGGTTGAAGCGGAACACGTTGCCGGGGTCGTAGCGCGTTTTCAGAGCCTGAAGCCGCGCGAACTTCTCGATCCCATAGATGCCACGCAGCCGGTCGACCGGCGTGTCCTCGGCCATGTAGTTCACGTACTCGACGCCGGTCGTCTCGGACGTGGTCGCGGCTGCGTAGCGGCGCGCCCAGGCGACGTGGTCGGCATCACCGGCCGGGCTGGTCCAGATTGCGAGGGCGCTCGCGTTGATCGTCGCCTCTCTCTGATTGAAGGCCATGGCCTCGT
>CAZHAC010000299.1:0-3111 GCA_964529765.1 uncultured Actinomycetes bacterium
GGATGTCGGCGAAGTGCACGTGCTCGGGCCCTTCCACCTTCGGCAGCACGATCGTATCCAGGCGGTCACCGGCGCCTTCCACCACCGCCCGGATATCGTCGAAGCACCACTGGCTGTCGCAGGCGTTGATTCGCACGCCGCGCGCCTTGCCCGCGTACTCATAAGAACGCAGGGCCTGGACGGCCAGCTCGCGGCCGCGCTCCTTGGCGGCCGGCGCCACCGAATCCTCGAGGTCGAGAAAGATCATGTCGGCGGTCGACTGGTCGGCCCTTTCGAAGAAGCGCGGCTGGGTGGCGGGGACGGAGAGGCACGAACGGCGTGCGATCACGATCGCGGTCCTTTACCTGACTCTACGTACTGCTTCAAGTTGGCCATGTTGTCGCGGATGCCGTTCGCGTACTGAGGGACCAGCACGCCGGTTAGAAAACGCAGCATTCCGGTCAGCTGGAAATCCATGTCGTAGACGAGCTTGGTCCCTGATTTGAGTTCCCGGTATGTGTAGGACCACGTTCCCTTGAGCGGCCCGTCGGTGAACTCTCCGGCACACTTGCGGCCCGGCAACCAGGTCGTCGACTCGATCTCCAGGTGCCCTCGCCATGCCGGCAGCTCGAGCTCGTAGCGGACCTTGGACCCCGGGCCCAGTTCCTTGCCATCCACCAGGTAGGCCCGCTTCAAGTAGGTGGTCCACTTGGGCGCGTTGCGAAGATCCTCGTGCACGACTTTCCAGACGGTGGCGGCTGCGGCGTCGATGGTGACCTCTTCATGGATCGAAGGCATCGCGCCAATGGTGCGATCATCGGGAGTACGTTGTCATCTCCGGCCTTGTCTGACGCGCGCACACCGAGCCGCGCGCGCGCCCTGGGCGCTCTTCGCCACCGCAACTACAGGCTCTTCTTCACCGGTCAGCTGGTTTCGACGGTCGGAACCTGGATGCAGAGCATCGCGATGCCGTGGCTCGTGCTCCAGCTCACCAGAAGCGACTTCCTCGTCGGTCTCACCCTGGCCATCCAGTTCCTGCCCATGCTGGTCCTCGGCCCCGTGGGAGGAGTCGTCGCCGACCGCTATCCCAAGCGTCGAATCCTGATCGCTACCCAGACCGCGTACACGATCCCGGCCCTCTTCTTGTTCCTGGCCACCCAGTACGGCTTCGTGCAGTACCCGATGGTGCTGGCGGCCGCCTTCATGGTCGGGACGATCAACATCTTCGACGTACCGGCGCGCCAGGCCTTCGTGATCGAGATGGTCGGCCGCGACGACCTGATGAACGCAATCGCGCTCAACTCCTCCGTGTTCAATGGCGCGGCCGTCGTCGGACCCTCGATCGCCGGCGTGATCATCGCCACGCTCGGACTGCCGCTCTGCTTCCTGGCCAACGCGATCAGCTTTGCCGGCACCATCCTCGCGCTCTTGCTCATGCGCAAGCTGCCCGCCCTGTTGCGGCCGTCGAGCACGACCTCTCTCTGGGAGCGCATCCGCGAAGGCGCCAGCTACGCTCGGCACGACGCGGTGGTCGGCCCCCTGCTGCTGACGGTTGCAGTCTTCTCGCTGTTCGCGATGAACCGGTTGACCCTGATCCCGCTGTTCGCCGATGAGGTGCTGCACATCGGCGCCGCCGGGTTCGGGTTTCTGATGGGTGCGCTCGGGCTGGGCGCCCTCACCGGCGCTCTGTCACTGGCCATGTTTCCGGGCCACGCCTCCGGACGCCGGCAGTTCAGCGTGGGCATCCTCTGGTCGCTCGTCCTGGTCGCTTTCTCGTTCAGCCGCTGGCCGCCGATATCGGGCGCGTTTCTTTTCTTCGCGGGCTTTTGCCAGATGTGGTTTCTCGCCATCGCCAACACGCGCATCCAGACGCTTACGCCCGACCATCTCCGCGGACGCGTGATGGCTCTCTACGCGCAGGCGGTGATGGGCGTCGGGCCGATCGGCGCCACCCAGGCCGGTGGCCTGGCAGCCCTCTTCGGGCCCCCGGTTGCGCTGGCCGTGGGGGCCACATTGGCCGGTCTGACGCTCATCGGGGTCCGGGTCGGGCGGCCCGCCGTTTATACGGCAGAACCGGTGACCGCTACGTGACGTAAGCCTCGAGGATGGCGGCGATGGCGAGCGCCGGCACCACCCAGCGGAGCGCAAGCACGAACTCGGCGTAGGCGGCGGCCAGCCGGGCCGACCATCCGCCCTCGCGCTCCATGTGGATGACGGCGGCCCCGATCTGTACCGCCAATCCACCGGCCACGATGGCCGCCGGAATCTCGAGCACGCCGTTGGGGAAGATCCCGTGGAGCGCGATCGCCCACGAGGAGAGCCCTGCCGCATAGCCGACGAGGAATGCGGGCAGGAAGTTGAGCAGGAACCCGGAGAGGCCGGCCGTCACGCCCGCCAGCAGTCCCGCGAGCAGGATCGCCGTCAGGTTGTGCGAGAAGAAGTTGAAGGCCGCCAGCGCCGGGCTCGGCGCTTGAGCGGCGCGCAGTAGAGCCCCTAGCACAGGCCTGGCAACCGCACGCGGGATGACCGAGGCGGAGCCGGCCAGCCAGCCGATGACCATCCCAAGCGGCCAGCCGGCGAGCGCGATCAGGAGCGGCGCCCGGCGGAGCCAGATGAGGCGCAAAAAGGATGGACGGCCGGCGAAGGCGGCGCGGGCGGCGGTCTTGGCACGAAGCAGCAGGCGGGGGGAGCCGGCGTCCCGGGCGAGCAGCGCCTCCCGGCTGAAGCCGGCCAGGCCCATCCGGAGCAGGATCACGGCGGCGACCGTCATCATGCCGGCGAAGCCCCACAGCAGCTCACCCCGGCCGACCAGGATCAAGCCGGCCTCCATCTGGAGGACGACCGACATCGGCAGGATGATGAAGCTCGCCATCACGTTGGCGGCGCGCATGGTGCGCGCGTTGGCGCTGACGATGACGGCGCCGGCGACCATCGCCGCGACCTGGCAGACGGTGCTCAGGGCAAGGCTCGCCAGGACGCCCAGCGGAAAGTAGCCAAGACCGGGAAACATTGCCAACGAGTAGACGGCAAGGGCGCCATAGCAAAGCGTCAGGGAGATGGTCAGGACCGATACGACTTTCCCGAAGTAGATCTCGGACTCCTTCAGCGGAGTCGAGAGCAAGACCTCGAGCG
>CAZHAC010000300.1:0-3079 GCA_964529765.1 uncultured Actinomycetes bacterium
GCCTACCTGGCCAAGCATCAGGGGCAGAAAATCGACCCCTACCGGGAAGAGGAACCGGGCAAGATCCTGCACGAGATCCGGTTCGGCGAGCTCGCCCGTTTGGGCGAGATTCCGCACACGCCCTATTACGGCACTGTCGATGCGACTCCGCTCTTCCTGGTCCTCCTGGTCGAGCTCCTGAACTGGTCGGGCGAACTCGACCTGCTCTCCGAGCTGATGCCGAACGTCTTCGCCGCCCTGGAGTGGATCGACCGCTACGGGGACATCGACGAGGACGGCCTGGTCGAGTACACCCAGCGCTCCACGCTTGGCGTCCGCAACCAGGGCTGGAAGGACTCGTGGGACTCGCTGACCGGTGACAACGGCAAGCCGGCGCCGCTGCCGGCCGCCCTGGTCGAGGTCCAGGGCTACGTCTACCACGCCAAGTCAGGCCTCGCCCGAATCCTGCGCCGGCTCCGCCACACTGAGATCGCCGACAAGCTGGAGCGGGAGGCGGAACTCCTCCGCAAGCGCTTCGACGACCTCTTCTGGATGCCCGATCGCCAGTTCTATGCGCAGGGCCTGGACCGCGACAAGCAGCAGGTGCACTCGATCTCGAGCAACCCTGGGCACGCCCTCTGGTCCGGCATCATGGACCCAAACCGGGCCGAGAGCGTGGTCGCCAGGCTTGTCGCGACTGACATGTTCTCCGGGTGGGGCATCCGGACCGTCTCCGCCGACGAGCCCAAGTTCAATCCGATGAGCTACCACAACGGCTCGGTCTGGCCGCACGACAACTCGGTGATCGCGGCGGGCATGCGCCGTTACGGCTTCCGGCGCGAACCGGAGCTGGTCGCGCGATCGGTGCTCGAGGCCGGGATGCACTTCATAGACGACCGGCTCCCCGAGCTCTTCTGCGGGTTCACCCGTGACCGCCGCTTCAACAGCGGGCCCGGCGAATACCTGGTCTCCTGCTCGCCCCAGGCCTGGGCGGCAGGCGCTCTCTTCCACTTCTTGCAGGTGCTGTGCGGAGTGGAGGCGGACACTTTCGACCGGCGGCTGCGCATCGACCCCCTCCCCACGCCGCTCTTCGACCGCCTGCGCGTCGAAGGCATGCGGGTGGGCGACGGCGAGCTCGACTTCACGGTGGAGATGGAAGGAGGGCGGCCGCGGGTGACGGTCGATCGCCGCCCGAAGGGATTGCAGCTGGAGCTCCCTTCGTGATCCTGCCTAGCAGGGACTCCAGGCGAGTACTGTGACCCGACGGCTGAAAATCGCCCTCCTCCACTACACCGCGCCCCCGATCCCTGGAGGCGTGGAGGCGATTCTGGGCGAGCACGCCCGGCTGCTCCGGAGGGCGGGCCACGACGTTCGGGTTGTCAGCGGGCGAGGCGACGGCGACCTGGTACCCGAAGTCGACTCCCGGCACCCCGCCGTCCAGGCCCTATACGAGGCCCTCGGCCGCGGTGAGGTGGACGCCGGCGCCTACGACCAGCTGGTCGGCACCCTGATGGACAAGCTAGGGGCCCTGCTCGGAGACCGGGACGTCATCGTCGTCCACAACGTCGTGACCATGCCCTTCAACCTGCCGCTGGTCTCTGCACTGGTCAACCTGCAAAAGCCCCTGGTGGCCTGGACTCACGACATCGCCTGGCTCAACCCCCGCTACGTGGATTACCAGCGCGAGGGCTGGCCCTACGACCTGATGCGGCGGCCCCAACCGGGCACGCGCTACGTCGCGATCTCCGACGTCCGCCGACAGGAGCTGGCCTCGCTGTTCGGTGTGCGCGAGGAGTCGCTGGCGCTGGTTCCCAACGGGCTCGACGCCGACGCCTTTCTCGGCGTCTCATCGGGGACGCGCGAGCTCCTCGACCGGGCCGGCCTGAGCGCGGGGAACCCTTTCCTCCTGGTGCCCCTGCGCGTGACGCCCCGTAAGCGGCTGGAGCTGGCGATCGAAGCGGTCGCGCTGGCCCTCAAGCGGCATCCCGATGTCCGCCTCTGCGTGAGCGGTCCACTCGGTCCTCACTCGGCCGCCAACCGTGATTACTGGGCGGCCCTGGCGGCACAGCGGGCCGGGCTGGGTTTAGATGGAGTCGCCGTGTTCCTTCACGAATTTGCGGGCGAGGACGGCCAACACCCCGTCAGCGCCTCGACCATCGCCGAGCTCTACCGGCTGGCCGACGTCGTGGTGATGCCCAGCGAGTCGGAGGGCTTCGGCCTGCCTGTCATTGAAGCCGCCCTTTGCCGGACGCCGGTCGTGTGCGCCGACATCCCGGTCCTCCGCGAGGCGGGGGGCGCCTCTCTGCACGTCTTTCCGCCCGGAGGCGGCGCACCGGAGATCGCGGCCGCCATCGAGTCCGCTCTCGCCGAGCCGCACGCGCGCGACCGGCGCCGGGTGCTGGCAATGAACTCCTGGTCCGCCCTCCTGGGCAAAATCGAGGCCACCTTGGTGCCATCCAGTGGCTGACCGCCGTCCTCACATCCTGGTCCCGATCCTTCGCGCCCAGGCCGCTCCCGCCCTCCTCGAGATCGCCGAGGCCGCGCGCACCCGAGAGGGCGCCATCGGCCACCTCCTTGGCGTGGTCGAGATCCCGGCCGGCCGCGACGTCGCCAAGAGCGTCACCGTGGCGCGCCGGTTCCGTGCCCTTCTCCAGCGCATCAGCACGATGGCCGGCCAGGAGTCCGGGTTCGGTGTCCAGGTCAGGGTCGGCCACAACATCGCGCAGGCGATTCGCGAGGCGGCCTACGAGAACGGGAGCACTCTGATCGTCCTCGAGTGGCCCGGCCTCGGGCGGCGGCCGGCTGACCGGACGCTGGAGAACCTGATTGCCGACCCGCCGACCGACCTCCTGCTCGTGCGTCCCGGTGCACCGGTGGAGACTGACGCCTGCGACCCCATCCTGGTCCCGGTTCGCGGCGGCCCCTCCGCTTCGCTGGCCCTGAAGACCGCCGCCGCGCTCGCTCGCAGCCGCGGCGCGCCTCTGACTGTCATGCACGTGTATGAGCCGCGGCTCTCGCCGGAGCAACGGCTCGAGGAGCACCGTCGCTTCGAGGAGTCGCTGGAGGTGCTCGGCCGCCAGCGGCGGCAGGTGATCGAGGT
>CAZHAC010000301.1:0-3046 GCA_964529765.1 uncultured Actinomycetes bacterium
ACGGCGCTACCGCCCTACCAACTCCGGAGATCCCACCACCAAAGCCCCCCGCCCTCGGGGGACAAGCGTCAGCGTACGGGGGCTGTCAACGGTGCCTGTTAACTCATCAAAAGCCTGACCGAACGAAAGTGTTCTGTCACCAAAGAATCTGACCGAACCAGGCGACCGAGACCGGGCGAGGGAGGAGCGAAGGCGTCCATGCGCCAACCACAGCGCCCCACAAGCACCTCAGAGCCGCGTTCTCTGCTCTTACGACGCAGCCAATCCCACGGACTCCAGCCACGCCTGGTGGAGCGCGCCGTAGCGGCCCCCGGCGCGTGCCGCAAGCTCGCTCGGCGACCCGTCCTCGACGATCCGCCCCGAGTCCATCACCAAAACGCGGTCCGCCACTTCGACCGTCGACAGGCGGTGGGCGATTATGAAGGCGGTCCGCCCCGCGAGGAGCGTCCGCAGCGCTCGCTGAACCAGGCGCTCCGAGGGCAGGTCGAGCGAGGAAGTCGCCTCATCCAGGATGAGCACCCGCGGGTCGGCCAGGAAGGCTCGCGCAAAAGCGACCAGCTGCCGCTGACCAGAGGAGAGCCGGACGCCGCGCCGCCGGACGTCGGTGTCGTAGCCGTTGGGCAGCGCCGAGATGAACTCGTGCGCACCCACCGCCCGGGCCGCCGCCTCGATCTCGGTCGCGGTCGCCCCCGGCCGCCCGAAGGCGATGTTGTCGCCCACGGTTCCCGTGAACAGGAACGATTCCTGCGTCACCACCGTGATCGCCCGGCGCAGGTCGTGCCCCGCGATCCGGCGGAGGTCGACGCCGTCCAATTCCACCGATCCCTGCTGCGGGTCGTAGAAGCGAGCGATCAGGCGCGCCGTCGTCGTCTTGCCGGCACCTGTCGCTCCGACGAGCGCCACCACCTGCCCCGCCGGCACGTCCAGATTCAGATCGTGCAGCACGGGCCGATCGCCGTAGGCGAACGTCAGGTGCCGGAACCTCACCCGTCCTTGGACGGCCGGCATGGCGACTGGGTCTTCCGGCTCGGGCACAGTGGCCGACTCTTCAAGCACCCCCGACAGCTTCTCGAGCGCAGCGCCTGCGGCCTGGATCAGGTTGTAGAACTGCGAGAGGTCCTGCATCGGGTCGAAGAACTGCCGCACGTAGAGGATGAATGCGGTCAGAACGCCGATCGTGAGCGATCCCTGGACCACGAGCAGGCCGCCGTAGACGAGGACAGCCGCGGTCGTCAGGCGCCCGAGCAGCTGGATGCCCGGCGCGAAAGTCGAGGCGAGCCGGTTCGACCAGATGTTGGCGTCGCGATAGCGCCCGTTGACGTCCTCGAAGATGTCCTGGTTCCGCGGCTCTCGCCTGAACGCGTGGACCGCCCGGATTCCGTTCAGCGACTCGACGTAGTGAACGATCACGAGCGCGATTGCCCGGCGCACGGCGCGGTAGGCGCGGGCCGAGTTGGACCGGAACCACCAGGTGAGGAGCACGACCAGCGGGAACGAGGCCAGGATCGCGGCTCCCAGCCGGAGGTCGAGGCGAACCAGGATCACCGCGATCGCGACCACCGAGATGAGCGATGTGAGGACGCTGGCGAGGCCAGTCGCCAGCAGCTCCTGGAGCGCATCGATATCCGAGGTCAGGCGCGCGATGATGCGCCCTGACGTGTAGCGCTCGTAGAACGACAGGCTGAGCGCTTGCACGTGGCTGAAAACGCGAAGGCGCAGGTCATAGAGAACCGTCTGCCCAATCCAGCCGGAAAGGCGAAGGAACGAATACCCGCAGACGGCGACGCCGAGGATCGCCAGCGCCAGCAGTCCGACGTAGTGCTCGAGCACGCTACCGTCGGCGACCGACGCGCCTGGCCGAATTCCGTGGTCGATCGCCTGGCCGACCAGCCATGGGATGGCCAGCGTCGACCCCGTACGCCCCAGGATCAGGACGACGGCGATGGCGATGCGCAGCCGGTAGGGGTGCACCAGCTCGCCGAGCAGGTGGCGGCTGCGCCGGCGCAGACGCCGCGAGACCTCGGGCGGGACCTCGTCGACGTCCTCCCCGGCCACCCCGCGCCAGGCGTCACGGTCCTCGACAGCCCTGACGGCGGTGCTCATGCCACCTCGGTGGCCATCTGGGCCAGCAGCGAGCGGTAGAGAGGCTCCGAATCCAGCAGCTCGGAATGCGTGCCGACGGCGACGATCCGCCCGCCCTCCAGGAGTGCTACGCGATCCGCCAGCTGGAGCGTCGAGGGACGGTGGGCGACCAGGATCGCGGTCGCGCCCTCCAGCACGCCGCGGAGCGCGGACTCGATCAAGGCCTCGGTGTGCACGTCGACCGAGGACAAGGGGTCGTCGAGGACCAGGATTCGCGGTCCTCCAAGCACAGCGCGAGCGAGGGCAAGGCGCTGCCGCTGGCCGCCCGAGAGCGTGTGCCCCTGCTCGCCCACGCGCGTCTCCAGTCCCCAGGGCAGGTCCCAGACGAACCCTGCCTGGGCGACCTCGATCGACCGCTTGAGGTCGTCTGCGTCGTGGATGCTGCGGCCCATGACCAGGTTCTCGTGCACGGACGCCGAGAAGAGCACGGGATCCTCAAAAGCGGTGCCGATCAGCGCCCGCAGTGAGCGCAGCCGGAAGTCGCGGACATCACGCCCATCGATCGTTACCCGCCCGTCCGTCACGTCGTAGAGCCGGGGTACCAGCATCGCCAGGGAGGTCTTGCCGGAGCCCGTGCGGCCCACGATCGCCAGCGTCTCCCCAGCCCGCACGCGCAGGTCGACGCCCTTGAGCACCGCCTCTGCCGCTCCGGGGTAAGCGAAGGTCACGTTCTCAAATCGGATGTCGCCCCGGACCTGACCCGGCTCGACCTCGACCGCACCCTTGCGGTCCACGATCTCGGGCTCGGAGTCGAATACCTCTGAGAGCCGGATCGAGGCGGTGTGCGCCTCGTCTCCCATGGCGAGGATCCAGCCGAGGGCATCCATCGGCCAGGTCAGCATCATCAGGTAGGCGAAGAAGGCGACCAGGCCGCCGATCGTCAGCTGGTGGTGGAGCACCGCCA
>CAZHAC010000302.1:0-3010 GCA_964529765.1 uncultured Actinomycetes bacterium
CGGAAGCGGTCTGGTCGGAGGGCCTGGGCGATCTCCTGGCTCGAGTCGGCGGCGATCGCGTTTGGGAGGTGACGACGGATGGCTGAGGTCGAGCTCGAGGTCGCGGACGGAGTAGCCGCCATCACCCTCAACGCACCTGAGCGGCGGAATGCGTTCGTGCCGCCGATGGTCCACGAGCTGCTCGCAATCTGCGACCAGGTCGACGCCGACCCGTCTGTGGGCGCAGTCGTGATCAAGGCCACAGGAGAGTCCTTTTGCGCCGGCGCCCACCGCGGTGTGCTGGCGGCGGCGGGGCGCGACCCGGCCGCGCCGGAGAGCTTCACCGAGCTCGGGCTCACCTATCGCGCGTTCGTCCGCGTCGGCGAGCTGCAGGCCCCGACCATCGCGGCCGTGCGCGGCCACGCGGTGGGCGCTGGCGTCAACCTGATGCTGGCAACCGACCTCCGGATCGTCGCCGAGACCGCGAGAGTAATCGCAGGCTTCCTGCGCATCGGGCTCCACCCGGGCGGTGGGCACTTCCTGCTCCTCTCACGCCTGGCCGGCCGCGAGGCGGCGGCGGCGATGAGCATCTTCGGCGAGGAGATCGACGGCCGCCGAGCCGCCGAGCTCGGCCTCGCCTGGCAGGCGCTGCCCGAGGCCGAGGTCGAGCCGCGCGCCCTCGAGCTGGCCCGGCGCGCGGCCGCGGACCCCGAGCTCGCGCGCGCCGCCATCCGCTCGCTTCGGCTGGAGACCGGCCCGCCGGCGCTGCCCTGGCCGGCCGCCCTGGAGACCGAGCGGGCGATCCAGATGTGGTCGTTGCGGCGAAGGGCCAGCGACTAGCCGATGGCGCCGTCGCGGCGCAGGCGGTCGATGAGCTCGGGCGAATAGCCCAGCAGGTCGTGCAGCACCTGGTCGGTGTGTTGGCCGAGCGTGGGTGGCGCGACGAGCGGTTCGCGCTCGTGCCGGGTGAACCGCAGCGAGCGCCCGATGGCGGGAACGCGACCGGCCGTCGGGTGATCGTACTCGACCACCATCCCGCGCGCCTCGACCTGGGGATGGGAGACCACCTGGCTCACCTTTAGGACCGGCGCGTGCGGCACGTCCTCGCGCTCGAACACGTCCTCCCAATGGGCCGTCGGGTGGCGGCGCGTCTGCTCGGCGACGAGCTCGTCAACCTCGTCCTTTCGTTTTAGCCGAGCTTCGTTGGTGCGGTAGCGCTCGTCCTCGATCAGGTCGGGCCGCCCGATCGCCCGGGCGATCTTGGGCCAGAAGTTCTCGCCGAGGTTGGCTATGACGATGAACCCGTCCGCGGTCTCGTAGGCGCCGTATGGGCTGACCGAGGGATGGCTGGAACCAACCGGTTCCGTGTCCTCGCCGCTGAAGAAGTAGCGGCCGGCGAACTGCGTGAGCAGCCCGACCATCGCGTCCATCATCGAGACGTCGACCATCTGGCCCCGGCCGGTTCGTTGGCGCTCGATGACCGCCGCCAGGACCCCGAGCGCCGCAAAGAGCCCCGTCCCCAGGTCGGCCATCGGCAAGCCCATGCGCATCGGCCGGCCGCCGGGGTCGCCGGTCAACCCCATCGCTCCGCCCATCGCCTGCATTGCGACGTCGAATGCCGATCGGTTGGCGTAGGGACCGGTCTGCCCGAAGGCCGAGATTGAACAGTAAACGATGTCTGCGCGCACCTCGCGAAGGGCGTCGTAGTCAACCTTCAGCCGCTTCGCCACCCCCGGCCGGAAGTTCTCAATCACCACGTCGGAGTGCTTTGTGAGATCGAGGATCACCTGCCGTCCCTCGGCGTGCTTGAGATCGATTGCCACGCCCCGCTTGTTCCGGTTGATGGACATGAAGTAGTGGCTCTCGCCGCCCTTCAGAGGCGGCAGCTGGCGTGTCACGTCACCGTTGCCCGGCTGCTCGACCTTGACGACCTCCGCTCCCAGGTCGGCCAGGATCATGGTCGCGAAGGGGCCGGCCAGGACGCGCGTCAAATCGAGGACGCGGATGCCAGCCAGTGGACCTCCCACGGAGGGATTAGTATCGCCGGGCTACAGCTGTCCCCGCCCGGACCACGGCGTGCCAGGACACTAGAGTTGGGAGGAATGGAGCGGCTCAGCGTCGTTCAGGGTGGCTGTGCGCATGACTGCCCGGATACCTGCGCCTGGCAGGTGACGGTCGAGGACGGCCGCGCTGTTCGCCTGGCCGGCGATCCCGATCACCCTTACACGCGAGGCGCCCTCTGCGCCAAGGTCAACCGCTACCTCGACCGCGTGTACAGCCCGGACCGCGTGCTCCATCCGCTGCGACGAACGGGCGCCAAGGGTTCCGGCGAGTTCGCGACTGTCAGCTGGGAGGAGGCGATCGGGGACATCGCCGAGCGCCTGCGCGCGATCGTTGCCGAGTACGGCGCGGAGGCGATCTTGCCCTACAGCTTCGCGGGCAACATGGGCCTCGTCCAGTACGCCGGAATGGACCGCCGATTCTTTGCGCGGCTGGGCGCCAGCACCTTGGCGCGAACGATCTGCGGGAGCACCGCCAACGCCGGCGTGGGCGACGTGCTGGGATCCGACAGCGGGATGCTCCCTGAGGACATCGTCCACAGCCGGTACATCGTCATCTGGGGCGCGAACCCGGTCGTCACCAACGTCCACCTCTGGCCCCTGATTCGCGAGGCTCGCTCTCAAGGCGCTCGTCTGGTGGTGATCGATCCCGTGGAGACGCGGACCACGCGCGAGGCCGACTGGCACATCCGCCCCCTCCCGGGCACGGACGCTGCCCTGGCGCTCGGCCTGGTCAACGTCATCGCCGCCGAAGGTCTCCATGACCCGGAGTGGCTCGGGAACTACAGCGACGGCTGGCCGGAGCTGAAGGCGGCGGCGGCCGCCTATCCACCCGACCGGGTGGAAGCGATCACGGGTGTGCCGGCGTCCGACGTAGTGCGGCTCGCCCGCGAGTACGCGACCATCCGTCCGGCCTGCATCCGGACGATCGTCGGACCGGAGAAGCACCCGGACGGCGCCACCACGTTTCG
>CAZHAC010000303.1:0-2977 GCA_964529765.1 uncultured Actinomycetes bacterium
GTGCCGACGAGCATCGTCGGATGCACCTGCTCGACGACCTGGGCGAGGCCGATCGACCCGTCGGGTGCCGTCGGCCACCCGCTGACCTCCGAACGCGGCCTCGCGTAGGGCCGCTGAAAGTCACGCAGGTCCTTCATGTCGTCGACGAGCAGGCCCTGGCGATCGATGCACCAGAAGAGACGAGTCGCGTCGTCCTTGCTGAGCCCGTCCCGGATCATGATCGCCCGGATCTCGTCCGCGATCCCGATGCCGGCGGTACCGGAGCCGAAGATCACCACCCGCTGGTCCCGAGGCCGGGATCCGCTGAAGCGCATCCCCGCCAGCGCGGCGGCGATCGTAATGACGCCAGTGCCCTGGATGTCGTCGTTGAAGACGGGCGCCTGGTCGCCGTACTTGTCGAGGATCCGGCGCGCGCTCGCCGCGGCGAAGTCCTCGAAGTGCAATAGCGCGTTCGGAAACAGGCGCCGCGCGGTTGTGACGTAGGCGTCGACCAGCGCGTCATAGCGCTCACCGCGGACTCTTCCGTGCCGGTTGCCCACGTACAGCGGATCGTTGAGGAGCGACTGGCGGTCGGTGCCGGCGTCGAGCATCACCGGGATGACGCGATTCGGGTTGATGCCCCCGGCCGCCGTGTAGACCTCGAGCTTGCCGACCGAGATGGCCATGCCGTTGGAGCCCCAGTCGCCGATGCCGAGAATCGCCTCCGCGTCGGTGGCCACGAGCAGGTCGACGTCGTCCGGCCCCAGCCCGTAGTCGCGCAGCGAGGTCTCAACGCCGCCGATGTCGTCGACCGACAGATAGACGCCGTTCGGCCTTTCGAACTCGTGGCTGTACTGCTCGATCGCCTGCGCCACGACCGGGTCGTAGACGACCGGCAGCATCTCCTTCAGGTGGTCACCGAGGAGCTTGTAATAGAGGACCTCGTTGCGATCGTGAAGCGCGGCCAGGAAGTCGTTCTTGGCCAGGTCGGAGGGCTGGTTGCGGTACTGCTCGTACGAGCGCGTCGCTTGATCCTCGAGCGACATCACCGCGGGCGGAAGCAGGCCCTCGAGCCCGAGCACCGAGCGCTCCTCTGGGGTAAAGGCGGTGCCCCGGTTGTAACGAGGATCGCTCAGCAGGGCGCGTCCTCTCGGGACGGAGGAGGCGATGTTCGTCATGGCAATTCGTCTCCTGCTCATGCGCGCGCGCGCAGGATCGCTAACTCGACCAGTGTCCGAACCGAGCTTCGTCCCGGGAATCCGACGAACGGCCTCCCGGGACTCAGACGAATTGCCCAGGACCTGAGCCCGATCAGACCGGGGCCGGGAACACCTCGCGTCGCTTGACGTCCTCCGGGAGGAAGAAGGCCGGCTCCCACCACCCACCCGCTTGGTGGAGCGCGACCCCGATCACCGGACGCCGAGGGCCCCGGCTGAGCATGAACCTCACGTCAGGGCTGACCACGATGGCGGGAGCGGAGGCTCCGCCGACCGATACCAGATCCCCCAACCGCAACCGCTGTCTGGCCACGGCGGGTTTGTACGCCCCGCCGGCCACAAAGCGCCGACGAATCGGCGCTTTTCGGTCGATGTGCCAGTAGCTTTGGTGGCATGAGCCTCGGCGAGTACAAGCGCAAGCGTGACTTTCAGCGCACGCCGGAGCCGGAGCCTTCTCGCAAAGACCACCAAACCGACCTCCCCCGCTTCGTCATCCAGGAGCACCACGCGCGCCGGCTGCACTGGGACCTGCGGCTCGAACACGACGGGGTCGGTGTCTCCTGGGCGCTGCCCAAGGGCATCCCGCCCGACCCCAGTCAAAACCACCTGGCCGTGCACGTCGAAGACCACCCGCTCGACTACTTCGACTTCGCTGGCGAGATCCCGGAGGGCAACTACGGCGCCGGGCAGGTGTACATCTGGGATCGCGGCACCTACGAGACCCACAAGTGGGAGATGGGGCCGCAGGCGCGCAAGCAGGAGGTCCAGGTCACCCTCCGCGGACAGCGCGTTGAGGGCCGCTACGCGCTTTTCCAGACGCGCGGCAAAGACTGGATGATCCACCGCATGGACCCGCCTCAGGATCCCGAGCGGGAACCGATGCCAAAGGACGTGACCCCCATGCTGGCCAAGCTGGCCGACCGGCTGCCACCAGACGAGGAGCGCTACGGGTTCGAGTTCAAGTGGGACGGCATCCGGGGCATCGTCTACAGCGCCGGGGGAACGCTCCGGATCGAGACCCGGAACCTGGACGAGATCACGTTCCGCTACCCAGAGCTGAGGCCGCTGACCGAGGTGCTGGGGTCGCGCGAGGCCGTGCTCGACGGTGAGATCGTCGCCCTCGACGCCAACGGCCGGCCGAGCTTCGAGCTGCTGCAGCAGCGCATGGGCCTCAACTCGGAAACCGAGGTGCGCCGCAAGCAGCGCGAGATCCCAGTCGTGTACATGGTCTTCGACGTGCTCTACCTGGACGGCCGCTCGCTGATGGGGCTCCCCTATCGCGAGCGCCGGAGCCGCCTGGAAGACCTCAAGCTGAACGGGCCGGCCTGGCAGGTGCCGCCCGCCGTCTTCGGCGACGGCGACACCATGAAGGAGGCGAGCCAGCGGAACGGGCTGGAAGGCGTCATCGCCAAACGGCTGGACAGCGTGTACGAGCCCGGCCGGCGCTCGGGCGCCTGGCTCAAGATTAAGAACCATCTCCGCCAGGAGTTCGTGATCGCCGGCTGGCTGGAGGGCGAGGGCAGGCGGCGCGGACTGCCGGGCGCGCTCCTGCTCGGCTATTACGACGCGAATGGAAAGCTCGTCTACGCCGGCAAGGTGGGCACCGGGTTCACCGAGCGGATGCTGGTCGACCTCGAGCAGAAGATGCAGCCGCTGGCGCGTGACAGCTCGCCTTTCGAGGCGGGCGTGGCGCCGCCCCGTAATGCACACTTCGTGGAGCCCGTGCTGGTTTGCGAGGTCGAGTTCAACGAGTGGACGCGCGGCGGCCAGCTGCGAGCCCC
>CAZHAC010000304.1:0-1505 GCA_964529765.1 uncultured Actinomycetes bacterium
GCTAGTAGAGCCCTGGATACAGGGCGACGGTGTCCGAGATGCCGCTCGACGTCCAGCCGAGCTGGTCCTCGTAGTTGACGATGAACGAATAAGAGTGGCCACCCTCGGCCGGAAAAGCGGCGCTGGTCGCGCTGATCCCGCGCAGCCAGGGCTGGGCGAGGGCGTCGTCCTCGATCACGTCGACGTCGTAGAAACCGACGCCGAGCGACTTCCAGTCGAGCCGGAACTGCGCCCCGTCGCCTTGCTGCACATTGACCTTGATCGAGGGCAGGGCCGCCGCCGGGAAGCGAGGCACGCCATCCACCCAGAGGTCACCGACGTCCCGGGGCCAGGGGTCGTTGCTGGCCCCCCACCAACCATAGGGGTCGACCGGGACGAAGCCCTGGGTCAGGTAGACACCCCAGTGCAAATGCTCGCCGGTGCTGGCGCCGCTGTTGCCAGAGACTGCGATCACCTGGCCGCGCCGGACCTTCTGCCCTTTCCCGACCAGGATCTTGCTCAGGTGCGCGTAGCGGGTCGTGATGCCATTGCCGTGATCGATCCGCACCTCCTGGCCGAAACCGCAGGTGTGGCAGTTGGCGTGGTTCCAGTCGGCGTAGCTGACGACGCCGTCGGCGGCAGCGAGCACGTCCTCGTAGTAGAGGCCGTAGTCGAGGCCGTCGTGGCCGTCGTAATAGAGCCACGACTGGGTGGGCGGCCCTTTCTCGTCGAATCCTCCCGCCTGCTTGACCAGGCCGTCGTAACGGCAGACCAGGCCGTCGGGAACGTAGCTGGGGCCGCAGTGGTCGAAGATCGAGGTGACATAGTGGGGTCCGGTGAAGGGCAGGGTCAGAAAGCCGCTGCTGGTCGCGTGCACCGGACTGTTCCCCTCCTCCAGCGGACCGCCAGGGATCTGGCTTGGGTACCACCAGCGCTGGTAGGCGACGTCCTTCTGCCCGGGCACCTTCGGTTCGGCCGCCAGCACCGGCGAAGCGGTCATCACGATGGCGCCCACCATGGCGCCGAGGGCGACGAGAGCCCAGCGAAGAGGCATCGCTGACAGTCAACGCAGACTAACGCAGCGCCTCCGCGCCAGGGCTGTAAAGAACCGTTCAGGCCGTGCTGCTACGTCCCTAAGGAGCAGCCCTGGATCTGGTTTGACCAGATCGGCTGGACGGCAAAGCTGAAGGAGCCGAAGGGCTTGTTGGTCGACATCGAGCTCCAGGCGCACTTGTCACCGTTCTCATTGCCGGTTACGTCGGTCCAACCGCTGCCGGCTCCGGGGTCCGTGTTGGTCTCGGCGTATTCATGACCGCCCACGATCGAGAAGCCGTCGAAGTAGCCGTGTCCGAAGCTGTCGTTGCCGGCGTTGACGAAGTTCTCACCGCAGTTGGCGCCGGCGTCGGGCTGCCATGGCAGGTAGGTGAAGTACGTCGAGCCCTGCGCCGTACTGGTCACGTTGTGCCAGGCGCACCACACCGTGTTGAAGCCGGTCTCGTTCTTGCCGGTCGGGGTCAGGATCACGT
>CAZHAC010000304.1:1605-2972 GCA_964529765.1 uncultured Actinomycetes bacterium
ACGTGCTTCTGGCCGAGGCGGCCGGCCAGCTGATCGGTCGAGGCGCTCGCGGGATAGGCAGAGGCGAGGAATCCAAGGACAGCAACGGCGGCCGGCGCGAGGAGGGTCTTTCTCACGTCCGGTTTGTACCAGTCGGATACGCTGGCGTACAAGCTCCCCGTTCGCGAGCCTCGGCCAGGCCCCAAGCAGAAGTCGCAGGTCGCTGCTGTTAACCACGCCGTGTTCGCGGGTATCCGGATTACCGCCGGCTAGGCGTTGGCACGGGCCGGCGCCCAGGCGAAGGCGACGGGGATGGCGGCAGCACACCCTCGACCAGGCGAGGGTTCTCCGCTTCCAGCGCCGCCCGCAGCAGGTCGAAGTCGTGGTCGGCGGCCGGCAGCAGTGCGGTCGCCCCGCTCCCCAGCTGTTGTATGGCGCCCGATGCCGCGGGCGCGACGCCCACGCGAACGAGCGCGTCGCGCAAGGCCCGCGCCTGCGCCGCCGGCAGCCGGCCCAGCCCGGTGTAGACGGCGTCTCCGGGCACGTTGCCCGGAGCCACAAAGACCACTTTCGTCCGTTCGAAGACATCCGGGATGATCTGCGCCGCCCCTAGGCGCCCATCCCCCGACATGGCGCCGCAGGCGGCCAGGCCGTTGTAGACGGCCAGGGTGACGGCGACATCGGTGGGCGTCGGCGGCCCCTTGAGGAGATCCTGCTCGGGGTCGATGTGGTTGCGGCCGAGGAAGTAGCGCGGCCAGACGTAGCCGGTCAGCGAGGACGCCTCCTCGAACGCAAAGGCCTTCCCCTTCAGCGCGCTCCAGTCGACGCCGTCGGCGAGCTCCGGGACCGGTGATGTGGCCGCGCAGACGATGATCGCGGGCGTTCCGGGCTGCGGCTTGCAGCCGGCCGCCGGTGCGGCGGCCGAGTAGGTGGGAAAGCAGCGGGCCGCGCGTAGCACCGGCGTGTACGGGTGCCGGCGCCTGAGCGCTGTATAGGTGAGGTTGTCTGACCACGCGAGGTCGACGGCGCCCGCGGCGAGGTCGGCGTCGAGCGCGACCGCGGTTGGCTCCGGCCGGACCACCACCGCCGTCTTCATCGTTGCCGCCAGCTGCGCGGCGAACTCCTGGGCGGCCGCCACCTGAGCCTCGGAGCTGCGCGAGGGTGAGAGCCCGAGGACGAGCTCGGCTTTAGGCGACGGTGTCGGGGCTGGG
Source organism: uncultured Actinomycetes bacterium (assembly GCA_964529765.1). Classification (GTDB taxonomy): domain Bacteria; phylum Chloroflexota; class Dormibacteria; order Dormibacterales; family Dormibacteraceae; genus CAZHAC01. The sequence goes on from CAZHAC010000304.1 coordinate 2,796, forward strand.
GCACGGAGCCCCGAGCAGGCCGTGGTGGCGAGCACGGCACCCACGGCGACGGCCCGTGTCAGGCGGCGCACCGACCACTACTGTACGGCGGAACTAAACGGCGAGCCTGAAAGCGGGCAGAGCCGGCTTAGACCAGCCGCCGGCGAATGGCGCCCGAGGAGTAGTCGATGATCGCGG
>CAZHAC010000305.1:0-2950 GCA_964529765.1 uncultured Actinomycetes bacterium
CGGCGGACATCGTCTACGAGTACGTCTCCGAATACAACATCAGCCGGATGACCGCCATCTACTTCAACAAGCCGCCCGACCTGGTCGGTCCCGTCCGCAGCTGCCGGATGATCAACCCCTATTTGGGCTACGCCTGGGGCGGCTACACGATGTGCAGCGGGGCCTCGGTCGGGACGCTCCACTACATGTTCTTCGATCCCCACTATGTGCCGGGCTCGATCAACGACTTCGACCAGGGCAACCACTTCTTCCGCTCGGGGGTCGACGGCAAGGCGGCTCCGCACAACCTCTACACCAGTGGCGACCGGGCCCTCACGCTCCGCCAGAGCTGGTCGCTGCCCGCGCCGAACTTCCAGGTCGATCCGCCCCATCCCGACGTCGAGCAGGGTGACCCCACCGACTCGCCGCAGGTGCCGCTCCACCACGTCGGATGGGGTTACGACGGCGGCCGCAAGGAATACCTGCGCGGCGACTCCGGCAGCGCCGCCATCGACGCCACGACCGGCCAGCAGATTCACGCCAAGAACGTGGTGCTGCTGCACGTGCCCTTCCACGACGCCGGCTGGGTCGAGGACGACAACGGCGGCGCCCACTCGGTCTGGTACGACATGCTCGGAACCGGCTCGGCCGAGATCTACAGCGACGGCCGGGTGATTCACGCGACCTGGCACATGGGAGCGTCCCAGGGCCAGTGGTTCTTTGACAACCACAACCCCCTCTGGTTCACCGACCAGGCCGGAAACGTGCTCCAGCTCAACAGCGGGTTGACCTGGATCCACGTTCTCGGCAACGGCCAGTGATTAGGATGTCGCCCATGAGGGGCGCGACCGGTGGCCAGGGCGCTGGCCGCGGGCTTTCTGTTCGGGCTGGCGGTCGCCGCTCCGGTGGGCCCGGTCGCGCTGCTCTGCGTCCGGCGCACGCTCGGGCGCGGCTGGGCTAGCGGCCTAGCCTCGGGCCTCGGGGTCGGCACCGCCGACGCCGCCTATGCGGCGGTCGCCACCACCGGCGTCGGGATCGCCGCCATGCTGCTCGGGCCGGCCTCGCGCTGGATTCAGCTCGTGGGTGCGGCCGCGATCGCGCTCATCGGGCTCCGCACATTGCTGTCAACGGCGCCACCGCCGGCGGCGGAGGCGCCGCTCACGCGCAGCAGCCTGGTCCGCGACTACGGGTCAATCGTCGCCATCACGCTCGCCAACCCACCGACGATCCTGAGCTTCGCGGCCCTGGCGGCGGCGCTGGCCCCCACGCGCAGGAGCGGTGCCGTGCCCGCGGTGCTGCTCGTGCTCGGCGTCTTCCTCGGCTCCTCTGCTTGGTGGAGTGTGCTGACGGGCGCGGTGGCGGTGGCGCGAAAGCGGCTGTCCCGCTGGTTGCTCTCGTGGATCACGCGAGCCTCCGGCGTCGCGCTCATGGCTTTCGGTCTGGCCGCTGCCGCCGTCGCGCTCCGCTAATCGATGAGCAGGTCCTCGCGATCGCGCCAGAGGTCGAGGAAGCGATAGAAGTTGCGCTTGGAGAGACGTTCGCGCTCGGCGGGCTCGGTAGCCTCCCAGAGCCGGTGCTCGTGCTTGAGCAGCGGCAAACCCGGCACCACCACCGCACGGCGATTGCCCGCGGCCCGAAGACGGAAGCTGAGCTCGAGATCGGCGATCCGGTAGAAGCGGAACTTGCGGTCGAAGCCGCCCACTTCGAGTGCGTCCTGGCGCCGGAACGCCATGCAGTAGCCCTCGACGGCGTCGACCTCCGGGCCCTCGCTGGGGCCGAACTCCTTGATCGTCCCGCGAGCCCGCACGCCGAAGGCCCCGGCGACGGCGACCGTCTGGTCCTCGAGCGCCGCCAGCAGCCTGGGCAGGACGTCGCCCGTGACCTCGACGCCGGGGTCGAAGAGCACGACCGCTTCGCCGGCGGCAGATCCCAGGGCGGCGTTGGCGGCCTGCGCCCAACCAGCCGGCTGCAGGACCAGGACGCGGACGCGGGAATCACCGGTCAGCGCGTCCATGCGCTGGATTAGTGCGGGGTCGTCGGAGTTGACCGCAATCAGGATCTCGAACTCGCCGCTGCTGTGCGTGAGCAGCGACCGTGCCCAGCGCTCGGCGTCCTCGGGCCAGCCATGGACGAGCGTGAGCAGACTTGCCGCCACCGGCCGCGGGCCTTCGAACTCCGCCTCTACGAGCGCACCGGCGCCCCGCAGCCGGCTGCCCGCGGGGCTGTCGACGACCTCCCAGCCCGCTTCGGCGAGGCGGTCGCGGATGGCGTCGGCTCCAGAAAAATCGCGGGCGGCGCGAAGGCGGGAGCGCTCCTCGAGCAGCCTCGCCGCCTCCGCCCGGTCCACTTTGGCGGGTGCCCTGGTCAGCGGCCCTTGCGGGCCTTCACGGCATCCGTCAGCGCCGGCAGGATCTTGAGCGCGTCGCCGACGACGCCCAGGTCGGCCACCTTCATGATCGGGGCTTCGGCGTCCTTGTTGACCGCGATGATCACCTTCGAGCCCTTCATGCCCACCATGTGCTGCATGGCGCCAGAGATACCGAACGCGAGGTAAACGCCCGGCCGCACCGTCTTCCCGGTCTGACCGACCTGCATCGAATAGGGCACCCAGCCGGCGTCGACGACGGCACGGGAAGCGCCGACAGCCGCGCCCAGAGCGTCCGCCAGGCCCTCGATCAGCTCGAAGTTCTCGGAGCCCTGGAGGCCACGTCCGCCGGAGACGATCACCGCCGCGTCCTCCAGCTTCACCTTCTCCCCCGCCTCGACCACGCGATCGCTAATGCGGGCGCGCTTGGAATTGGGTCCGGGGGCGACGTCCACCTGCTCGACGCGCGCTTCGCCGCCGGTCTCCGAAGCCTCGAACGACTTCGGCCGCAATAGAACGATGGCCGGCTTGGCGTTGGCCTTGTAATCGGCGACCTTGGAACCGCCGAAGTAGGGCACCTGGGCGACCCAGGCGCCGTCGCGGGCC
>CAZHAC010000306.1:0-2936 GCA_964529765.1 uncultured Actinomycetes bacterium
GTCGCTACCAGGTCCTCCGGCAGCGGCGGCACTTCGACGAGTCGGTTCCCGTCCTGGCCGAGCTCGTCCGCCTGCGAACGGCAGAGCTTGGGCCCGATCGCGAGGAGAGCCATGCCTGGCGCAACGAGCTGATCCTGCTCCTCGGGCGGCTCGGCCGCTACACAGAGGCCGAGGTCGAGGCGCGGGTGCGGCTGGAGTCACGCATCCGGACGCACGGCTCGGAATCGCTGGAAGCTGGTTATGCACTATGCACGCTGGGTTGGCTCCTGCGCGAGCAGCGCCGGCTGTCCGAAGCGGACGCGGTTTATCGCGACGCGCTTGCGAGTGTTGAGGCCGCCGCCGGACCGCTCCATCCCGGCCTGGGCTACCCGCTTTGCGGGCTGGCAGCTGCCAAGGTCAGGCAGGGCGAGTTCGCGGAAGCCGAGGCGCTGCTCAGTCGCGCCCGCGACCTTTGGGACATGGCCGGCCGGCCGGAGATGGTCTCGGCGGTCCGAGAGACCCTCACCGACCTGTACGTGATCTCCGAACGTCTGCCCGACGCGCTGCTCCTGTCCGAGAAGCGGTTCGGGAGCCTGGTGCGGCTTTCGCCGGCCGAGGCTCGCGATCGGCAGCGCAAGCTCTGGAACCTCGAAAGGCACGCCTTCCTGCTCCGGGCGTGTGGACGCGAGGGCGAGGCGGAGCGCTACGAGCGTCGCGCATCGGCCCTACGGTCGCAGCTCGACGAGTCAGCGTCTGCGGCCGACGGTGCGGCCGCCGCCGACGACCCGGCGGGACCGGTCTTCGACTGTCAGCCTTTCTTCGGCTGGGTCGCGACGAGCGCGCCTCCATCACGCGGCTGTTGAGGGCCGGCGTTGGGATGACCGCCGTGCGCGGTCAAGAGGGGGCGGTGGCCAAGACCCCGTGCTGTGAGACGCGCGCCAGCGAAAGGGCGAGGCGCTCGGCGACCCGCGAGACTTCGTACAGGTTGCCGACGATCGGGTTCGTGTAGCCGATGAAGTAGAGGCCGGGCGCGTTCGGATTGGCGTCCGGGGCGTGCACCGCCGGCCGCCCGTTGGGGGCGAGCACGTCGAGATGCCCGACCAGGTCGTCGAGGCCGCGCTTGTATCCGGTCGCCGCGATAACCGCCTGGGCGCGCACACGGTGGGTCCCGGCGATCACCCAATCCCCGTCCACCCTCTCGACCCCCGGGACGACCTGGATCCGGCCCGCCTTGAGCTCGGCCAGGAAACCAACGTCGATCAGGGGGATCTGCTCGTCCTCGAGGATGCGCGAGAACGCTCCTTTGGCCGGCGGCTCGACTCCATAGGGCCGCAGGTCCCCGATCGCGGCCCTCTGCAGGAAGAGGCTGATCGCGTCGACCAAACCGACCGGCAGGCGGTGGACCGCAATGCCGAGGTGCTGGTTGGCGAGTGGCCCGACGCTCCTGCGCACGATGTTGGGTGGCGTGCGGATCGATATCCATACGTGCCCGGCACCGCCCTGGCTGAGGTCGGCCGCGATCTCGGCGCCGGAGTTGCCGGATCCGACCACGAGCACATCGCGACCGCGGAAAGGCTCCGGATTGCGGTAGCGGGATGAGTGAATAAGCTCGCCGGTGAAGCTCCCGCGACCTGGCCAGTCGGGGATGTGGGGCGTGTGGTTGTAGCCGGTCGCGACGACGACGTTGGGAGCCGTCACGTCCCCCTTGTTGGTGCGGAGCGTCCAGCCCTCGCGTCCGGACTCGACCCGTTCGACTCTCGTCTGGAAATGGATGCGCAGGTCCATCGCCCGGGCGTAGTCCTCGAGGTAGGCGACGAAGTCGTCACGCGATACCCACGTCCCGTAGCGCGAGGGGATTGGACGGCCGGGAAGACCCGAGAGCCGGCGTGTGGTGTGGAGATGGAGGCGGTCGTAGTGGCTCCGCCAGCTGGTCGCCACCGAGCCGGAGGCCTCCAGGATCTCGGCGTCCAGGCCGTGCCGGCGGGCGGCACCCGCCACCGCGAGACCAGCCGGTCCCGCACCGATGACGGCTATGTCGGCTCCCCGGCGGGGTCGAGAGCGAGTGCGTTTAGGTCTTACCTGACGCTGGGCAACTTCAGGCATCAAAGGAGCCTAGCGAATCAGTGAAGCGGTTGGCGACTTTCACACAAGAACCCGAGGACAGCTGCATCAGGAAGCTGGTAGTGATCGAGTCGTGAAATGAGTTTCTCGCCTGACGATCTCGCGGAGCCGATCGTACTCGCGCCCCTGGCCGGCGGCCCGTCGACTCCGGCTCTGGCGGCTGCCGTTTCGAACGCCGGCGGCCTCGGTCAGCTGGGAGTGGGCTACAAGAGTTCGAGCGCCGCCGCGGAGGATATCCGGGCGGTAAAAGAGGCGACGGATAAGCCGTTCGGGGTCAACATCTTTAGCCCTTCGTCAAAGGAGGGTGTCGACGAGCGGGCTGTCGCAGCGTATGTGGCCGAGGTCAAGCTGGAAGCCGAGCGTGCTGGGGTACCGATCGGCGATCCGCGGTGGGATGACGACGACTGGGCGGCCAAGATCGACCTGGTGATCGCCGAGAAGGTGGCGGTCGTTAGCTTCACCTTCGGCTGTCCAGCGGCAGAAGTCATTGCCCGGATCCAGGCCGCAGGGTCGGCAGTGTGGGTTACCGTCTCTGATCCGGACGACGCCGTCACTGCCGCCAGTGCCGGCGCCGATGCTCTCATCGTCCAGGGCGTAGAGGCGGGTGGCCATCGATCGACGTTCGTCGACGGCGACGGAGCCGGCGAATTCGGGCTGCTGGCGCTGCTGCAGCTGGTCCGCGCCCGGGTCGATGTTCCGCTGATTGGCGCCGGTGGCATTGGCAATGGCTACGGGATCGCCGGAGTGCTCGCGGCAGGCGCAGCCGCGGCTCAGCTTGGAACCGCATTCATGCGAGCGACCGAGGCCGGCACGTCCAAGCCACATCGCGATGCGCT
>CAZHAC010000307.1:0-2931 GCA_964529765.1 uncultured Actinomycetes bacterium
ATGGATCTCAGGACCACCCCGCTTCTCCCACCCGGTTACAAGGTGCCGGTCACGCGTTGGGAGAACCAGAGCACCCGGCTGCGCCAGATGATGGAGGACAAGCCTTACGTCTTCGGTCCTGGCGTCTTCGATCCCCACGGCGCTGAGCTGGTCATGTATTTCGGCTTCGACGCCGTCTACTTCAGCGGCTACTCATTCGCCATCGGCCACCTCGGCACGACCGACATGGACATCTACTCCAGCGTCGAGATCGCCGACGGCGGGCGGCGCATCGTCTCCGCTCTTCGCAAGTTCCAGCTCACCATGGCGCTCGGCGACCCTGAACATGGCGCCGCGCCGGTCCACCTCCACATCCCGCCGGTGGTCGCCGACATGGACGTCGGCTACGGGAATGTCTTCAACGTCCAGCGGACGACTGAGCTTTACGTCAACGCGGGCATCGCCGCCGCGCACATCGAGGACCAGGTCATGCCCAAGCGGTGCGGGCACATTGCGGGCAAGGCGCTCGTCTCGGCCGACGAGTACATCGCCAAGCTGAAGATGATGCGCGCGGTCGCCGACGACCTCGGGCACGAGGACTTCGTGATCATCTCCCGGACCGACGGCGTCTCCGCCACTGAGGCGCCGGAGTCGTTGCGGGGCATGGACCTCGCCGTCGATCGCGCCTGCCGCTATCTCGACTCCGGCGTGCCGGACCTGATCTGGTGCGAGTTCCCGACCGCTGAGCGCGGGATGACCGAAAAGTTCCATGAGGAAGTGCGCAAGCGCTTCCCAGACGCTCGCTTCGCTTTCAACTACTCGTCTTCCTTCAAGTGGATGAACGAGAAGGACCCGATGACCTGGGACGACCTCGCGCAAATGGGAGTGAAGTTCATCTTCATCACCCTGGCCGCCCAGCACGCGATGGGTTACGGGATGAGCGAGATGCTGAGGGATCTCAAGGAGTCCAAGCAGCACGGGTACATCAAGCTCCAGGAGCGTGAGTACTCAGCTGATTTCCCGGTCCCGACCAAGAGCCACCACAACTTCACCGGGGTCCCCTACCACCACCAGATGGGCGAGTACCTGGGGATGACCAGCCGCTTTGGCAAGGGCGTCGACCTCGGCATCTCCGAGGAGGCCGTGGTCTAAAACCCGGAGCCTTCCGTCGCAGCCCGGTCAGGTGCGCCTGGCCGGGCTGTTCTGTATGCCTAGCAGCGCACCTTGAGCTGGCCGCTGTCGAGGCAGATCGGCGCCAGGTGCAGTGTCCGTCCCTTTGTCCCCCACGCGTGGTAGGCGAGCAGCCAGCGGCCGTCGGCCCTGAAGAGCGAGCCCCCACCCGGTCCCCGCTCCCCACCTCCCGTCAGCACCGGATTGTTGTCCGACTTCGTGAACGGACCGCTTGGAGACGTCGAGGTCGCGTAACCCATCGCGTAGTCGTGCTGCCAGTCGTTACCGGAATAGAAGAGGTAGTAGACCCCGTCCTGGGCGACCACGAACGGACCCTCGACCGTCGTGTAGTCGTTCCCGTGCTCCCACGACTGGGTAACGCCAAGGAGTTCGCTACGCGGACCGTCAGCCCTGAGCAGGTCCGGGGTGAGTCGCATCATCGAGATCGAATGGATCGGGAAGTCGACTGAGAAGTAGAGGTAGGCGCCCGAGTCGTCGAGCAGCACGTTGGGGTCGATGTAGCCGTGTACGTGGTCGTCGCCGCAGGCTATCTGACCGCGGTCCTGAAACGGTCCGGTCGGGCTTGACGATGTGGCCACCGCCACACAGTGGTCGGCGTAGCCCGGGCCGGGAGCCGCCGAGTAGTAGAGGTAGAAAGTACCGTCGCGCTCGACGACATTGGGAGCCCAGAGGTCGCTGTAGGCCCAGCCCGGCTTGGCCGGTAGCGCGTCGGCGACGTACACCCAGTGGCGCAGGTCTGTTGAGCGGAGGATCGGAAAGATGCCCCGGATCTCCCAAGGCGTCTGCGTTCCGTAGGCGTAGTAAGCATCGCCCGCGCGAATGACCATGGGATCTGGGAAGTCGAGGGGGAAAACCTCGCCCGGGGTGTACGCCGGAGCCGGTGCTTCGGCGGCGGCGCCGAAGCTGAGGATGCCCGCCAGAAGGAACGCCACGACGCCCAAAGCGCCGTGCAAAGTACGGATGCACAGGCCGCGTTGATCCGGCGTTTTGGCTCGCTTTCGTGCGCGAGCGAAGACAAATCACGGCTGCCGCCGACAAATTGCCGGGGCTCGAATTGGTCGAGGCGTGTCCGCCACTAGCGGATACTGCGAGTGATGCTCGACCTGGTCGTGCGCGGGCTGTTTCTGGCCGGCGGTACAGCGGTGGTAGCCGCTGTCCTCTACGACCTGCTGGTGTCGGTGGTGGTTCCGCGGCCCTCGCCTGGCAGCTGGCGGATCAGCAACCTGGTCCTGCTCAACGCCTGGCCGGCCTGGCGCTGGATCGGCCTGCGCGTCCGAGCGGAGCGGCGAGAGAGCATTCTCGGCAGCTTCGCGCCCAGCATCGTCATCGGACTGCTCGTCATCTGGGTGGTCTTTCTGGCCTTCGGCTACGCGATGATCCTGTGGGCCATTCGCGAGCAGCTGCAGCCGCCGCCAAACGGGTTCGGTACGGCGCTCTATTTCTCCGGGGTCGCTCTGCTGACGATCGGATTCGGCGACATCGTGCCCACCAGCGCCGCCTCGCGCCTCGTGGTGCTCATAGAGGCAGGCACCGGCTTGGGCACCGTCGCGCTGGTGATCTCAATGCTGTTCGCGCTCTTCTCGAACTTTCAACGGCGCGAGACTCGCGTGGTCACGCTCGACCAGGCGGCCGGCGCTCCGCCCTCCGGCGTCCTCCTCTTGGAGACGGCGCGGCGGCTGAAGATGCCGGAGCTTCTCGATCAGACATTCGAGGACTGGAGAGTCTGGTCAGCCGATGTGCTCGATTCCCACCTCGCCTACC
>CAZHAC010000308.1:0-2919 GCA_964529765.1 uncultured Actinomycetes bacterium
TGATCAACATCTGGTACGGGATTCCCGACCTGCTGGTGGCGATGATCTTCGTGGTCATCGTGGCCGCTTATACGAACGGTGGCGGGCGCGGGCTCTGGAACATCATCGCCGCCATCACTCTCACCGCCTGGGTCGGCATGGCTCGCCTGGTGCGTGGTCAAACGCTGAGCTTGCGTGAGCGCGAGTTCGTGGAGGCGGCGCGCGCCTCCGGCACCCAGAACTTGCAGATCATCTTCCGGCACATCTTCCCGAACGCGCTCGGCCCGATCATCGTGCAGGCCACCTACACGATTCCGGCCGCCATCCTGTTCGAGGCTTTTCTGTCCTTCCTCGGCCAGGGCGTCCCACCGCCCACGCCGAGCTGGGGCGCGATGCTCTCGGAAAGCTTCAGGAGCCTCCAGCTCGCCCCACACATCACTCTCTTCCCCGCTCTAGTACTCTCCATTACCCTGATGGCTTTGAATTTCCTAGGGGACGGGCTGCGCGACGCCCTAGACCCCCGAATGAAGAGGTAAACCTGGCACCGCTCCTCAAAGTCGAGGGCCTCCAGACCCAGTTCTTCACGTCCGGCGGCGTGGTCAAGGCGGTCGACGGGGTCAGCTTCGAAGTCAACAAAGGCGAGACCGTCGGCATCGTCGGCGAGTCCGGCTGCGGCAAGTCGGTGACGGCGCTTTCCATCCTGCGCCTCATCCCCGAACCCGGCCGCATCGTGGGCGGCCGCATCATGTTCGACGGCAAAGACGTCACCAAATTGAACGACGAAGATCTGCGCGAATTTCGCGGCAACGACGTCGCGATGATCTTCCAGGACCCGATGACGTCGCTCAATCCGGTCATGAAAGTCGGTTTCCAAATCAAAGAGGCGATGCTCGCGCACGAGCGCTTCGACAAGCGGCAGGCGGAGAGTCGCGTGGTGCCTCTGCTCAAGCAGGTTCGGATTCCGGCCGCCGAACATCGTGTCAACGACTATCCGCACCAGTTTTCCGGCGGGATGCGACAGCGAGCGATGATCGCGATGGGGCTTTCAAACGAGCCTTCCCTGCTCATTGCGGACGAGCCGACGACCGCTCTCGACGTGACCGTGCAGGCCCAGATCATCGAGCTCCTGCGTGACCTCAACCGGGAGATGGGGACGGCGATCATCCTGATCACCCACAACCTGGCGGTCGTCGCCAGCCTCTGCACTCGCGTGATCGTCATGTACGCCGGGCGGGTGGTCGAGCAGGGGGCGACCCGGGATATCTTCAGGAACCCGCAGCACCCCTACACGTGGTCGCTCCTGCAGTCGATCCCGCGCATCGACGAGACGAGGCACGAGAAGCTGCTGACGATCGCGGGCCTCCCCCCCGACCTGAACAACCCGCCGCCGGGCTGCAAGTTCCATCCCCGCTGCCGCTTCCGGGTCGACCGCTGCCTGCAGGAGCCGGAGCCGCCCCTGGAAGAGGTCGGACCGGGCCAGGATGCGCGCTGCTGGGTGCTCATGAAGAATGCGCTCGCCGGTCAAGAGGCGACCAGCTGATGGCCCAGAGCCAGGCGGCCGCGGCACCCTCGGCCACCAAGCAGATCGCCCTCGTCCGGGTCGAGGACGTGGTGAAGCATTTCCCGATCGGATCCGGCCTGTTCGGTGGCCAGTCGGTCAAGGCGGTCGACGGGGTCTCCTTCGAGGTCAGGGCGGGCGAAACGCTGGGGCTGGTCGGCGAGTCTGGGTGCGGGAAGTCTACGCTCGGCCGCGTTATCGCTCAGCTGCAGCCGGCGACGGCCGGGCATGTCTACTTCAACGGCAGCGACCTGGTCCCGATGCGGGGCGAGAAGCTGCGGAAGATGCGGCAGCAGATGCAGATGATCTTCCAGGACCCCTACGCGTCCCTCAACCCGCGCATGACGGTCGGCGACATCATCGCCGAGCCGCTGACCAACTTCGGACTGGCGCGCGGCAAGGAGCGGGAGAAGCGGGTGCGCGAGGTGATGAGGACCTGCGGCCTGAATCCCAACTTCATCAGCCGCTACCCGCACGAGTTCTCCGGCGGCCAGCGGCAGCGGATCGGCATCGCACGGGCGCTCGTCCTCAACCCGACGTTCGTCGTCGCCGACGAGCCGATCAGCGCCCTCGACGTATCGATCCAGGCGCAGATCGTGAACCTGCTCGAGGACCTGCAGGACCAGTTCCACCTGACGTACCTGTTCATCGCTCACGACCTCTCGGTCGTGCGCCATATCTCGGACCGGGTGGCGGTCATGTACCTCGGCAAGATTGTCGAGATCGCCGACTCCAAGGAGATCTATCGCAACCCCCTTCACCCCTACACGAAGGCGCTGCTGAGCTCGATCCCGATCCCCGATCCCGACCTCGAGGCGCAGCGTGAGCCGATCCTTCTGAAGGGCGAGATCCCGTCCCCGGTGAATCCGCCCACCGGCTGCCGCTTCCACACCCGCTGCCCGATCGCCCAGTTCCCGATCTGCTCCGAGCAGGAACCGCCGCTCGACGAGAAGAGCACCGGCCACCGAGCGGCCTGTCACTTCGCCGGTCAACTTTGAAGCGCGGAGCACGATAACCTCGGCACATGGCCGAGGCACTCGAAAAGCGACACTGTGTTCCCTGCGAGGGAGGCACTCCACCGCTTGACGCCCAGCAGATCCGCCCGCTGCTGGACCAGCTCGACGAGGGCTGGGCGATCGAGGAAGCCGGTGACCACGAGCAGCTCTGGCATGGATTCCGGAGCAAAGACTTCGTGTCCGCGGTGGGCTTCGTGAACGCGATCACACCGGTCGCCGAAGAGGAGGGTCATCACCCCGACCTGATGGTCGGCTGGGGCCGCGTCCGGGTGATGCTCTGGACGCACGCAGCGGGGGGCCTGACCGAGAACGACTTCATCCTGGCCGCCAAGATCAGCCGGGTCGCCCGCGAACTCGGCCTGACCT
>CAZHAC010000309.1:0-2915 GCA_964529765.1 uncultured Actinomycetes bacterium
TGATCTTGGCGACCCGCCCCTCGTCGTAGTCGAGGGTGTCGTAGAGGATGTCCTCGTAGTCTCGCGCGCGCACCCAGCCGGGCTGGGCCGTGCCGCCGGGATCCGACGCGGGATTGTTCAAGTTTTCACTCCTAGAGCAGTTACTAGCACCGTTTATCCTACTCCGCTACCCTGCGAACCGTGGACCTGCTCGCCGAACGCTCGCGCCGGGACGGGCCGCGGCGCGCGGTCGTCGACCCCGAGGGGTCGATGTGGGCGTCCTGGTTCGACATCGACGGTCTCGCAACCGGGTGGGCACGCCAGCTCGAGCGCCGGGGCGTCCGGCCCGGGCAGCGGGTGGCTGTGCGCGAGCCGGCCGGCGTCCGCTTCGCGGCCCTCCTTTTCGCCTGCCTGCGCGCCGGCTTCGCGCTGGTGCCGATCTCGGTGCGCGCTCCTCAGGTCGAGATCGACCGCATCCTCGGCGACGCCCGGCCGGCGGTGCTCATCGAGGACGGCGAAGCCCGCGATCTGCCCGATGCCGCCGCCGGCATCGAGGGCGACGCCTGCGTGCTCTACACGTCGGGCACCACCGGCCGGCCAAAAGGCGTCCGGCTGACGCCTGGGAACCTGGTCGCGTCGGCACTCGGCTGCCAGGAGAGCCTGGCCTCGACGCACGAGGACCGGTGGCTGCTGTGTCTCTCTCCGCATCATGTCGGCGGGCTTGCCATCTTCGTGCGGGCCGCGGTTTCCGGCCAGCCCCTGGTCGCGCTCCGGCGTTTCGACGAAGCGCGCGTCCTGGAGGCGATCCGGCGCGAGACACTGACGCTGGCCTCGCTGGTCCCGACCATGCTGACCAGACTGCTGGCCGCGGGCGGGCTGGAGGAGCTGCGGAGCCTGCGCGCCATCCTGCTCGGGGGAGCGCCGGCCCCCGCCGAACGCGTTCGCGACTGGGCCCGCCTCGGCATCGCGGTCTGTCCGACCTACGGCCTGACTGAGACTGGCTCCCAGGTCGCGACCGTGCCGCCTGGTCAAGCCGCCGAGCTCGCCGGCACCGCCGGCTACGTCCACTCCAGGGCGCGGGTCACGATCGAGGAAGGTGAGATCGTGGTCGGGGGCGATGTCCTATCGCCCGGCTATCTGAACCCCTCGATCCAGCCCTCGCCCGCTCGGGGCAGCTTCCGCACCGGCGACGCGGGCTGGTTCGACGACCGGGGCGCGCTGGTCGTCGCCGGCCGCCTGGACGACGCCATCATCACCGGCGGCGAGAACGTCCAGCCCCAGGAGATCGAGGACGTCCTGCGCGCCCACCCGGGCGTCGAGGATGCGGCGGTGGTCGGCGTGCCCGACGAGACCTGGGGCCAGGTGGTGGAGGCGCGGATCGTTGGTAGCGCCCCGGCCGGGGAGCTCGACAGCTTCGCTCGCGAGCACCTGCCCGCCTTCAAAGTGCCGCGCCGGTTCGTCTTCGTCGACTCCCTGCCGCGCACGGAGGGCGGCAAGCTGGTCCGCCGCAACCTCGGCTAAGGGTTAAAAGGTCTGCTCCCACTCGACCGCAAAGCGGCGGACGGAGGGGTGCGCCTCAGCCCCTACTCGGGGCTAGCTCCGCCAACAGGCGGTCGAACTGCGCGGGTCCGGCGTCGCCCACCGAACTGAACGCCAGCACCGGGCACCCGAGCCCTGCGGCCCAGTAGCTCTCGATACCCGCCGCGATCCGTTCGGCGTCGCCGGTCAGCACCAGCTCGTCGACCATCGCGTCCGACACCTGGCCGGGCGCAGCCGCCCGATCGCCCGCCGCCCAGCGCGCGGTGATGGCCTCGACCTCTTCCGCGAATCCCTGCCGCGCCATCGCGCGGGCGTAGAAAGGCACGATGGCATAGGCGACGATGTGGCGGCGCGCGGCCGCCCGCGCCTCCTGGTCCTCGCCCGGGATCACCGTGATCCGGCACATGGAATCGAGGCCGCGGCCGGCTCCCTCGTGCAGCGACCGGATGTAGCGCGGGCCGGTCATGAAGAGGCAGAGGCCATCCGCCTCGGCCGCCGCCGCCTCCAGCATGCGGCCGCCCAGCGCCGCCATCCAGATCGGAACCGGCTCCGCCGGTGGCTGGGCGATGCGCATACCGCCCACCTTCTCGCCCGCCAGCAGAGCTCGCACAGCCCGCAGGGTCTCGACTGTGTGCGTGCGCGGCTTCGAGAACGGAATGCCCATCCAATGCTCGACGACCGTCGGCGTCGATGAACCGAGGCCGAGCACGAAGCGGCCGGGCGCCAGGTCGGCCAAAGCCGACGCGTGCATGGCCAGCAGTCCGGGCGGCCGGAAGAAGGCGGGCGCGATCCCCACGCCGAGCCGCAGCCGCTCGGTGCCAGCAGCCGCTGCGGCGAGCGGCGTGAACGCGTCGAACCCGTTGATCTCGTAGGACCAGCAGTCCGTCCAGCCCAGCTCTTCGGCGCGGCCCGCCAGGGCCGGCACCTCGGACAGCCCGTGAGCGCCGGTCGGGATCGAAAGCCCGAGCCGGCGCTCCTGAAGCGGAGGGGGGAGTGCCCCCCTTCGGGCAGCCGGGCGAAGCCCGTCAGCCCTACCCCTCCGACCAGCGCTCAGTTGATCCTCTTCTCGCGCCCCGCCCATTCTTTCTCGCGGAGCACGAACTTCTGGATCTTGCCCGTGGACGTCTTGGGCAGCTCACCGAACTCGATCGCCTTCGGCGCCTTGAAATGGGCGATGCGGGAGCGCACGTGCTCGATGATCTCCTGCTCGGTCGCCTGCTGCCCAGGCTTGAGAGTGACGAACGCCTTCGGCACCTCGCCCCACTTCTCGTCAGGGATGGCGATCACGGCGCACTCGAGCACCGCCGGGTGGGAGACAACCGCCTGCTCGACCTCGATCGTCGAGATGTTCTCGCCGCCCGAGATGATGATGTCCTTCTTGCGATCGCGCAGCTCCA
>CAZHAC010000310.1:0-2915 GCA_964529765.1 uncultured Actinomycetes bacterium
CGGTCCAGGCGGCTGACGACGGGGTCGTCATCGCCACCGGGTTCGATCCCTACGGCTATGGCAACTACGTGGTCCTCGGCCACCCGAGCGCACGGGCCACGCTCTACGGTCACCTGACCAAGGCGACCGTCCACAGCGGCGACAAGGTAGCCCAGGGGCAGCAGATCGGGCTGGTCGGCTCCACCGGCAACTCGACTGGACCCCACCTCCATTTCGAGGTCCTGATCGACGGCCTACCGGTCGATCCGGCACCGTTCATCACCGTCCCGCCGACCGGCTGACCGGCTGCGGCAGACAAGACTGCGGCAACGCCGCCGCGACGACTCAGCGTTCCGTGTACGGTGATCAGGTGGACCGCGGGACCGCCGTGGTGGAAGCGCTCGATGGTTTACTGGCGCACGCCCAGGCGTCCCTCGATGCCGTCAAGTTCGAGCAAAAGTTGGACGGTGGCTTCGACGAGCGGACCATGCGCGCCGCCCTGGCCGCGCTGGGCAAAGTCGACGGCTTCCTGACCGCGCTCGAGGCGCTAGGCGTGCGCGAAGTGCCCCAGGACGTGATCGCGAAGATCGGCCAGCTCAACGAAGACGCCAAGGTCGTGCTCTACGTCGACCAGGCGGGCGGCCTGGGTTGGACCGAGTAATCGGTAGCTGCTGACCTTACTCCCGAAGAGCGAGGCGTCAGGCTGGCTTGGCTTCCCGCTTCTGGAGCTCGCCCAGCCAGAACTCGAGCCGCTCCCCCGCCTCCCGAGCGGTCAGCTCGGTGGAGTGGGAGCCCCTGGTCACCGTGACCGAGCCACCGCTGCCGAGGAGCGAGGTCAGCGCCGAATAGACCTTGACCCAGTGATTGACGAGGTCAGAGCCGGCGTCGCCCGGGTCCTCCTCGAAGGCCGCCCACGCCGGCCATGGTTCGCTTGACACATCGGAAGCCTCCGTCACCGCGGATCCAGATTGCAAGCCGCCACCCCCCGACACCTGCCCCCGGTCAACTGCTTGCCTCCTCAAGTGATCGTGGGAAGCGTGCGCCAGAGAAGGCGACCGCACCCTTGGGCACCATCCAGGGAATCGCCTTGATCGAATAGAGACCGGCGCGGACGGCCGGGTCGGCTTCTTTCAGCGCACGGGCCTCATCGGGCGGCACGTTGAGAATCGAGAGGCCTCGAAACTCAGGGTCCAGGAGGGGTCCGGCTGCCAGCAGGTGGCCAGCCTCGTGAAGGTCGGCGAGATGGGCCATATGGGCGTCCTGCATCGCGTTCGCGGCGTCCTCATCGAGCTGGGGCGCATCCGGACGTTTGACGAGCAGCGTGATCGTGAAGCGGTCGAACTCCAAGTGACTTTCCCCTTACTCAGGCCGTGGCGTTAAAGGGTGGAGACGTCACCTTAGCCGAGGCGTGACCGCGTCCGACTTGGAGTAGATGGCTCCGGAGCACGGACTCGAACCGTGAACCTTGCGGTTAACAGCCGCCTGCTCTACCGATTGAGCTACTCCGGAGCGGCAGGCCACGATTCTACCCAGGCGGGCCCTTCCCCCGAACCCGCGCCCCCGCCGCAGACGGGTTTACGCGTCAGGCCCGTGGCAGGCCCAGGAGCTCCGTGATCGGCCCCTTGAAGCGGCGCAGCGCCTGGTGCACCTCGATCACCTCGTCGCCGCTGATCGGAGCCGAAAGGTCGACTCCCTCCGAGCGCTCCGTCCACTCCCGCCCACAGGCGCAGCGCCGGAACGTGAAGACGGCCGTGTGGGATCGGTAGGTCGAGGCCGCCGCCTCCCTGCGGCTCCGGCCGCAGACACAGACAGGGCCATGGTCGCCGTCCGGCTTAAGGCTGTGCATCGACGTTCTCCTGCAATCCGTCTTGGGCGGGCCGGTAGCAGGGGATCTTAGCGCGCAGGCAACGTTTTGTAGCCTGCAGAACGGGCCAGCAGGGTGATGAAAAATGTCGCCCAGCGATTCGGTGATCCAGGTGGGCCAGATCCTAGGAGGCGTGGGAGCACCGGAGCGAGCGTAGCGGCGCTACGTGAGCGAGGAGCGGACGAGCCGACAACGGAGATGGCCCGCATGGGCGCCGAAGCGCTCCCGACTTTTTCAGCAGCCTGCTAAGCGTTCAGTTCGGCCAGGAACTCGTCCAGGTCACGAAGCCGCCCCGCTCGGTAGGCCGTGTCCAGTGTCTGGTACTGGGAAAGCACGTCGACGAAGCCATTGCCGACGTCGTACCCATAGCGATAGAGCAGATCGCGTCCGCGCTCGGGCGCCTGATCGAGGATGTCGCGAATGCGCGACTCCCGGGTGAACCGGCTCATGCCTTCGCCGGTGCGGCCGGCGCGGTAGGTGCCGTGGGCTCGAGCACAACCCGATGGCCGTGCCAGCGCTCGGGCACGTTCTGGGGCTGCTCGCCGTCGTAGACCAGCTTGATCGCCCAGACGCCGTCGATCAGAGCCGGCTCAGCGGTCAGCTTGCCCTTGTAGCCGCGGCGCTTGACCTCGTTGATCAGCGGCACGCTGTAGAGGACGAGCGTGGAGGGCAGCCGCATCGTGCTGATGCGACCCCCCTCGCTGGAACCGTCGTGTCCCGAGGTCGGTGAGGCCACGAGGGCAGGCTGGCTGGGAAGCATTGGCAGTATTTTCGGTCAGTGAGGCGATCGGCTGCGCCCGACGGCTGCCAGCACCGCCTCAGCGGCCCCTACGAACCCCAAACGGCCGCTATCGAGAACCAGGTCGTAATGGGCCGGGTGGAGCCAATCGTGCCCATACAGCTGCCGTACATAGGCGGCGCGATTGGCGTCCGTCTGCTTGATCCGGCGCCGAGCCTCCTCCTCGTCGATGGCGAACACCTCCATGGCAGTGCGGATGCGAAAGTCGTCGCGAGCCCGCAGGAATATGTGCCAGGTGTTGGGTTCGTCGCGCAGGATGTAGGCGCCGCCGCG
>CAZHAC010000311.1:0-2891 GCA_964529765.1 uncultured Actinomycetes bacterium
CCCAACTGGAGCCTGATCCTCCCGCTGGTACACCAGACGTTTCCTTGACGCGCCGGCTCGTCATCGCTGGGCTGGTGATCCTTATGCTGTGCTTCGGCATCGGGGTCTACAAGGTGCTCGATGCTCAAAAACGCCTGCACCTGGGAGTCGATCAGCCGACCGACAACACGTCGGCGGTAACGCTTCCCGGAACCATGTATGTGGCTCAAGGCGGCGCCCTCTACCGCTTCCATGGCGGCAGCTTCACGAAGCTCACGAACGCGGACGGCTGGATGCAGCCGGCGCTGTCTCCGGACGGCACCCGCCTGGTTGCGGTCAAACGCGCGTTCAACTTTTCAGACGTATACCTCCTCGACACCAACGGTCATGTCCAGGAGCAGCTCACCCACAACGCTTCCAACGTCGTCGAGCGCAACCACTGGGCTTTCTTTCCACGCTTCAGTGCCGACGGCCAGACGATCTTCTACAGCTACGATCCAAAGGACCCGTACAACAACTACCACGTGGACCTGGCGATCTACGCGATGGTCCCTGGCTCGCGGGCCACGCCCCGGCAGTGGACGTACCCGAATGACTACACGGGCGGCGATGTCTCACCAATTCCACTCAAAACCGGGGCGCTCATCTACGCCAAGAACTCGATCGACGGCTCCGGCAAGGCGCACTCACAGGTGTGGATCCAGGCGCGCGCCGGCAGCGCTGGCCTCGCTCTGACCCAGGTCAACGACGACTGCGGCCAGCCGGCGGTCTCCCCTGACGGCGGGATGCTGGCCATGGTCTGCCGCCACGGCCAGGACACGGCCGACATCGAGGCGGCGACGCTTGACGCCGGCCACTATTCGATCGGCACCCCGCAAGTCGTGGTGCCGCCTGGGCTCAACTCGGGTCCAGCCTTCTCGCCGGACGGCCACACGATCGCTTTCTTCGCTCCCAGCGCCGGTGCTGGGCCGTTTCAGCTCTGGACCATTCCCGTGCCGAGCGCGAGCGCCGCCAGCCCGTCGCCCGGGCCTTCGCCGGCTGGCTCGCCCTCGGCGCCCGCGCCACCGCCGGCGGCCCGCCAGGTCACCCGCAACCTGGGATTCGACTCCTCCGCCGCGCCCGCCTGGAGTTAGAGCCCGGCCGCCGGTCCCATCCCACCACGCCGGCGGAACGCTTTAGATTCAGCGCCGTGGAGTCGCTGCGCGCGGAGGTTCGGTCGTTTCTCGCCGAAGAGCTGGCGGCGGGCGCTTTCGAACCCAGCTGCGACTCCTGGCTCTCCGGCCACGACCCCGCCTTTTCGCGCCGGCTCGCCGAACGCGGGTGGGTGGGGATGACCTTTCCCAAGCGATACGGAGGCCACGAGCGGTCGTTCCTCGAGCGCTATGTGGTCCTCGAAGAGCTGCTTGCGGCGGGCGCTCCGGTCGCCGCCCACTGGATAGCCGACCGCCAGTCCGGCCAGCTTCTCCTGCGCTTCGGGAACGAGGATCAGCGGCAGCGCTTCCTGCCCGGCGTCAGCAGCGGCCAGATCTACTTCTCGATCGGCATGTCGGAACCCGACGCCGGTTCCGATCTGGCCTCGGTTCGCACCACCGCCACGCCGGTCACGGGCGGCTACCGCGTGAACGGCGCCAAGATCTGGACCAGCCAGGCCCAGCACAACCACTTCATGATCACGCTGGTCCGCACGTCACCCGCAAGCGGCGATCGCCATCAGGGCCTGAGCCAGCTGATCGTCGATCTCCGGGGCGAGGGGATCGAGGTGCGGCCGATCCGCATCCTCTCCGGCGCCGAGCACTTCAACGAGGTTTCTTTCCGCGACGCCTTCATTCCCTCGGAAATGCTGGTGGGGGAGGAGGGCGAGGGCTGGCGGCAGGTGACATCCGAGCTGGCCTTCGAGCGCAGTGGGCCCGAACGCTTTCTGTCGACATTCCCGCTGCTGGCAGAGACGGTTCGTGAGCTGGGCGATGACCCCGGAGAAGCGGGCGCCCGCGCCCTAGGGGAGCTGTTCGCGAGGCTGAGAGCGCTGCGTGCCCTGTCGATGGCCGTCGCGCGCCGTCTGCAGGCGGGGGAGTCGCCTGCAGTCGATGCGGCGCTGGTCAAAGACCTGGGGACGAGGTTCGAAAAGGACGTGATCGAGGTCGCGCGTTCGATCGTCTCACCGGAAGCCGCCGGCGAGAGGTGGCGCCGCCTCTACTGGCAGGCGGTTACCCACGCGCCCGGCTTCACCCTTCGCGGCGGGACCAACGAGATCCTGCGCGGGATCGTGGCGAGAGCACTCAGGTGAGCGAGGTCCGCGACCTCCTGGTGGCCACCGCGCACGAGGTGTTCGGACGCGAGGGTGGCGACGTCGAAGCCGAGATCGCGAAGTCGGGGCTGGCCGGCGTCGCGGAGGAAGGTGACCTCGGCGACGTCGCCGCCGTCATCCGGGTCTCCGCCTACCACGGCACGGAGTCGGACTTCGCGGACCGCGTCATGCCGGCGCTCGACAACGATCGCCGTCGGGGCGCGCTCTTGCGCTCGATCCAGATGGCCGGCGCTCTCGAGCGGGTGCGCGACCTCACCGTCCGCTATGCGGGCGAGCGCGAGCAGTTCGGCCAGCGCCTGAATCGCTTTCAGGCCGTCCAGCAGCAGCTGGCCGAGCTGGCGGGCCTGGTCGCGCTGGCCGGTGCGGCGGTCGAGGAGGCGGTGGCGGAGCCGAGCGGCAAGCGAATAGCGGTGGCCAAGGTGGTGACAGGCTCGGCGGCCGGCCGCGGCGCCGCCATCGCCCACCAGGTCCATGGCGCGATCGGGTTTACGCACGAGCACATGCTCCACCGGTTCACCACCCGGCTCTGGCGCTGGCGGGACGAGTACGGAACGGAAGCGGTCTGGTCGGAGGGCCTGGGCGATCTCCTGGCTCGAGTCGGCGGCGA
>CAZHAC010000312.1:0-2888 GCA_964529765.1 uncultured Actinomycetes bacterium
GCGGCGGCCGTCACCATGCGCTCGATCTCCAACCTGGTCTCCGAGTACGCGCAGCACGACATCGTGCCCTGGGGGCGCAACGAGCTCGGTCCGGAGCCGTGGCCAGACCCGGACGCGCTCTGGGCTCGCTCACCGATCCGCTACGTGCACGACATCAAAACGCCGCTCCTGATCCTGCACGGCGAGATGGACCTGCGCTGTGCGATCTCCCAGGCCGAGGAGCTGTTCGGCGCCCTCCGCCTGCTCGGCAAGGAGGTCGTGATGGCACGCTTCCCTGGCGAGTCGCACGATCTTTCGAGGAACGGGCGGCCCGACCGCCGGGTGGAGCGGCTGCGGCGAATCGCCGGCTGGTTCGACCGCCACCTGCTTAACGATTAGCGCGGCTACTGTAGAGCCCAATCGACCGCCTTCAACAGGAGGGGCAATGGCGTACCAAGCGTTCTCAGACGAGTGGGCGGAGGCATACCGGGCCGAGATCAACAGCAGTGAGGCCTACCGCCAGGCCGGCAAGGGCTGGAAGTGGAAGGTCGGCCTGGTTGTGGAGGCCGAGCCGGACAAGAACTTTCCCGAGGCCAAGGGCCTGGTCATGGACCTCTTCGAAGGCGAGGCTCGCGCCATCACCGTGACCACCGCCGAGGCCGCGCGCGCGTGCGACTTTGCGATCACGGCGCCCTACTCTCGTTGGAAGGAGGTGGCGACGGAGAAGCTCGACGCCACCCGGGGAATGCTGCAGGGGAAGCTCAAGCTCAAGGGTGACCTGCCAACGATCGTGCGCTACACGAGGGCCTCGCAGGAGCTCACCAAGGCCACCACGCGGGTGCCGGTGACGTGGCCCGACGAAGAAGGGCAAGCCTGAAGATAGACCCGTGGTCGAACGCATCTCCCACCTGGGCATCGCGGTAAGGGACCTGGAGGCCGCGATCCGCCTGTACCAGGACGTGCTCGGGCTGCAGCCGGTGCACCGCTGGGTCGCGGAGGAGGACCGGATGGAGGCCTGTGCGTTCCAGGTCGGGGATGTCCAGATCGAGCTGATGCAGCCGCTTGAGGAGGATTCGCCGGTCGGCCGGTTCATAAGCCGGCGAGGCGAGGGCATTCACCACGTGTCGTTCAAGGTGGCCGACGTGGCGGGCGCGCTGCAAAGCGTCGAGCAAGCCGGGTTGGAGACGGTGGACAAGGCGCCGAGGGAGGGCGGTGGCGGTCACACCCGCGTGGCTTTCCTGCACCCCCGCTCGACCGGTGGCGTGCTGATGGAGCTGGAGGAGGATGTCCGGTCCTAACGGTGAGGTCCTGAACGACTCGGGACTTCCCCTCAAGCCTTTCTACGAACCTCCCGACGCCGGCGACCCCGAGGCACCGCCGGGCGAGTTCCCGTTCACCCGCGGCATCCGGCAGGACATGTACCGGGGGCGCCTCTGGACGATGCGCCAGTACGCCGGCTTCGGCACCGCCCGCGAGTCCAACGAGCGCTACCGCTACCTGCTGAAGCACGGCCAGACCGGGCTCTCGGTCGCCTTCGACCTGCCGACCCAGATCGGCTATGACTCCGACCACCCCATGGCTCGCGGCGAGGTCGGCAAGGTGGGCGTCGCGATCGACAGCCTGCGCGACATGGAGATCCTGCTCGACCAGCTGCCGGTGAGCGAGATCTCGACGTCGATGACGATCAACGCGACGGCCGCGATGCTGCTGCTCCTGTATCAGCTGGTCGCCGAGCGGCAGGGCACTCCGAAGGAGCAGATCACCGGGACGGTCCAGAACGACATCCTCAAGGAATACGCCGCCCGGGGCACCTACATATTTCCGCCGGTTGCCTCGATGCGGCTGACGACCGATCTCTTCGCCTACTGCCGGGACGCGCTCCCCTACTGGAACACGATCTCGATCTCCGGCTACCACATCCGGGAGGCCGGGTCGACCGCTGCCCAGGAGGTCGCCTTCACGCTCGCCGACGGCGTCGCCTACGTCGAGGCGGCGCTGAAAGCGGGCCTCGCGGTCGACGAGTTCGCGCCTCGGCTGTCCTTCTTTTTCAACGCCCACCAGGACTTCTTCGAGGAGGTGGCCAAGTACCGGGCGGCACGCCGGATGTGGGCGAAGATCATGCGCGACCGCTTCGGCGCCCGCGACCCGCGCTCGATGATGCTTCGTTTTCACACGCAGACCGCGGGCTCCAGCCTGACCGCCCAGCAGCCGTTGAACAACGTCGTCCGGACCGCCCTCGAGGCGCTTTCCGCGGTCCTCGGGGGAACGCAGTCACTGCACACGAACGGGTTCGACGAGGCGCTCGGCCTGCCCACCCAGCAGGCTGCCGAGCTGGCCCTGCGCACCCAGCAGGTGATCGCCTACGAGACGTCGGTCCCCAAGGTCGCCGACCCGCTGGCCGGCTCCTACTACGTCGAGGCGCTGACCGACCGGCTGGAGGAGGAGGCCCGCGCGATCATGGCGGACGTCGACGAGATGGGGGGCGCCGTCAAAGTGATCGAGTCGGGCTGGATGCAGCGCCAGATCGCAGAGAGCGCGTACCGGTTTCAGCAGAGAGTGGAGGCTGCCGAACGGGCCGTCGTCGGAGTCAATCGCTTCCAGACCGAGGGCCCCGAGGTCGAGATCATGAAGCTCAGCCCCAAGAGCCAGGAGGAGCAGATCGCCGCCGTGCGCAGGCTGCGCGCGGAGCGCGACCAGGCACGGGTGGGCACTGCGCTTGCGCGCCTCGAGGAGACGGCCAAGGGCACCGGCAACCTGATGCCGCCGCTCAAGGAAGCGCTGGCCGCCTACGCGACCATTGGCGAGTGCTGCGAGGTACTGCGTGGCGTCTTTGGCGAGTACGTGCCGCCGGACACCACGGCCTGATGGAAGACCGGCTGGCCGAGCTCGGACTCGACCTGGAGACCGCC
>CAZHAC010000313.1:0-2883 GCA_964529765.1 uncultured Actinomycetes bacterium
TGATCGTGCTCAGCAGGAAGCTGAAGGTGAAGGGGTTGACGGCGAAGACGCCGGGGGACCCAGAGGGCGACGGCGAGGGCAAGATCGCCGCCAGGCTGGCCACGAGGGCTCTCATCGCGTGCTCCCCGCCAGGAGGCCGATCAGGGCCGCCGCGACGGCGATCGCGAGCACGGCGAAGCCGAGCGCGCCGCCGCCGGTCTGCACGAGATACGACCGCACCCAGCCTCCACCGCGGGCCAGCAGCCGCCCAAGAGCCGACCCCCCGGCCTCTACCACGATCCCCTCGATTGCGCCGACGATGCCCAGCACCGGCTGGCGCAGGAAGCGGTCGGAGGCGATCAAGGCCAGCCCCGAATAGGCCGCCACCAGCGCCTGCGTGCGCCCGCTCCAGCCGATAACCAGGTCACGCTGGAAGCCACCGCCGAAGAACCCGGCCGCGCACCCGACGAGCGCCAGCCCGAGCCAAACGAACATCTGTTCCACGCCAGCAGGATGACCGGACCCTCCGAACCAGGCAACCCAGGGTGTTAAGAAGGCGAGCACGGTCGCCAGCGCCGACCCGATCGCAAGCGCCAGTAAGGACGCGGACGCCCCGCGGGCGAGCTCGCGGATGCGGGTCGGTTCGAAGGCGCGCCGCCGGCGCAACTTGCCGTAGGCCGCCGCCCCGTATGGCCGGAGCAGCGAGGCTCCGATCAGGACCAGGGCGACGCCCAGGAACCAGGAACCGCCCCAGCCGGAGGCGGCGCGGGCCGCGGCTTTGGGCACGAACGCCAGCGCCAGCCCTATGGCACCGATCAGGTACGCGAGTGAGGTCCGGCGCATCCGCTGCCACGCCTCGCCCATGTCCGCCAGGTCGCCTGACTGCATTGCCGACGCGATCGACCAGGAGGCGCCCGCCACGACGGGGCGACCCAGGCAAAAGGCCAGCATCCCCGCCACCGAGGTCGCCAGAGCGCCGGGCTGGCCCAGTCCGAGCAGGCCGAGCGCAACGAGCGCGGCGCCCGCCCAGGCGACCGAGCGCCGGAGATCGTTGACCAGCAGCGAGAAGACCGCTCCGCCGATCACGGCGAGCGCGCAGAGGTAGGCGAGGATGCGGTACGGCTCCGGGCCCGAGGCATCGAATATCGGCAGCACCCTGACCAGCACCACGAGCGCAATCAGCGGCCACGCCGCCTGCACCCAGGCCGCGGCCGCCGGAGGCGCCTCGAGGGCGGTCTGCCAGGCGGTGAAGGGAAACACGCCGCCGCGCACGAGCGCCGCCAGCCCGAAGAACACCGCCGCCACGCCGACCGACTTGAGCCCCGCTCCATAGCTGTTGTGGAGAAGGCCGGGTGCGACGAGCTTGTCCAGGGTGAGCTGGCCGAAGCGGGAATACAGGACGGCAACCGCACACCAGAGCGCCACATCGCCGGCGAAGGGCAGCGCGAGCCCGAGCTGGGAAGCCCGCCCGGCCGCGTCGGTGCCGAAGCGGTGGGCGAGCAGCAGGTAGCTCGCGACGCCGCACAGTCCCCACCACGCGGATAGCGCTCCCAGGTCTCCGGAGACCAGGATTCCCAGGGCCGCGCCCACGGCCAGCATCAGCAGGGCATGGAAGCGCGCCGGTCCAGCCTCGCCGCGGCTGGCCGAGCGATGCCAGGTCGTGATTCCCAAGGACGCCAGCAGCAGCGCCGCCGCGCCGGCCAGCGCGAGATGGTCGACCCGCAGCGAGATGTCGATGCCGAATCCCTGGAACTGGGTGGCGCCGCTGAAGGAGACCGGTACGTTGATCCACTGGTAGGTCACGACATAGGGCGACGAAGCGCGGTAGCGGGCCCAGCCGACCAGGACGACGTCGGCCAGGGTCACGACCAGGCCGAGGATCGCCGTGTTGCTGGTCGCCCGCCGGGCGCGGACGCCGGAGACGATGAGCACGAAGGTCAGAAGGGGTGCCAACAGGAGGAGCGGCACCGACCAGCCCAGAGTCGAAGCCGGGTCGAAGCCTGTGCTCCTGTGAACGGCCGAGGCGGCTGAAGCCGCTCCCGATGCGGTGGCGAGAAGAATGCCGCTCAGCGCCGCCTACCTCCGACCCGCGCGCCCTTACGCGTAGGCGCCGCTGCTCGCCGCCCCTCCTCTTCCTCCGTCCGCGAGACTGCGGCTCCGCCGCCGGCCAGCGCGGCGACCAGCGCGACCAGCCCGAAGCCGGCCACTGCGGCGGCGACCGCCAGCTCCTGGCCGGCGGCCGAAGGGCCGGATGCGGTCGCGTAGCGGGAGATGCCGGCTCCCGCCAGGCCGAGCCCGGCGGCCAGCACTGGCAGGCCGGTAAGGGCGCCGGTGACGTCCGGTCTCCAGACCGCGGCCAGCAGGCCGGTGCAGGCGAGCGCGGCCGCCACCATCAGGACTGCGGCTGCGCTCATCTTCGCCTCACCCGCCAGGACGCTGCCGCCCCAGCCACGGCTGTGAGCAGAATCGCGCCCAGCGCCACGCCGGCGAGGCCGTCGCGGTCGAGCAGGAGGCGTGCGACCGCCGCGCTGTTGAACAAGCCGCCCGGATACGAGCCGGACACCACACCGCCCCGCCAGGCGGCGTAGGCGAACAGGGCGAAGAGGAGCGCGCAGCCGGCCGCGGCGAGCTGCGCCGGCCACGCCGGTTGCAGACGATCGCGCCTGAGCACGGCGTGCGCCGGCGAGCGCGACAGGCCGATGAGCAGAGCCGAAGCGCCAACCGCGACCAGCTCGACGAGAGCTGCGAACCCGGCCGACAGCAGCGCCAGCATGGCGGCCGTGCCGATCGCGACGGCGAAGAGGCCGGTGACGCGCTGCGCGCGCGCGCCGGTCAGGGCGGCGAGGAGCGCGCCTCCGATCGACACGGCGGCGCAGATGAAGAAGGAAATCGTTGAGAGCAAGG
>CAZHAC010000314.1:0-2839 GCA_964529765.1 uncultured Actinomycetes bacterium
ACGCCATGGCCGGAGAAGCCGCAGCACGCCCAAACGCCCGGCCTCGAAGTCTCGCCCACCAGCGGATGATGATCGAAGGTGACCTCGTACGACCCGGTCCAGGAATCGAACGGCTGCTCAACCGCGGCCATCGGCAGGCGCCGAGCCAGCCAGTCTCGGAAGTGCCCCCAGGCGTGCTGATCACCGGGGCCCATGACCAGCAGTGAGCCCCGCCGCTCCCGGAAGTGATAGCCCGACCCTGCCTCCAGCGTCATCGGCACCCGCAGTCCCTCCAGCCATTCGAAGGGCCCCACTTCCCAGACCGCCCGCTCCAGCGGCGTCACGTTCAGATTGACACCGAGTCCCGCCGCCACCTCCGGCGACCAGACGCCCGCCGCCACCACGACCGCCTCCGAGCGCTCGATCACCTCGGCCGGCGCCGCCTGGCCCCAGGCAAACCGCGCGCCTGCCGCCTCTGCCTCCCCCACCATCGCCCTATGGATCAGGCGCGGCTCGTAGACTCCGTCCAGCTCGCAAAAGTTGGTCGCCACGTAGGCGTCCGAGTCGAGAAAGGGCATCAGCGACCACGGGTCAGGATGCGTGATCGGCAGCCCGCAGGCACGTTGGAACTCGGCCCGCCGCGCGAGCTCCACAGCCACGTCTGCGTCCTCCGCCAGGTACAGGTAACCGTGGGGCTGAAAGGCCACCCGCTCCGCGCGCTCGGCGAACCAGGGCCGGGAGGCCAGCGAGAGCGCGATGTTGAGAGCGCTGCCGTGCTGCGTCCGAAAGCCGCCGAGCGCTCGCGGCGTCGAGCCCGATCCGGAAGGCAGCGGGTCGTATACGGTGACGTCGTGACGCCCCCGCCGTGTGAGCGCGCCGGCCAGGGAGGCACCCGCTACGCCGCCGCCGATGATCGTGATCATGGCTGGACCAGCGAGATCAGTCCGCGACCGTAGCGGGCGACCAGCTCCGCGGTCCGGTCGACAACCGCCTCCTGGACGGGCAGAAACCAGACCCAGGCGGCCCGCTCGGTATCGGTTGTGATCATCGTCCGCGCTGAATCCGAGGTCGGATTGCCCAGCGGGCCGAGGGCGTCGGCGACGCAGATCCTGCCCTCAACGTTGACCCAGCCCTTGCGAATCCCCTCGTAGCCCTCGCCCTCGGCGCCAACCCGAATGTTGAGAGGACCCTCGGTGCGCGCCAGGTCGTAGAGCCCGACCGGCGACTGGGCGAGCAGGGACATCACGTTGGCGACGTCGACCAAGGAGTTGACCCGCGGAAACGGCTCCCCGCGCAGGGCCCGACGCAGGAGCGCCTCGCTCGAGGGCCGGGTCTTCGTGGGATCGATGTGGAAGCGGCGGAAAAGCGCCCGGGCGAACTCGACGCCGGGCACGCGCCCCTCGCGAGCCGCCTCGATGGCCTTCTCGACCACCGGCGTGAAGTCCTGTCGCGGCTCGGTCACCTCGAGCTCGCGCAGCTCGAGCACAACCACATCGATGCCGGCCTCGATGCTCACGCTCAGGCCTGGCAAAGGGCCTCGAGGTCCTTCCAGAAACCCGGATAGCTGATGGAGACGCACTCGGCACCCTCGATCTCGGTCGTGCCCTCGGCCACCAGCCCCGCCACCGCCAGGGCCATCGCCACGCGATGGTCGCCGCAGGAGTCCACGCGCGCCCCTTCGAGCGGTCGCCCGCCCTTGATGACCCAGCCATCCTCGAGCGCCTCGACCGCCGCGCCCATGGCCGCCAGACCCGCCGCCATCGCCGCGATCCGGTCCGACTCCTTGACCCGGAGCTCACGCGCACCGCTGATCCGGGATTCGCCGGGGATGGTCGCGGCCAGCACCGCCAGCACGGGCAGCTCATCGATTACCTCCGCCGCCAGCTCGCCAGCGATCGTCACCGGCCGCGCCTCGCGCGCGCTGCTCACGACCAGGTCGGCGACCGGCTCCACGGGATCGGGCATGTCGGTCCGATCGACGCAGGCGCCGGTGGCGTGCAAGAGCTGGAGCAGGGCCGCCCGGGTCGGGTTGACGCCGACCCGCGGCAGTTCGATCCGCGCGTCCGGGTGGACCGTACCAGCCACCAGCCAGAAGGCGGCCGCGGAGAGGTCGCCCGGCACCTCAATGAAGGGTCGCGCGCTAAGCGCCTGAGGCGGTCGCAGCCGGACGTGGGTTCCGGACACGTCGACGTCTGCCCCCATCGCTCGCAGCATCCGCTCGGTGTGGTCGCGGGTGCGTACCGCCTCCTCGACCACCGTCTCCCCGTCCGCGAACAGGCCCGCCAGCAGGACCGCTGACTTGACCTGCGCCGACGGCACCGGCGTCCGGTACTCGATCGCTCGGAGCGGGGTTCGGCCGCCGACACGCAGCGGAGGCCCGGTCTCGGCTGCGGCGCCCATCTCGCGGAGCGGAGCCACCACCCGGTCCATCGGACGGCGGGACAGCGACGCGTCGCCGATGAGGACGCTCTCGAACGGCTGCCCGGCCAGGAGCCCGGCCAGGAGCCGCATCGTGGTGCCCGAGTTGCCGCAGTCGAGGGCCGCCTCCGATCGCCGCAATCCGTTCAGGCCGACACCGCGCACCGTGCCCTCGGTGAACCGGACGCCGAGCTTGTCCAGGCAGGCGGCGGTGGAGGCCACGTCCTCCCCTGTCGAGAGATTGCTGACAGCAGTCTCGCCGTCAGCCAGGGCACCCAGTATGAGCGCACGGTGGGAGATCGACTTGTCGCCGGGAACCCTGACCCGGCCGCGCAGGCGGCGAGCTCTATGAATGCTGACCGGCATGCTCCGCCTCCCATCGCCGGCGCGCCGTCCGCGCCTCTTCGAACAGCTCGACCAGGCGCGGATCGTCGTGCTCGAC
>CAZHAC010000315.1:0-2820 GCA_964529765.1 uncultured Actinomycetes bacterium
CAAGCGGTGGCCTAGTCAAGCAACTCCGGCGCGACCCGCTCGGCGCGACCCGCTCCGGCGCGACCCGCTCGGCGCGACCCGCTCGGCCGACCCGCTCCGGCGCGACCCGCGGTCCCGCCAACGAGACCGGGGTCATTGCTCCACCCTGAGTTTCCCTCCGCCAGAGCCGCCCACCCGGGGGAGGTGTCGCTCTAGGTTCGCGGGCTCCGGGAGCGGTGTCAATAGTGCTTGTAAAGGCTGGGCGTACAGCCCAAGGCGCGGCGAGCGCACTCGCCTGCGGATGCAGAGTTGCCCGAGCGCCTGCCACACGCGTTCGCCGGTGCGGGCTGGCCTGAGCCTCCGCCGCCTACGCCTCCGCCGCCGGCACCGCCCCCAACACCCGCAGCGCCCGCCCCGGCGCCTCCGGCTCGTGTTTGAAATAAACGTGCACGTCGCGGTCGCGGGCTTCGCCGCGCAGCCGCGAGATCCACGGATCGAGCTCGCCGTGCCCGTAGTCTCGCCGCAGCCGGTAGTACGCGAACGGCGCCGTCTCGACGCTCGGCGCCTGGGGCCACTTCTCCTCGTCGGTCACCACCAGGGCGCACGAGCGGCGGCGCAGCACCGCATACACCTCTGCGTCGAACCATGAGGGGTCCCGAAACTCGGCCGCCGCCGGCAGGGAGAGAGCCGCCAGAACCGCGTCGAGCAGCCCGGGGTCGCGCTTGCGCACGGGCGGCCACTGGAGCAGCACCGGACCCAGGGCGGGACCAAGCGAGCCGAGCTGCGCTCCAACGCTCTCCGCCAGGCCCACCTTGTCGAAGGCATCCGCCGAGTAGGTCAGGCCGCGGTGCGCCTTGAAGCAGAATCGGAAGCCCTGCGGCGCCTCGCTGCGCCACTTCGCGAGCGCGGCCGCGGACGGCGTGCGGTAGAAGCTTCCGTTGAGCTCCACCCCGTTCAGCCTCTCGGCGTAGTAGGCAAACATCCGGCTGCCGGAAAGCTGTGCGGGATAGAAGACGCCGCGCCAGGCCGGATAGGAGAACCCCGAGGTGCCCGCGTAGAGCGTCACGCAGAAGCCGGCGCAGAAGCCGGCCCCGGCACGGGTGCTGAGGCAGGACCCCGGCCCGCTTCGATGTGCATCAGCCGCTGCCGGAGTTGCCCGCAGGCCGCGTCGCCCGAGCGACCTTTGGTGTCGCGCACGGTCACGTTGAGCCCGGTCGCCGCGACCTGCTGGGCAAAACGCTGGATCCCCGCCGCACTCGGAGCCTCGTAGGGCGTACCGACGACCGGGTTGAACGGGATGAGGTTGACGTGCGCCAGCCGCCGGTCGAGCAGCCGCCCCAGCTCCTGCGCGTCCCGCGCGGTGTCGTTGACACCGGCGAGCATCACGTATTCGTAGGACACCCGGCGGCCGGTCTTCTCGGCAAACGATCGGGCAGCCTCGATCAGTGAGGACAGCTGGTACTTCTTGTTGATCGGCACCAGCACGTCGCGCAGCTCATCGCGCGCCGCGTGTAGGGAGATCGCGAGCGTGAACGGCAGTTCCTCGCCCGCCAGCCGTTCCATGCGCGGCACCAGGCCGGACGTCGAAACAGTCACCCGGCGCGGAGAGATCCCGAGCAGTTCCGGATCGCAGATTCGACGCACCGCCGCGATCACCGCATCGTAGTTGGCCAGAGGCTCACCCATACCCATGAACACGACGTGGGTGAGACGGCGCCCCTCAGCCAAGAGCCGGCGGTTGGCGTCCAGCGCTTGGTCGACGATCTCGTGCGCCCGCAGATTCCGTCCGAAGGCCCCCTGCCCGGTGGCGCAGAAGGGGCATCCGATCGGACAGCCGACCTGCGACGAGATGCAGAGGGTCGAGCGGCGCGCGTACCGCATGACCACCGCCTCGACCGTGTAGCCGCCGTCCAGCGAGTAAAGGAACTTGGTGGTCTGGTCGGCGTCGACCTCCGAGCGCGCCACCTCCTCGAGGGAGCTCAGCTGGAAGGAGGATGCGAGCTGCTCGCGCAACGCGACCGGGAGGTTGCGCATCTCGTCGAAGGAGTCGACCCCGTGCGCCAGCCAGGACCACACCTGAGCGGCGCGATAAGCGGGCTGGCCACGCTCCGCGAACCAGGTGAGCAGGTCGGCGCTCGAGAGCGACGTGATCGGCGGCAGCACCGACCTACCATACCCACGAACGTGCGCCGCCCATTCGAATCTCTGGCCATGGTCGCGCCGCTCCTGCTCGTGGCCGCCGGCCCGAGCGCCGCTCCCGACCGAACGCCCGGGGAGAACGATCCCGGCCGCCACTACGTGGTCGGCGTCCAGCAGTGGCTGGCGATTCTCCCGGCGCCCGAGGCTGCGCCCAGCATCGCCGGCCCGCGAGAGCGCTGGCCGCTCCAGGGCTACGTCCTGACCCAGCCCTTCGGCTGCACCAACTTCGAGCTCGAGCGCCCCGCCAGCCAGTGCCCGGGCGGCTTCCACACCGGGATCGACCTCGCAATGCCTCAGGGGACCCCGATCCACGCCGCCGGCAGCGGCCTCGCCTATCCATTTCAGGACAACGACCGCTACGGCAATCACGTCCTCATCCAGGAAGCGGGCGGGGTGTCGACCGTCTACGGGCACATGGTCCGGACAGGGGTCAGCTGGGGCCAGCCGGTCAAGGCAGGCGACGTCATCGGCTACGTCGGCAGCACCGGCAACTCGACGGGTCCCCACCTTCATTTCGAAGTCCGCTGGGGCGGCGTGCCCGTCGACCCTATGCCCTGGCTCGACTCCAGCCCGCCCGACCCGGGTCCGCTGCCACTGGGCTGGCCTGGAACGCCCAGAAACGATTGGCGCGGCCCCCGCTGA
>CAZHAC010000316.1:0-2801 GCA_964529765.1 uncultured Actinomycetes bacterium
GCGCAGCCGCTCGTGTTCTGGCTCCACTGGTCGTCGCTGTACACGATCGAGGCGAGGCCGGTCGCCGGGTCGGCGGCGACCCCGAAGTCATCGTAGAGGTCGCGGTTCCCGGTGCAGGAGACTCCCCCCTCGCAGACCGCGCCGGTGTGGATCACCGGTGTGGCCGCCACCTGGGTGAACCCGCCACCGCCGAACAGATTCAGGTCTTGCGCGAAGTACGCGTACCACTGAGTGCTCGCCGGGTAGTTGTCCGGATGCTCAGTGCCGTAGTAGTCGGCGCCGTAATAGACGACATCGACCCGACCGGCGTCACCCGCCACGCTCCAGGGCATGATCGCCGTCTTGGCCGCGCCGCTGTTGACCTGGACCGGCTTCGACCAGGTCGTTCCCTGGTCGCGTGAGTAGGCGATGAACGTGTTGTGGTCGTCAGTGAAGACGGAGTAGAGGTTCCCAGCGCGGTCGACGGACATGTTCACGAACTGGTGGCCATAGCTCACCGTCGTGTCTGGGTTGACGTACACCGCATGGTCGGTGAATGTCCGCCCGCCGTCGGTCGATACGGCCACGTAGACGGCGTGGTAGCCGCAGGTGCCGGCCGTCGAGCAAACGGTCTCGCTCGCGTTCGCGATCGCGCTGAATGTTTGATAGACGTTGTGGCTGACCGGGTCGATGGCCAGGTTCCCGATCGCGTTGTTGTCGATGGCCCAGGCATGACCAGCGTCAATGGCGTCGCCCAGCTGCGTGAAGGTAGTGCCCGCATCGCTGCTGCAGTTGACGTCGATGTTGAAGGTCGCCATGTCGTGGTAGCTGAGGCAGACCTTGCTGGCGCCGTCGGCGGCGATCCACTCCCGGTCGTCGCCCGGAATGCTCGCCCCGATCGGGTTCTTTGCCCATGTTTTTCCACCATCCGTGCTGGTGCTGACCATCACGTTCGCCAGCTCCAGGCTCGCCACGTAAACGTTATAGGCCCCAGCAGCGTTCTTACTCCGCGCCGTCGCCACGTCGGTGTCGCCGCCGGCCGTCGAGATAGAACCCGTTGGTCCTGAGGAAACGATGTTGGGCGAGGCCAGCGACGCGTAGTGGAGACCGTGGTCGGTCGACTTCCAGGCCAGCGTGCCGCCGGTCAGTCCGTTCTCGCTGGTGGCGTAGAAGGCGCCGTCTAGAGAGGCTCGGATCTGCGGTTCGGCCGCGCCGTTGGTGCAGTTGGCCGAGTTCGCCTGCTGAGGGCATGCCGTCCCCACCGGCTGCGGCGGACTGGCGCCGAGCTCGTAGTTGACGAAGGTGGCCGTACCGGTCGCCGCCAGAGCGCCGGCTGAAGGGAGCGCCAGGAGGGAGACGGAGGCGAACGCAGCCAGAAGTCGCAGCACGGGTGAGGAGAGCATGGATTGGAAATACGACAACGTATCGCTGCCGGGCAAGCCGCCAATTCAGAGCAGCGAGCGAGCGGCCCGAGAATTGGACAGGAAGACAGTCGCCCCGGCCGCTTCGAAGGTGGTTCGCTGACGCTCGAGGCCCTGAGGGTCAGCGTCAGTCCCGATCAGGACGACCACCGCCGGCCGGTCCGCCAGCGCCGGCGCTAGCTCGCTGGAAGGGTCGGGATGAGCCCCCCGGCCAAGTACGACGTCGAGGTAGACCAGACCGCGCGCGCGCCGGACGGCCTCGAGCCTGATCGTGTTGTCGATCATCGGGTGCGCACGTCCACGCGTGAACTCGTCGGCGCCGTAGTCGACGGCGCTGAAGCGCGGATCTTCGCCCCAGATCAACGCCGCCTCGTCGCGCAGCGTCCCGCCTGAGAAGATTCCGTCGACCGGACCCTCCCAGCGCATCGGTTCGGGGTCCGGCGGCAGCGACCCGCCGCCCACCTCGAGAGCGATCGTGGTGAGGTCGACACCGGGTCCGAGGAGTGCCTTGACGAGCGGCTTGCGGGCTGCAAGCTCGGCCGCCGCCGGCTTGGAGATGACCACGATGACGTCGGTGTCCGGGTCCTCGTCCAGGCGCCGGATCGCCTCCCGCGTCATCCGCCCGCCGACCTCCGGCGAGAGATCGCGGCCTCCCACCCCGATCGCCTGCGAGATGCCGACGCCCTGGTGCGCGAGCAGGCAGGTCAGCTGCTGGATGCCGGTCCCCGAGGCGCCGACGATGCCGATTCGTCCGCGGGGCACAACGTTGCTGAAGCCAAGGCCGATCCCGTCGATGATCGCGGTCCCGCAGTCCGGGCCCATGAAGAGCAGCCCTCGCCGGAGCGCCTCGTCTTTGAGGCGCACCTCGTCCGGGATGGACACATTGTCGGAAAAGCAGAAGACGTTCAGGCCCAGACCGAGCGCATCCCAGCAGACCCAGGCCGCGTGTTCGCCGGGCACCGAGACCACCGCCAGGTTGGCACCCGGAAGGCGCCGCGCGGCAGTGCGAAGGCTGTGAGGCGCCGGCAGCCCAGCTGAGTCGGCAACCGCGCTCCGCTCGGTCAGCGCTGCCTCGCCGGCCGCCAGCGCGTGCTCCGGCTGCTCGCCTCGGGCCGCGAGTACGAGGTCGTCAGGGTTGGCTTGCGCGATCTCCGGCGACCAGAGACCGGATTCGCGCAGCATCTCCAGGTTGAGCGGGGTGGCCATCGCCGCCATGGCGGCTTCGATACCGGGCAGCGACGCCATCCGCGCTGACGCCACCATCAGCTGGATGGAGTCGTGGTAGCGGCGCGGCCGCAGCTCGACCAGCAGCCTCACCTTGCGATTATGGGCACCGCCGAGGAGCAGATCCGCGGTGCGTGACGCGATGACCGGTCCGAGGCCCTGTGCCAGGTGAAGTGG
>CAZHAC010000317.1:0-2781 GCA_964529765.1 uncultured Actinomycetes bacterium
AAGAGAACCACGGTTTCGACAACTACTTCGGCACTTTCCCCGGCGCCGCCGGCCAATCCGGCCTGCCGCGAAGCCCGAATCCCCCGCCCCGAGACCCCAACCACACCCACGCGGCCTGGCTGACCCGAGCGACGACGGCGACCCGCGCCGCCTTCGTGGAATCCGACATCCCGAAGTACTGGGACTGGGCGCGCCGATTCACCCTCTGCGACCACTACTTCACGGACGTCGCCGGGCCCTCGACGCCCAACCACCTGATGCTGGTCGCCGGCACCTCGCCCATCATCGACAACCCTCACGGAGGCACGCCTTCCTTCGACCTGCCCTCGCTGCCCGCGAGCCTGGACAAGGCTGGCCTGAGCTGGGGCAACTACAACGGCTACGTCTTCGACCTCATCAAGTACACGACCGGGAAGAACAAAAAGAGCGCCCAGCAGTTCGTGGCCGACGCCAGGGCCGGCAAGCTGCCAACCGTGTCCTGGGTCTATGCCGACAAGGCGCTGACCGAGCACCCGCCGGACACCAGCGCCGACCGGGTGGCGGGCGTCGGCAACGTCACCGCCGGCATGCAGTGGACCGCCGACCAGGTTGCCGCGATCGTGGCCGGGGGCCTCTGGGGCAAGGTCGCGATCTTCGTGACCTGGGATGACTGGGGCGGCTGGTATGACCACGTCGACCCGCCCAAGCTCTCCACGTGGACCGACGGCACCCAGTTCCGTCTGGGTGGGCGCGTCCCCTGCCTGGTGCTGAGTCCATACGCCAAACCCGGTCACATCTCGACCGTGCAGCACTCACACGTCAGCCTCGTACGCTTCTGCGAGGTCGCGTTCGGCCTCCCCAGCACGTCGCCTCTCTCGGGCGCCGCCGACGGCATGGAGGACTGCTTCGACTTCACCCAGAAGCCGCTGGCGCCACCGTAAGAGCGGAATTACGAGACTTCGGCAGCGAGGTGGAGGAGGTCGTCTTTCGTGTAGTCGCGGTGCGGCTCGGGCAGGACCCGTCTGATCCCCGGAACCAGCACGGCCTCCGGGAAACGCGAATGGACGGGTAGCAGGACGCCGGGTGCGACCACCGTCGCCATCCGCGTGAGATGCTCGCGGCTAGCGTGGCCGCTGGTCCCGATCCGGAGGAGCTCGAGCCCGGTCGCGCGCGTCCAGGCCTCCATGACGCCGAAAGCCGGGTCGTGAGGTCCCAGGGGCGCGCCGTTGCTGTGCACGTAGACCGACCCCGGCGGACGCGGCAGGTCGATCAGCAGCGGCAGGTTCTCGAACGTGAGCTGGACGAGGTGACCGCGTGGGTCGGAGCAGACCGCCTCGGGATCCAGCACCTCGGGCCAGCCCGCCATCTGCGCCGCCTGCGGCTCCATGACCAGGCGCCGCCCAGCGGCGGCCGCCGCTGACCCGAGTGCGGCCACGCGCTCGCGGTTCATCCCGTAGAGGTTGATCACGGCGAGTCCTGGTGAGGAGGACACCGCCTTGACGGTCTCCTCCACCACCTCGGCCTCCGTCAGCTGGACGGGCGGTGGTTCGTCGGGCAGCGAGGCTGCGTCGAGGCCGGCCGACACTGCCTCCTGGATCAGCACGTCGACGCCGCGCACCTGCTCCGCGTAGGCGGCGGTCAGCTCGGGCCGGAAGCCGTGCCAGCGGTGATCGCCCGTGTAGGCGATCGAGAGATCGGGCGTCTGGACCAGAAAGCCGGCCGCGCCCGGCACGTCGTGGTCGACGGCGAGAAAGGTGACCTCGATATCTGCCCAGCGAACCCGCTCCCGGTCACCTACCGGAGTGCCCACCGGCGACCGCCAGGGCAGATAGCCGGAGGCGTGGACCGCCTCTCGCAGCGGCTCCATCTCCGCCGGGAAGAAGAGCGGTACGAGGGGATGCAGATAGCGCACCAAAGACGTGTGGTCGAGGTGCATGTGGCTGATGAAGACGGCCGTTCTGCCATCCCACGCGTCATCCACATAAACACCAGCCAGCTCGGGCGCCGCGCCGACCGCCCGCAGGTCGGTCAGCTCGCGCCCGGGCCGCGGTCGTAGGCCCATGGTGAACGGCGCGCGCCCTGGCGCGTGCTCGAGGCCGAAGTCGAAGATGCAGCGCATCCCCGCATGTTCGACGGCGAACTTGAGCCCGGTCGGATTGCCCGTGCTGTAGAAGCGGATCGAGGTTGTGGAGGCCAACTCAACAGAATAGTTGCGGCCTCGGCCGAACTGCATAACCTGCGCGTAACTCGGCATGAGCGATACTGACCGGCTTACCTGATGGAGCCGATGACCGGAGGCCACGCCGCACCCGCCGCCATGCGCGCGGTTACGACCGGGCGGCGTTCTCGCCGAGCGGCCCCGGCCGGCCTTTCCGGCTACCTGCTGATCTCGCCCGCGATGTTCCTTCTCATCGTCTTCGTCCTCATCCCGGCGCTCTGGATCTTCTGGCTTTCGTTCCAGCGTTGGGACCTGATCAGCGGCACCAGCGACTACATCGGCGGCGCCAACTACGAGCGCCTGCTGCTGCGCGATTCGGTCTTTTGGAAGGCGGTCTGGCAGACCGTCTACTTCGTCGCGGTCACGGTCCCCGCCAGCATGGGCCTGGGTCTGTTTCTGGCCGTCCTGCTCAACCGGGCGATGCCCGCGCGCGACCTGCTGCGAACGCTCATCTTCGCGCCCTATGTGATGCCGATCGTGTCGACCGCGCTGATCTTCAGCTTCATCTATCACCCGGATGTCGGCGTCCTCAACGCCGCCATCCATGCCTTTGGACTGCCCAAGATCAACTGGCTCAACTCGGC
>CAZHAC010000318.1:0-2778 GCA_964529765.1 uncultured Actinomycetes bacterium
GTAGCTGGCCACTCCCTCCTGGAAGTCGGGAGTCCGCAGCGATTCCTCCATCAGGCGTATCGACTCGGCCACCGCCTGCTCGAGCGTCGCCTCGGCGTGCGAGTACACCTGGCTTTTGATCACAGCCATCGCCCCGGGCGGGCAGTTATCGGCAAGTTCGCGCGCGTATGCGCGCGCGACCGACATGAGCTCATCGCCTGCAACCACACGGTTGACAAGGCCCAGGTCGTACGCCTCCTCGGCCAGGAAGACCCGGCCCGAGAGGAGGATGTCGAGCGCACGCGAAACGCCGACCAGCCGCGGCAGCAGCCAGGACGAGCCGTACTCTGCTATCAGACCCCGGCGTACGAACGCCGACGTGAACTTGGCTCCGGCGGCCGCGAACCGGATGTCGCAGCAAAGTGCGACGACCAATCCGAAGCCGGCGCAGGCGCCGTTGACAGCACCGATGACCGGCTTGGGCACGTCGATCGTCGCCGTAGGCAGCACCTGGCGCTCGGCGCCCACGACGGCCTCGCCGCCGCCGATTGACTCCAGCAAGCTCATGTCGGCGCCGGAGCAGAAGCCCTTGCCCGCACCCGTCACAATGACCGCTCGCACCTGCGGGTCTGTGCTTGCCCGATTCAGGGCCTCGCCGTAGGCTGCCCCCATCTCGCGTGTCCAGGCGTTCAGACGGTCGGGCCGGTTGAGCGTGATGGTCGCGATGCCGTCCTCGACGTCAAAGAGGATGGGCTGGGTGGTGGTATCGGCTGTGCTCATGATCCTGGATTCTCCGGCACACTAAGTCGGCATGGCGAATCGGGGGCGGGGGAGGCGCGAGGACCCGATCGAGACTGTGTTGAAGCTCTTTTCACCGGCCACGGCCGGGTGGTTCAGCAGCGCTTTCGATCAGCCGACCGAAGTGCAGGAGAAGGGGTGGCGAGCAGTCGCCTCGGGCACCCACACCCTGATGACGGCACCCACCGGTTCCGGCAAGACTCTGGCCGCATTCTTCTGGTGCCTCGATGCACTGGCAACCGAGCCGGTTCCTGCCAGTGCACAGGACCGCTGCCGCGTCCTCTACGTGTCGCCCCTCAAGGCACTCGCAGTCGACGTTGAGCGCAACCTCCGCGCCCCGCTGGCGGGTATCCGCCAGCAAGCGGCCAGGCTGGATCTCGAGCTGCCAGACATCACGGTCGCCATCCGGTCGGGCGACACCCCCGCGGATGACCGGCGACAGATCGAGCGGCAGCCCCCCGACATCCTGATCACCACACCCGAATCGCTCTACCTGATGCTGACGAGCGCTGCCCGCCGGGTTCTGCAGAGCGTTCGCTGGGTGATCGTCGACGAAATCCATGCCGTCGCCGCGAGCAAGCGGGGCGCCCACCTGTCGCTGTCTCTCGAGCGCCTCGCACAGCTCACCCAGACTGCCGCCGGCAGGGATCCGCAGAGGATCGGCCTTTCGGCCACCCAGCGGCCGCTGGACGAGGTGGGCAGGTTCCTGGTGGGGCGGAGCCGCGAGGTGACGATCGTCGACGCCGGGCGCCGGAAGGCTCTGGAGGTGACCGTTGAGGTGCCGGTCGAGGACATGTCAGACCTCGAGCGGAGCGCCGTCACCGGAGCGGCCGCCGCGATCGGCCCGAGCAACGGGGACGAGGTCACGGCCCGCCGCTCGATCTGGCCCGCCATCCATCCACGGCTCCTCGAGCTGATCGCGCAGCACCGATCGACCATCGTCTTCGTCAACTCTCGGCGCCTGGCGGAGCGTCTCGCGGCCAAGCTGAACGAGATCGCTGGAACGGAGGACCTGGTCAAGGCCCACCACGGCTCGATCGCCAAGGAGCAGAGGGCGGCCATCGAGGACGCGCTCAAGACCGGCCGGTTGAAGGCGCTGGTCGCCACCAGCAGCCTTGAGCTCGGTATCGATATGGGCGCGGTCGACCTCGTAGTCCAGGTTGAAGCACCGCCCAGCGTTGCCGCCGGTATGCAGCGGATCGGCCGCGCCGGGCACTCGGTCAGCGAGATCAGCCGGGGCACGATCTTCCCGAAGTACCGGGGCGACCTGCTGGAGGCGGCCGCCGTCGCGGAAGGCATTTATGAGGCGGCGATCGAGACCACGCGCGTGCCGCGTAATCCGATCGATGTGCTGGCGCAGCACGTGGTTTCCATGTGCGCGCTCGACGAGTGGGAAGTGGCCGACCTGAAGCAGGTCGTCCGCCGAGCCTACCCGTTCGCCGACCTCGGCGACCGCGCCTTCGACGCCGTCCTCGACATGCTCGCCGGACGTTACCCGTCGGCCGAGTTCGCGGAGCTGCGCCCGCGAATCGTTTGGGACCGAGTCGCCGGGACAGTGCGTGGCCGGCAAGGCGCCCAGCGGCTCGCGGTAACGAACCCCGGGACGATTCCCGACCGCGGGCTTTACTCGGTGAATCTGCTCGACGACGGCAAGCGGGTGGGCGAGCTGGACGAGGAGATGGTGTTCGAGACGCGGGTGGGCGAGACTTTCGTGCTCGGCGCCAGCACCTGGCGAGTCGTCGACATCACGCCCAGCCAGGTGATCGTCGTTCCCGCGCCAGGGGAGCCCGGAAAGGTCGCCTTCTGGCACGGCGACTCGCTGCCGCGGCCGGTCGAGCTCGGCCGCCGGCTGGGTGCGATGACGCGCGAGCTCGTCCACTCAGATCCCGAGCAGGCGGCCCAGCGCCTCCAGCAGAAATCGGGCTTCGACGATCGCGCGGCGCGCAACCTGCTCGACTACCTTCAGGACCAGCGGGAGGCGACGGGCGCGGTGCCGGACGA
>CAZHAC010000319.1:0-2778 GCA_964529765.1 uncultured Actinomycetes bacterium
CCGGCCCCTGCCGCCCCAGGTAGTCGACCTGCCAGTGCATGACGTTCCCGAAGAGCGTCGCGGCCTCATCGTCGAGGTTGTGCCCGGTGGCGACGATCGAATAGCCGAGGTCGGCGGCAACCTTGTTGAAGTGGTAGCGCTTGACCGTTCCGCAGGCCGCGCACGGCTTGCCGCTGCGCGTGTCGAGCAGGTCGGGAACCGCGAAACCGTGCGCCTCCTGGAGGTCGACCTGGTGAAGCGTGAGGCCATGTTTGGCC
Source organism: uncultured Actinomycetes bacterium (assembly GCA_964529765.1). GTDB lineage: Bacteria > Chloroflexota > Dormibacteria > Dormibacterales > Dormibacteraceae > CAZHAC01. The sequence continues at coordinate 258 of CAZHAC010000319.1, forward strand.
GCGAATGCCTCCGACTTCTCCTGTGAGCGCCGCGAGTAGTCGGCGATGCCGAGCCTGATGTACATGCCGTCGGCCTGGTAGCCGAGCTTGATCAGGCTGTGCCAGAGCGCGAGTGAGTCCTTGCCGCCGGAAACCGCGACCAGGATGCGGTCATCTCGCGTGAACATCCGGTCGTGGCTGATCGTGCGCTCGACCTGGTCGCGAAACCACGCCGGGTAACAGCCGGCGCAAAAGGCGGAGCGGTGACGCCGAACCTCGACGTGCGCCGGCTTCCGGCACTTGATGCAGCGCATTAGCACAGCCCCCCGGAGATGACCGGAATCACGTCGAGCTGGTCGTCGGGCCTGAGGCGCACATCGCGGGTCAGGATCTCCTCCCCGCGCACGACCAGGTAGGCGTCCTGGTGAAGTCCCAAAGTCTTCAGCAGCGCAGCCACGTTCGAGGCTTCGATGTCCTTGGTCTCACGGTCGGGCAGGATGGTCACCCGCATCGGCACCCATCCTATCGAGCACCGAGAACCGTTGGGGGTCAGCGCCGAGTCTGCCCGGAGGCCACAATGGGGCCGTGGAAGCGACCATTGTGCGGCCGATCCGGATCGCTCTCGCGCAGTTCAACTCGACGGTCGGCGACCTCGAGGGCAACGGGCGCCGGATGATCGAATGGATCGAGCGCGCGCGCGAGGAGCAGGCGGATCTCGTCGTGTTTCCGGAGCTCTGCATCACCGGCTACCCACCCGAAGACCTGCTCCTCAAGCCGAGCTTCATCCGCGACAACCTCAAGCAGCTCCAGAAGGTCGCGGCCGCCAGCAACGGTATCGCCGTGATCACAGGATTTGCCGACGTCCAGCGTGACATCTACAACGCCGCCGCGTTCGCCTATCAGGGCGAAGTCAGAGGCATCTATCACAAGGTCTACCTGCCCAACTACGGCGTCTTCGACGAGGAGCGCTACTTTCAGCGCGGCCGCTCGAGTCCAATCTTCGAATTCGCCGGCGTGCGCGTCGGCGTATCCATCTGCGAGGACGCCTGGTACCCGGCCGGCCCGCTCTCGCTGCAGGCCGCCCTCGGCTGCCAGCTTCTCATCAACATCAACGGCTCGCCCTACCAGCGTGGCAAGCGGCGGTACCGGGAGACGATGATCGCCACCCGCGCCATGGATTCCCGCGCGTTCCTGGCCTGGGTGAACACCGTCGGCGGGCAGGACGAGCTCGTCTTCGACGGCAACAGCCTCGTCTTCGACCCTGACGGCTCGCTGGTCGCGCATGCAGGTTCCTTCGCAGAAGAGCTGCTGGTCGCGGATCTCGACGTGGGATCGGTGTTCGGCGAGCGCCTGCGCGACACGAGGCTCCGGCGAGAAGCGCAAGGCCCGCTGCCTGTCCATCTCGAGCTTGACACCTTCGAAGTCGTCGTCAGCGAGCGGCCGGTTCATGACCGCGAGGGCGAACACCGGCATCCGGTCAGCGCCCCCCTGGACGGCGTGGCCGAGGTCTATCGAGCGCTCGTCGTCGGTACTCGCGACTATCTCGCCAAGGCGACGCCGTACAACAAGGCCGTGGTCGGGCTGAGCGGAGGCATCGATTCCTCGCTGACCGCTGCGATCGCGGTCGACGCCCTGGGCAGGGAGAACGTCACGGGCGTTCTCATGCCTTCTATGTACAGCACGGAGGGATCTGTGAAAGACGCCGCCGAGCTAGCGCGAGGGCTCGGGATCCACACCCTCACGCTGCCGATCAAAGACGTCTACGACGCGTTCTTGAGGACGCTGGCCGGTCCTTTCGAAGGCACCCAACCGGATGTCACGGAGGAGAACCTGCAGGCGCGCGTGCGCGGCGTCCTGCTGATGGCCCTCTCCAACAAGTTCGGGTGGCTGCTGCTGAGCACCGGAAACAAGTCCGAGCTGGCGACTGGCTACAGCACGCTCTACGGCGACATGGCGGGTGGCTTCGCGGTGCTCAAGGACATCGCCAAAACACTCGTCTACGACCTCGCCCGCTACCGCAACTCGCTGCAGCCGGGGACCATCCCGGAGAGCGTGCTCAGCAAAGCGCCCAGCGCCGAGCTCCGGCCGGACCAGAAGGACGAAGACAGCCTTCCCCCCTACTCCGTGCTCGACCCCATCCTGGAAGGCTACGTGGAGGACGACCGCAGCTACGACGAGCTGGTGGCGGCCGGCCACGAGCCCGAGCATGTGAGGCGCGTCATCCAGCTGGTCGACGCCAGCGAGTACAAGCGGCGCCAGGCGCCACCCGGCGTCAAAGTCACTCCGCGCTACTTTGGCCGCGACCGCCGGATGCCGATCGCCAACCGCTACCGGCCCAACGGGGACCAGCCCCTGCCCGCGAAGACGCTTCCTCGCGGCCAGGACCCTGGCCGCAAGTAGACTCTCACAATCGAAGTGGCAGAAAGCTTCGATATCGCGGTAGTCGGCGGCGGGCCGGGCGGTTACGTGGCCGCGATCCGGGCCGCGCAACTCGGTGCCCGGGTGGCGATCATCGAAAAGGACAGGCTCGGTGGGACCTGTA
>CAZHAC010000320.1:0-2771 GCA_964529765.1 uncultured Actinomycetes bacterium
TAGATCCCGGGCGCCGCCTCAGGTTGCGCCGGTGAACCTGAGGGCCGGTGTCACAAATAGCCGGCTCGCCGCTCCGGGGGAGCTTCGGCCCCGGGCGGGACGTTCACCGCAGCTGGTCCACAGGGATCCCGTCAGGAGGAGCCCCAGGGCGAGATCAAAATCCTGGACACGCTCGTAGAAGTCTTGGAGGACGCTGCTTCGGACGCGGGTTCAACTCCCGCCGCCTCCACCACCCTGGCGCCTTTTCCGGCTCGTCACCGCGGGCTCGAGAAGCATCCGGCGCCGGCTGAGTCCAGCTATACGCCGACCGCGGTCCCCGCGTGGTAATTGTGGTCTTGAGGTGAGGAAGGCGGTCCTCGTTCTCCTCCTGATCCCGTTCATCGCCCTGCTCTACCCGCCCTTCTACGCCAGTCTGCAACCGCGCCTCTGGGGAATCCCGTACTTCGTCTGGTACCAGTTCCTCTGGGTGGTGATCGGCGCCGTCCTGACCTACCTCGTCTACGCCGTGAGACGCGGAGGTGAGGTCTAGGGGTGCGTTACGACCGGCTCGCCGTGTTCGTCGTCCTCTTCGCCACGGTCACGGTGGCCGGATTCGCAGCGGCGCGCTGGCGGCGTGCCGACCTGGACGTGCTCGAAGAGTGGGGACTCGCAGGGCGCCGGTTCGGGACCGTGGTCACCTGGTTCCTGCTCGGCGGCGACCTTTACACGGCCTACACGTTCATCGCCGTCCCCGCGCTCGTCTTCGGAGCGGGCGCGCTCGGACTGTTTGCGATCCCCTACACGATCATCGTTTACCCGCTCGTCTTCCTCGTGATGCCAAAGCTCTGGGCGGTCTCCCGTGAGCGCGGTCACATCACCCCGGCCGACTACGTCCGCGACCGCTTCGACTCCCGCTTCCTGGCGCTGCTGGTGGCGATCACCGGGATCGTCGCCACGATGCCGTACATCGCCCTCCAGATCTTCGGAATCGAGGTAGTCCTTGCCCAGATGGGTCTGCCCGTGGAGGCCGCTCTGCTGGTCGCATTCGTCGTGCTCGCGCTCTTCACCTACCTGAGCGGCCTCCGTGCCCCCGCGCTGATCTCGATCATCAAGGACACGCTCATCTGGATCGCGGTGCTGATCGCGATCGTCTGGATCCCGATCAAGCTGGGCGGCTACGGAGCCATCTTCGCCCATGTTCCCGCTGCGAAGCAGACGCTTGCTCCCGCTCAATACGCGGGCTACTCGACACTCGCGCTGGGATCTGCGCTCGCCCTCTTCCTTTACCCGCACGCCATCACCGGCGTCCTCAGCGCGCGCAGCGGAGCCGTTGTCGCCAGGAACGCCGCCCTTCTGCCTGCCTACTCTTTCCTGCTCGGGCTGATCGCCCTGCTCGGCTACATGGGGATCGCCGCCGGCGTCCACCCAGTCAAGCCCTATGGCGCCAACATCGTCGTGCCAGCCTTGCTCGACCAGATGCTGCCCGGGCCCGTGACGGGGTTCGCGTTCGCCGCTATCGCCATCGGCGCGCTCGTCCCGGCGTCGGTGATGTCGATCGCCGCCGCCAATCTCTTCAACCGCAACATCTGGCGTGAGTTCATCCGTCCGCACGCGAGCAGCCGCGAGGAAACCCGTGTCTCCCAGATTGCGTCGCTGCTGGTAAAGGTCGGCGCGCTGATCTTCATCCTCGCCGCACCCACCCAGTACGCGATCAACTTCCAGCTCGCGGGTGGAGTCTGGATCATCCAGACCCTGCCGGCCGTGTTCCTCGCGCTGTATGTGCCGTGGCTGCATCGCATCGGCGTCATCCTGGGCTGGCTGGCGGGGACGATCTGGGGCACCTGGATGCTCGTCAGCATCCACTTCTCGGGTTCGCTCTACCCGATCTTTGGACGCAACGTCTACATCGCGCTAACCTCAGTGATCCTTAACGCGCTCGTCGCGTTCGCCGTCAGCGCCGTGCTCGCGATCGCTGCTCAGCGGCCGGGGCTGGCCCGGCCGGCTACCGAGTAGGCGCTCGGTACCTCCTCTTCAGCACGATGCCGTTGGGAAGGAGGATGGCGACCTTCAACCGCCACGTGACCAACCGCCTCCTCGGTGGCGCGGCGACCTGCTTGCCCGGCTTCGGAGTCGTCGTGCACGTGGGCAGGCGATCGGGACGCCCGTATCGAACACCTGTCAACGTCTTCAGGACGCCCAACGGCTACCTTTTCACGCTCACCTATGGTTCTCAGGCGGAGTGGGTTAAGAACGTGGTCCATGCCGGTGGCTGCGAATTGATGACGCGGGGAAGGACCGAACGACTGGGGAACCCGCGGCTGTATCGGGACGATCGCCGGACAAGAGTCCCGACCCCCGTGCGGATGGGCCTGGGGCTGGGCCACGTGTCGGAGTTCCTCGAGCTGGATCGCGTAGTGGAGGCCACGTGATGGACGCCCCGATAACGCTCGACCACTCGGTTATTCACGTCAGCGACTGGGAGCGTTCCAATGCGTTCTATCGGGACGTGCTCGGCGCCGAACTCATCCCCGCTCGAGGCGGGTGGGCCTACCGGTTCGGCGACCAGCAGCTCAACGTCCACGGCCCGGGCGTCAGCCCGACCCCGGTTGCTCGCATCCCTGTACCGCCCGGTGGCAGCGATCTCTGTTTCCGCTGGCACGGGCCGATCGCGACGGCGGTGCATCACCTGGATACGCGTGGCGTTCCTGTCGAGCTGGGCCCGGTCGATCGCCATGGTGCCCGGGGAGCCGGGGTGAGCGTTTACTTCCGGGACCCGGACGGCACGCTGCTCG
>CAZHAC010000321.1:0-2767 GCA_964529765.1 uncultured Actinomycetes bacterium
CGCCGCCCGGCTCCTTAAGTACTCCGGAGACCCCACCACCAAAGCCCCCCGCCCTCGGGGACCAGCGTCAGCGTACGGGGGCTGTCAACGGTGACTGTTAACTCATCAAAAATCTGACCGAACGCAAGCTGTTCTGTCACCAAAGAATCTGACCGGAGCCTGCCTCCTGGGGTGGCCCGTTGGTTCAGCATTGTCCTTGTGGCAAGCCGGATCCGCCCCCGGGTGGTCATCGTCGGCGCCGGCTTCGGCGGCCTGACCTGCGCGCGTCAGCTGCGCAAAGCGCCGGTCGGCGTCCTCGTGCTGGACGCCAACAACTACCACCTCTTCACCCCCTTCCTCTACCAGGTGGCCTCGTCCCTGCTCGAGCCCGCCGAGGTGGCGAATTCGGTGCGATCCCTACTCCGCCCCCTCCACAACGCCGACTTTCTGCGCGCCCGCGTCACCGGCGCCGACCTCGACCGCAAGGTGCTGATGACCGACCACGGCGATGTGGCCTACGACTACCTGGTGCTCGCCACCGGGAGCGAGAGCAACTACTTCGGCAACCAGAGCATCGAGGAGCACTCGATCGGTCTCAAGACCCTGCCGGAAGGGATGGCCCTACGGAACTTGGTCCTCGACCGCTTCGAACAGGCACGCTGGGTGACCGATCCGGAAGTCCGAGCGGCCCTGCTCACCTTCACAGTCGTCGGCGGCGGTCCGACTGGCGTCGAGTACGCGGGCGCCCTCTCGGAGCTGGTGCGGCTGGCGCTGCGACGCGACTACCGCGGCGCCAACGTCTCAGAGGTTCGGATCGTGCTCATCGAGGGCCTCGACCGGCTGCTCGCCGCCTTCGATCCGAAGCTGAGCGCAGCGGCCCTCCGCTCACTGCGGAAGAAGGGCGTGGACGTGCGCTTGGGAACCCTGGTCAAGGAGGTCGACCGGGGTGGCATCGAGCTCTCCGACGGCCATCACCTGGCAACGAACACCGTCGTCTGGACGGCCGGGGTTCGACCAACCGAGCTGGCGCGAACGATCGGGATTCCGGTGTCTCACAGCGGTCGCGCGGTGGTCAGACCAACCCTCCAGGTTCCGGGACACGACGAGGTCTTCGTGATCGGGGACGCAAGCGGCCCCAAACAGGACGGAGGCGAGCTGCCCATGCTGATTCCGGTGGCCAACCAGGAGGCCAAGCACACGGCGGCCAACATCCGAGCGCTGGTGGAGGGCAGGCGGCCGACGGACTTCCGCTATCACGACCCCGGGATCATGGCCACGATCGGCCGCAACTCCGCCGTCGCGCAACTCGGCCCCGTCAAGTTGAGCGGGTTCCTGGGCTGGGGGATGTGGCTTACCGTGCACCTGCTCAACGTGATCAGCTTCCGGTCGCGGCTGATCGTTCTCGTCAACTGGGCCTGGGACTACCTCTTCTACGACCGCCCCGTCCGCATCATCGTGCGGGCCGACCAGCCGCGCGTCCCAGGTTCGGGCCCGGACTAAGGTCGGCTCAAGCCGGAGTCAGGCGGGCTCGGCTGCCGGCAGCGCCCGGGCTCCCCGCTCCAGCCGTGCCGGTCGCCTGACGTTCAGGTAGTCGAGAACCGCCAGCGAGCCCCACAGGATCACGATGCCCGTGAGCTGCCAGGGCGTCAGCTGCTGGTGGAAATAGAGGTAGTTGATGACCAGGCCGGTGATCGGGAAGGCCAGCTCGGCCAGCGTCGCGATCGAAGCCGGGGTACTGGCCAGCCCGCGGTAGTAAAGAAGCATGGCGATCAGCCCCGGCAACAGGGCAACGGCGAGATAGAGCGGCACGTCGGCGGCGCGGTAGTGCATGAAAGCGCCAGTGCCGCCGAGCAGGAAGAGCACGACCGCCAGGGCCGGGAAGCCCGTAGTGAAGCGAAGGCCGGTCAGCGTCGTAAAGCTCACGTCCGCCAGCGCGTAGCGCCCGAAGACAGTGGCCGCGCCCCACAACGCCGATGCGCCAAGAGCGAGCAGGGCGGCAGCGACGTGGAAGTCGGCCCAGGCGAGCTGGGGTTGCAGCGGGGCCGGGACGGCGATCAGATAAGCGCCGATGACGGCGATCGGGATCAAAGCGTAGCCCGCCCGCGAGAGCCGCTCGCGAAGCCAGACCCCAGCCAGCAGGATGGCGACCAGCGGCTGCGTCTTCTGGAGGAGCAGGGTCTCGATGTAATGGCCGTAGCCGAAGGACATCGTGAACAGCACCGTCGCCAGCGCCGAAGCGCCCACGCCGATGGCGGTGATCGCCAGCCACTGCGACCCCGTCAAGCGGGCGATTTCGCGCCGGGCCATCAACAGCAGCGGGATCGAGCAGACGGTCAGGATCAGGTGCTCCATGAACACGATGGCAGTCGAGCTCAGGAGGGAGTCCTTGGGCATGTGGTTGAGGATCGGCACCCGCCAGAGCGCGTCCGTGCCCCACAGCATTGCGGCCACAGCCACCAGAACCACCGAGAACCGATCGAGCAGCCGATTCATCCCGAAGGAGGTTAACCGGTCACCGATCGCTGTCGATTCCGCACGGCTGGTCCGATGCGGGCCCCCGTTTTCGGGTCCAGCACCGGCTCACCACGCCAGGCCTTGAGAGCCGCCCGGGCGAGCACCGCGAGCACGCCGGCGACCGGGACGGCGAAGAGGGCGCCGAAGATCCCAAACGCATCCGCACCTGCGACCAGGGCCACGAGCGCGACCACAGGGTGGAGTCCAACCGCATGCCCGGACATCCGCGGCGCCAGGATCTGGTTCTCGATCTGCTGGATGGCGAAGAAGTAGG
>CAZHAC010000322.1:0-2760 GCA_964529765.1 uncultured Actinomycetes bacterium
CCACGCGCAGCCGGCGAGCCCCCAGCTCGATGGTCTCGGCGCCGTCCAGCTGCACTGCAGGCTCCGCCGGCATGACGAACTCGCGCATCGCTCGGGACGCGTTCTTCAGCTCCTCGCTCACGTCCGTCGGGACGCCATTGAGGACCAGGTCCTTGTGAACCGCCTCCACCAGGGCGTCCAGCTGCAGGTACCGGGGGCTGACCATCGGCACCTCCAGGCGGTGCATGTAGAGCTCGGCCCCCATCTCCTCGGTCAGCACGCCCGCAGCTCCGTAGTGGTCGGGGTGGATATGGGTGACGAAGAGCCGGCGCAGGCGGCCGTCGAGGCGCGCGATGGCGCCGCGAATCAGCTCCAGGCTGGCGGGCGCGTTCAGGCCGCAGTCGAGCAGGTCGAGATCGCTTCCGTTCTTGAAGAAGTAGGTGTTGACCCAGCCGAGCTCGAACGGGATCGGCAGCTTGAGCAGGTGGACGCCTTCGGCCACCTCCTCCAGTTCCGCGGCGCCGGTCACTTCGGCACGCTCCGCCATGCTTTTAAGATGACCTGCGTACGCCGCTGAGCGTCAGATTCGTCAGGAGGAATCGATGGGTGACCAAGTGAACGCCGATCAGGTTACGCCCGATGTGGTCTTCGACCAGATGCCGCAGTACTTCCAGGCGGACAAGGCGGGCAACACCAACGCCACTATCAACTTCGACCTGAGCGGCGACGGCGGTGGCAAGTGGTGGGTGCGCATCGCCGACGGCCAGGCGACGTCCGGCAAGGGCGAGGGCGAGAACCCGAACCTGACGCTGCTTGCGGACGCCGCGGACTTTGTGCGCATCATCATGGGCACGCTCGATCCGACCGCCGCTTTCATGCAGGGCAAGCTCAAGATCAAGGGCGATATGGGCCTCGCGATCAAGTTCCAGTCCCTCTTCAAGCGCCCTTCCTAGCTCCAGAGGCGTCCGAGGGCCGGCTCCGAGAAGGGTCCGTTTAGATGATGAACGACCAGCTGCCCAACCGGGGCTGCATTGCCGCCTCCAGGTCGAGGTTCCCCGCCCCCTCGCGCAGCGTCAGCGCGTAGACGCGGTGACTGGTCATCGCATAGCGCTTTAACTGCCCCTTGACGCTGACCGCCTGGCTTGCGTTGGCCCAGGCGATCGGATCCACCTGGGTGTCATCCGGCGCGTTGGCGGCCAGCCAGTCATTCAGCGAGGCTGCGTTGCCCCGCTGATAGCTGCCGACGATCACGAACCCGAAGAAGCCGTCTCCGGCCACCACGTCGAGCGTGGTGTCCACGCCCTGGGGGTTGGACGTAGCGATGCTGCGCTGGACTATGCTCCACCCCTTGGGGTGGCAAAAAGCCCAGCCCAAAGAGAGGACGTCGAGTTCGACGTCGTCCCCAGCGCAGTGGCTGGCCTGCTGGCGAGTGCCAGAGGTCGGCTGCTCGGTGGGGGCCGGCATGGAATTCGGGGAGCAGGCCGAGAGTATTACGGCGGATACGACGAAACAGGGGAGCAGGGCGCGGCTGACGAAGGACACGCGCGCATTATCCTCGGGGCCTTCGGGGGGCGCACCCCCAGTTATGAATAGAAGAAAAACGATGCGTGGTATCAGGAAAAGATGTGATAGGGTTAATATCCTATCTAACCTTTCAGGGGGGCATTTATGACGAACGAGGATCGCGAGAGGTTGAAGAGGCTCGAGGCCAACCGAGCCGCCCTCACGCGCCTGGCATCTACCTTCGAGCTGGAGGCTGGCCGGCCGCTGGCTGAGGCCGTGGGGGACGTCGTCACCCGCGACTACGAGGACACCGATTTCGCCCAGGCGCTGAGCGACCGCGAGATAAACGACACACTGGTCCAGCTGCTCAGCGAGAACCGGGAGCAGGTGGAGCGTGCGCTCGAACGGCTGGCCGAGGGCCTGTACGGCACCTGCGAGGACTGTGGGGCCGAGATTCCCACCGAGCGGCTCAAGTTCCGCCCGGAGGCGACTCGCTGCGTGTCCTGCCAGGGTCGCTGGGACCGGATCAACCGCCGCACGGCCTAGCTAACAAACACACAACGGGCGGCGCCGCGGAGGGGTAGGGCTGACGGGCTTTGCCCGGCTGCCCGAAGGGGGGCGCTCCCCCCTCCGCTTAAAGGCGCCGCCCTCCTCGCTAGAGACCCCCGTATACGACGGACTTCTGCTCGGTGTACTGGTAGAAGGCCTCGACTCCGTGCTCCTTGCCGAAGCCCGACTCCTTGGTGCCCCCGAAGGGCAGCTCGTCGTGGGCGATCTGGAGCGCGTTCACCCAGGTGTAGCCCGCCTCCAGCTCCTTCACCGCCCGGTTGGCGGCCGCCATCGAGCCCGTCCAGATCGAGGATCCGAGGCCGAAGGGTGAGTCGTTGGCGAGGCGGATGCCCTCGTCCAGGTCTTTGATCTTCATCACCGGCAGCACCGGCCCAAAGACCTCCTCTCGCCAGACGCGCGCCTCGAGCGGGACGTCGGTGACGATCGTCGGGTTGATGAAGTGCCCCCGCTCATACTCGGGGCCCTGCGGCCGCCCGCCTCCGAAGAGAACCCGGGCGCCTCGGTCGAGAGCATCCTGGAGCTGCTCCTCCACCTCTTGGCGCTGGCCGGCAGTGTGCATCGGGCCCATGCGCGTTTCCTTGTCCATGCCGTTGCCGGGCTTGAGCTTGGCCGCTCGCGCCACCAGCCTGTCGATCAGCGCGTCGTAGACGCCCTCCTGGACGTACAGGCGCTTGATCGCCAGGCAGGCCTGGCCGCAGTTGAAGAAGC
>CAZHAC010000323.1:0-2716 GCA_964529765.1 uncultured Actinomycetes bacterium
AGCGAGGACTGACAAGGCTGCTGCTTAGCCTAACGAGCCTCCACCGACATAAGTTCCGCGAGATCGATCAAGAGCCGTGTACCGCTGCCGAGGGGACCTCTGGGAATCGTCGTCAGCTCGCTGTTGGTATTCCATGTGCTGGCCGCGATATCGAGGTGGACCCAGGGCCGCTCCTCGACGAACTGCTGGATGAACATCCCGCCCATGATCATTCCGGCCTCGCCGTAGTCCGCGTTGCGCAGGTCCGCCGTCCTGGAGTTGAGGAGAACGCGGTAGTCGGAGTAGATCGGCATCCGCCAGGCGCGGTCTCCGGAGCGCTCAGCGGCCCGGCCGACCTGCGTCCAGAAGGCGTCGTCGTTGGCCAGCGCGGCGGTAGCGCCGTGGCCGATGGCGATTGTGGCGGCGCCGGTCAGGGTGGCCAGGTCGATGAGGTGGGTGGAGGCGTGGCGGAGGGAGTAGGTGATGGCGTCGGCGAGCACGAGCCGGCCTTCCGCGTCGGTGTTGACGACCTCGACCGTCTTCCCGTTGGCACTCGTCCAGATGTCGCCCGGGCGCTGAGCTGACCCGCCGGGCATGTTCTCGGTGGCGGCAACCACCGCGAGCACGTCGACCGCCGGCCGGCGCGCCGCGATTACATCCATCGCGGCCAGCACGGCCGCCGCGCCGGCCATGTCGCCCTTCATCTTGTCCATATCCCGGGCCGGCTTGATCGAGATGCCGCCGGTGTCGAAGGTGATGCCCTTGCCGATCATCGCGAGCCGAACGCTGCTGGTTGGGTCGGCCCGGTAGAGAAGCCGGATCAGGCGCGGCGGCTGGATGGAGCCGGCGGCGACGCTGAGAAGCAGGTTGTAGCCGCCGGCACGGAGTTCGGCCGGTCCCAGCACCTCCATCTCCAGCCCGTGCCGGTCGGCGATCCGGCGCGCCTCCTGGGCGAGAGCCTCAGGCGTCAGCTCGTTGCCAGGCATGTTCTGCCACTCGCGGGCCTGGTTGACGGCGTCTCCGACCTCCTGAGCCCGGGCCACCTCGTTCTCGCGCCCGGCGCCGAAGCCGAGCAGGTGGAGTTCCTCGAGCCGGGCCGGACGGTTGCCGGTCTGGCGCGAGCGGCGCTCCCAGCAGCCCATCACGCACCCTTCGACCACGCTCCTCAGGTCGGCGTCTCCGACGGGTGCCGTCTTCAGGAGGCCGAGCCGGCGGTAGCCGTAGCCGCGTGCAGCCCGAACCATCTCGTGGTGGCCGAAGCGCAGGCGTTGGCCGTCGACGTCGGCTCGCGGACCGAGACCGTAGAGGAGGACGCGGCGCGCGGCGATGCGGCCCGCAGTGGTGATCGGGAGCACCTCGTTGATACGGCCGCGGTGCTCGCCGGACTCCAGGGCGTCACGCAAAAGCCCTTCCAGGGCGGCGTCGAGGTCGCTTGCGGCGCCGCTGAGAGGCTGGCCGGCGGCGACGGGAACTGCGATCGCGTCGACCTCCAGCTGGGCAGGGGTGATGGGGGTCAGGAGGGCGCGCACAGGGCACTAGGATAGGACGGCTATGGAGGTCGAGGGGCCACCGACGCATGTTCGCCAGGCGACGATTTCTTGGTGCCACCGGGCCACCCATGAAGCATTTCGGGGGGTAGTACCCTCCCTGTGATGTCCTGGACCTCCCGCCGGTTGGTGGTCCGCGTTCGCGGCCGGACGCGCGAAGTGGAGGTGGCGCTCCCCAGCGACCGCTCCGTCAGCGCTCTGCTGCCGGCGCTGGTTGCCATGGTCGAAGATGCCGGCCGGGCGGCGGAGGCCGGCGGGTGGCGGCTGCTGACGGCCGACGGCCAGGAGCTCCCACTCCAGCAGTCGCTGACCGCGCTCGGGGTACGGGAGGGGGCGGCCCTCCACCTGCGCGCCATGGGCGACGGGGTCGCGGACGTCTCGACGCCGGAGGGCCAGGAGTCGGCGGTGGCGCAGGCGCGAATGCGCCGCTGCCTGACGGTGGCGATCGTCTCGCCGAAGGGCGGCGTCGGCAAGACGACCGCCACGATGCTGCTGGGGGCCGCCCTTGCCCACATGCGTTCGGAGCGGGTGATCGCGGTCGACGCCGACCCCGACTATGGGACGCTGGGGCTGGGACTGGCCCCAGAGCGGCCGATGTCGGTGGACGAGCTGGCGGAGCTGATCGACCATCCGGCGCTCACCTCCGGGATGCTCGACCGCTTCTTGATCCGAGCGCGCTCCGGCTTGCGGGTGCTGCCAGCCCCGGCCGTGCCCGAGCGGATGGACGCCATGGACCGCGAAACCTACGCGCGCGTGCTCGACCGGCTGCGCGACGTCGCCGGCTTCCTGCTCCTCGACTGTGGCGCCGGGATGCGGGCGCCGGCGACGAGAGCTGCTTTGGAGGCGGCAGACCAGGTGGTCCTGGTCACCGACACCGATCCCTCGACCATGAAGCTGGTGGCGTCGGCGGCGTCACACCTACCGCGCCACACCTACCGCCTGGTCCTCCTCAACAAGGTGCCGGCCTACGGGTTCGACCGCGAGCGGGCGGCGGCGATGTTTCCGTCGGCACGCGCATTGATAGAGATCCCCGCCGACACGCGCACGGCGCCCCGGATCGCAACCGGTCACTTTGAATGGGCATCCGCCGGCGCGCGCTGGCGGAAGGCCGCGCGCGAGATGGCGGCGACCCTCTCCGAGGCCTGGCTCGAGCTCAGGGTGGCCAGGGCCCCCTGGGGCGCTTCCTCCTC
>CAZHAC010000324.1:0-2715 GCA_964529765.1 uncultured Actinomycetes bacterium
CGATCAAGTACCGGCAGCAGAAGGACGTCGTCTTCTGCATGTTCGGCGACGGCGCAACCAACATCGGCGCTTTCCACGAGTCGCTCAACTTCTCCAAGGTCTTCGAGCTGCCCGTGGTCTGGTTCTGCATCAACAACCAGTACGGAATGGGGACCGCAGTCGAGAAGGCCTCGGCCGTCGCCGAGATCTACAAGAAGGCCTGCGCCTACGACATGGAGTCGGTGCGGATCGACGGCATGGACCTGGTCGGCGTGGTCAAGCAGACGCACGAGATCCTCGAGAAAACACGCGCCGACTCCCAGCCGCGCTTCATCGAGGCGGTGAACTACCGGTTCAAGGGCCACTCGGTTGTCGACCCCGACAAGTACCGGTCGGACGAGGAGAAGCAGAAGTGGCTCAAGTCCGACCCCGTGGTCCTCTTCGAGCACAAGCTCGAGGAGGCGAAGGTCGCCACCGAGGAGGACTTCAAGAACATCCGGGGTGAGATCGAGTCCGAGGTTGACGAGGTCGTGAAGTTCGCCGACGAGAGCCCCAATCCACCCGTCGAGGAGCTTTACCGCTTCCTCTACAGCGACGACTCGGAGGCGCTCTAAATGGCTGAACGGCTGATTCGGCAGGCGCTCCGGGAAGCGCTCGACGAGGAGATGGAGCGCGACGAAACCGTCTACCTGATCGGCGAGGACATCGGCCTCTTCGGCGGCGCTTATCGCGTCACCGAGGGGCTGCTCGACAAGTACGGCGCGATGCGCGTGGTCGATGCGCCGATCGCCGAAGAGGTGATCGTCGGTTCCGCCATCGGGGCGGCGATGACCGGCCTGCGGCCGGTGGTCGAGATGATGACGATCAACTTCTCGCTGGTCGCCTTCGACCAGATCGTCCAGAACGCGGCCAAGATCCGCTACATGTTCGGCGGCGAGGTGGGCGTGCCGATGGTGATCCGGATGCCGGGCGGCGCCGGCCACCAACTCTCGTCGCAGCACTCTCACTCGTTCGAGAACCTCTACGGTGCGATTCCCGGTCTGATCACGGTCGCCCCCACGACGCCTGAGGACGCCAAGGGCATGCTCAAGTCGGCGATCCGGAACAACGACCCGGTGATGTTCCTGGAGTCGATGTCGCTCTACAACCTGCGCGGAGAGGTTCCTGAAGGCGAGTACACGGTGCCTCTCGGCAAGGCGGCGCTCAGGCGCGAAGGAACGGACCTGACTATCGTGGGCGTGTCGCGGCAGGCGGTGCTGGCGACGATCGCCGCCCAGAAGCTCGAGGACGAGGACGTCGACGCCGAGGTGATCGACCTGCGCTCGATCCGTCCGATCGACTGGCGAACGATCACCGACTCGGTCAAGAAGACCAACCGGCTGCTGATCGTTGAGGAAGGCTGGCCAACCTATGGAGTCGGCGGCGAGATCGCGTCGGGCGTCCAGGAACGCTGCTTCGACTACCTCGACGCGCCGATCCTCCGGCTGGGCGGCGCCGAAGTACCGATGCCCTACAACCAGTACCTGGAGAAGGCCGCCATCCCTTCCGCGGACGACATCGTCCGGATGGCGCTGCGTGCGGTCGGCAAGAACGGTAAGAACCGGGAATAGGCGGGAGCGTGACGAATGCCTGACGTAAACATGCCCAAGCTCTCCGACACCATGGAAGAGGGCACTGTCCTTGAGTGGAAGGTTCAAGACGGCCAGGAGGTCAAGAGGGGCGAGGCGATCGCGGAGATCGAGTCCGACAAGGCAAGCTTCGAAATCGAGGCCGAGGCCGACGGCCCGCTGCACATCGTCGTCGGCCAGGGCCAGAGCGCACCCGTCGGGCAGTTGATCGCCACCATCGGCGCCGCCGCACCGGCCCAGGCCGCCGCGCCCACGGCTCCCAAGGAAGAAACCCCCCAGCCGTCCAAGCCGGAGCCCGCGAAGGAAGCGGCGCCGCCGGCGCAGCCCGCGGAGGCTGCCGGCAAAGAGGCCCCTGAGCGAACAACCGCCGAGGAACCGGAGACGGCCCCAGTGCAGGAGCCGCCCGAGGAGCGCACCGCGGCGCCTGCCCAGGCCGGCGTCGCCGACGGCGTCAAGGCCTCCCCCATCGCCCGCCGCCTGGCCCAGGAGCACGGCGTCGACCTGGGGTCGATCAAGGGCTCCGGCCCCGATGGCCGCATCGTCAAGGAAGACGTGCTCGCTGCCGCCGGCTCAGGCGCCGGCAGACGTCCGGCCGCGCCCGCCGAGAGACCGGCACCCCGCCCGCGCACCGGCCCCGAGATCGAGGTCGAGGAGCCGACCCGCATGCAGGCGACCATCGCCCGCCGGATGATCGAGTCCAAGACCACGGTCCCCCACTTCTACGTCACGGTCGAGGCCAACGTGGAGGAAGCGGTCAAGATGCGCCAGCAGCTCAAGGAGACGGTTCCTGGTGCCGACCGGGTAACCATGACCGACATGCTGGTGCGGGCCTGCACGCTGGCTCTGCAGCGCTTCCCGGAGGTAAACGCGTCCTGGGTCGACGGCCATTTCGAGCGCAAACGCGCCATCAACATCGGGCTCGCAGTGCCGCCGGCGCAGGGTCTCGGCCTGCTCGTCCCGGTCATCCACGACTGCGACCGCAAAGACCTGGTCCAGATCTCAATCGAAGCGCGCCAGGTGATCGAGCGCGCCCGCTCCGGCCGGCCGGGTCCCGGCGATCTCGAGGGCGGCACCTTCAGCATCTCGAACCTGGGGATGTACGGCGTCG
>CAZHAC010000325.1:0-2715 GCA_964529765.1 uncultured Actinomycetes bacterium
CGGGTCCGGCTGGTCCGGGAGCCGTGCGCCTGCGGAAGTCCTTTTCCAAAGCTGGTGGGCGGGATTCTGGGTCGGGTCGACGACATGTTCACGCTGCGCGGCGTCAACCTCTTCCCATCACAGGTCGAGGACATCGTCCGCCGCCATCCGGAGGTCGGAGAGTTCGCCATCGAAGTCCGGCGCCAGCGGCAGATGGACGAGGTGACGCTCCTCGTAGAACCGGCGCGGGCTGCCGGCTCTGTGCCTGCGGAACGGCTGGCGGCGGACCTTCGGAACGCGCTCGGTGTTCGAATCGACGTCCGGACGCTGCCGCCCGGGACGCTGCCGCGAGCTGAGCTGAAATCACAGCGCATCATGAGAATTGACGCATGAAGGATCGGGCTCCCTATCGTGACCTGCTGACCCCGGTTTCCTTCCTCGAACGCGCCGGTCTCGTTTACGCGGGCCGGACCGCGGTCGTCGACGGCGAGCGGTCGTTCACCTATGGACAGTGGCGTGAGCGTTCGCGCCGGTTCGCCTCCGCGCTCCGCGCGGCCGGCCTCCGCAAGGACGACCGCGTCGCCTGGCTGGCGCTCAACTCGGAGCCACTCCTGCTCTCGCACTTCGCGGTGCCCCAAGCAGGCGGCGTCCTGGTCGCCATCAACACGCGGCTCAACGCGGAGGAGGTCGCGTACGTCCTGGAACACTCGGGAGCCCGCTGGGTCTTCTTCTCGCCTGAGCTCGAAGCGCAGCTCGCAAAGGCGCCGTCAGGCGTCGAGCGGATCGACATCCGGGAGGGCTTCGACGCCTTCCTGGGCGGCGGCACCCCAGACCCGCTCGAGTCGTGGCTCGAAGACGAGTCCGACATGATCGCAATCGACTACACCTCGGGCACGACGGGACGTCCCAAGGGCGTCGTCTACCACCATCGCGGCGCCTACCTCAACGGCATCGGGATGGTGATCGAGGACCGGCTGCGTCCGGACTCCGCCTACCTCTGGACGCTCCCGATGTTCCACTGCAACGGCTGGTCGCACACGTGGGCCCTCGCCGCCGCGGGCTCCCGCTCGGTGTGCATAGCCCGCGTTGATCCGCCCGAGGTCTGGCGGCTTCTCGGAAGCGAGGGGATCACGCACTTCAACGCCGCGCCGACGGTGCTCATCATGCTCGCCAACGACGCCAGCGCCCACCGCCTCGAGCGCCGCCTTCGAGTCTGCACGGGCGGCGCTCCGCCCAGCCCGACTCTGATCGCCCAGATGGAAGGGCTCAACATCGAGGTCCAGCATCTCTACGGGCTGACGGAGTCATACGGACCTTTCACGCTCAACGTGCCCAAGCCCGGCATCGCCGAGCTGCCCCTCGAGGAGAAGGCACGGTTCATGGCTCGCCAGGGCGTGGCGCACATCACCGCCGGCCACCAGCGGGTGGTCGATGACGAGATGGGCGACGTGCCCGCCGACGGCGAGGTCCTGGGGGAGATCGTGCTCCAGGGCAACGTCGTGATGAAGGGCTACTTCCGGCAGCGGGAGAGCACGGAAGAGGCGTTCCGCGGCGGCTGGTTCCACACCGGCGACGTTGCGGTGATGCATCCCGACGGCTACCTCGAGATCCGCGACCGCAAGAAGGACGTGATCATCTCGGGGGGCGAGAACATCTCGACCATCGAGGTCGAGCAGGCCGTGATGTCGCACCCGGCTGTGATGGAGGCCGCGGTGATCGCGATTCCCGACGAGAAGTGGGGGGAGGTGCCGAAGGCCTTCGTGACGCTGAAGCCGGGTAAGCAGGCGACTGAGCGGGACATCATCGACCACGTTCGTGCACAGATCGCGCACTACAAGGCGCCGAAGCAGGTCGAGTTCGGGGACCTGCCCAAGACGTCCACGGGCAAGATTCAGAAGTTCGTGCTCCGAGAGCGCGAGTGGGTGGGCAAGGACAGGAGGGTGAACTGATGGCGGTCACCGAGCGGACGCATCCCGGCGCGGGCGTCGTCTACCGAGAAGAGCTGACACCGAACTCGTTCATCGAGCGCTCGGGCACGGTCTACGGCGAGCGGATCGCGGTCGTCGACGGGGGCCGCCAGTGGACCTACGCGGAATGGCGCGGTCGCGCCCGCCGGTTCGCTCATGCCCTGCGCGCCGCCGGTCTCGAGAAGGACGACCGGATCGCCTTCCTGGCCTTCAACTCCGAGCCGCTCCTGCTCGGACACTTCGGCATCCCGCTGGCCGGCGGCGTCATCGTGGCCATCAACACCCGGCTGAGCCCGGACGAGGTGGGCTACATCCTCGAGCACTCGGGCTCGAAGATGGTCTTCTACTCGCCCGAGCTGGAGAACCTCCTGGCCGAGGCTCCCGCCTCCGTCCACCGCCTGAAGCTGGGGACCGAGTTCGAGGATTTCCTGGCCGGCGGCTCCGATGAGCCGGTCGAGTCCTGGCTCGAGGACGAGTACGACACCATCGCTATCGACTACACCTCGGGCACCACAGGCCGGCCGAAGGGCGTGATGTACCACCACCGGGGCGCCTACCTGAATGCGCTGGCCATGATCATCGACCACCGCCTGGACGCCGAAGCCACCTACCTGTGGACGCTCCCCATGTTCCACTGCAACGGCTGGTGCTTCACGTGGGCCACCGTGGCCGCGGGCGCCCGCAACTGGTGCATCCCGAAGATCGACCCAGCGGAGGTCTGGCGGCTGTTCGAGCAGGACGGCAACTGGCACTTCTGTGGCGCTCCGAC
>CAZHAC010000326.1:0-2714 GCA_964529765.1 uncultured Actinomycetes bacterium
AAAGACCTCGCATAGCATCAGCCCGCTCTGGCAAACCTTTTCCGGAAAAGGGTTTCCAAGCTGCCTGAAATCGGTCGGGGGAGCCTGGGTGGAATTCGCAAAAGCTCGTTTTTCCCTCCCCCGCAACACCAAGGCGTGATCCTGACAGGGACGAAAGACCGGACGGAGGAGGAGGTGATCGAACAGCGGGTGTTCTCGAAGTGGTTCCCAGAGGTCCTGTTTCAGGTTTCGGTCAGAAACCAATCCGCATCCAACTAGGGGAAAGGAGAAACGTGATACGAGGCTGGTCAAAGGTGGTCGGCATTCTGCTGGCCGCCGCCACCGTCTCCGTCGCTTGTGGAGGCTCGAACAACAACTCCGGCGGCGGCAGCAAGAAATACGTGGTCGGCATTTCCAACACGCTGACCGGAAACGGTTTCCGCGAGGAGATGATCTGCTCGGTCAAGGCCCAGGCGAAGGCTTCGGGCGTCGTCTCGAAGATCATCGTCGCCAACCGCAACACTGATCCGAGCGGCCAGATTGCCGACATGCGCAGCCTGATCGCCGCCGGTGCCAACGTCATCGTCGTCAACCCGTCGGACCTGAGCGCGCTCGATCCCGTGATCAAGCAGGCGTCGGACAAGGGCATCGTCGTGGTCACCGTCGACCAGGGCGTCACCGCGCCCGAGGCTTACCAGGTCCACAACGACCAGGTGAAGTACGCCCAGCTCGGCGCCGAGTGGCTGTTCAAGCAGATCGGCGGCAAGGGCAACGTGGTCGAGATGCGGGGCGTCAACGGCGTCTCCGCGGACGCCGACCGGCACAAGGGCTTCCAGCAGGCCCTGACTAAGTACCCCGACATCAAGGTCGTCAAGGAGACGTTCACCAACTGGTCGCTCGACCCGGCGGCGCAGCAGACCCGCGACATCCTGAGCTCAGGCCTCAAGGTCGACGGAATCTGGACGTCGGGCATCGATTCCACCGTTGTGGACACCTTCGTGACCGCCAAGAAGCCGTTCGTTCCGGTCGTCGGGGCTGACAACGCCGGCTTCATCGGCGACCTCATCAACCTCAAGTCGCAGGGCCTCGCGGGCGCGGCCGTGACCAACCCGCCGACCGTCGGCGGTGCCGGTCTGGCCATCGGGCTTGACGTGCTGCAG
The DNA here is from genome assembly GCA_964529765.1 of uncultured Actinomycetes bacterium. Taxonomy (GTDB): domain Bacteria; phylum Chloroflexota; class Dormibacteria; order Dormibacterales; family Dormibacteraceae; genus CAZHAC01. The sequence goes on from CAZHAC010000326.1 coordinate 1,140, forward strand.
GGCAAGAAGCACGACCACCTGGTGCAGCTCGACCCCCAGATCTGGGACAACCAGAGCGCGACCGGCATGCAGCAGCTGCAGAGCCACGCCGACCCCAAGCTGGACGCCTACTACAGCGTCAGCTACCAGGTCGCGCCTTACACGACGTACACCAAGGACGACCTGATCGGCTGCCAGGGCGTCTAGGAAGAAGCCATCAGCAGGGCGTGGGAGAAATCCCCACGCCCTGCTTCAATTCAGAGCAACCGCTGATCCCATGTCAGAAGCACTGATCCTCCTCCACGCCGAAGGCCTGGCCAAGCACTACGGTGCGGTCGCCGCGCTGCGGGCCGGCAGTCTCGAAGTCCGCGCCGGCGAAATCCACGCGCTCATGGGTGCCAACGGCGCGGGCAAGAGCACGATGGTCAAAGTGCTGACCGGCGCGGTGTCGCCCAACGCCGGCCGGATCCTCGTCGAGGGACGCGACGCCCACTTCTCATCACCGGCAGCGGCGCGGAGAGGCGGCCTCGCGTCCGTCTACCAGGACCCATCGCTCATCCCCGACCTAACGATCGAGCAGAACTTCCGGCTGACCGGTACCTCGCGGCAGGCGGTGGCGCCCTGGCTGGAGGAGCTGGAGCTCCAGGACCAGGATCTCGACACCTTCGTCCGCGATCTTCCCGCGCCGGTGGTCAGGCTCCTCGATCTCGCCCGCACCCTGGCCGCCAAGCCACGCGTGCTGATCCTGGACGAGATCACGGCCGCCCTGCCCGCCGACTTCAGCGATCGCGTCTTCAAAGTCGCTCGGCGCTGGCGAGACGAGGGCCGCGCGGTGCTCATGATCACCCACCGGATGACGGAGGTGAAGGCGCTCTGCGACCGCGCCACGGTGCTTCGTGACGGCGAGACGGTCGGGGTGGTCGATCTCGCCAGCGGCGGCCAGGAGCACATCGTCGCGCTGATGCTGGGAGAGAAGGCGGCGGAGGTCGTCTCCGAGGGACGCCAGCCCCGGCGGGCGGCGGTCAAGCGGAACGGCGAGGCCGCGCTCGAGATCCGTGACCTCCGGGCGGGCCTGCTCCAGGACGTCTCGTTCAGCCTTCACCCGGGCGAGGTGCTCGGCATCGCAGCTCTGGAGGCACAGGGCCAGGAGGAGCTCTTCGCCTGCCTGAGCGGCGACCGGCGTCCAGACTCCGGTGAGATCATCGTCGGCGGTCGCCGCCGCGACTTTCGCCACCCTCACGACGCCATCGCCGCCGGCCAGGTGCTGGTTCCCGCCGAGCGCCTTCAGGCTCTGCTGCCGCAGCGCTCGGTGCGCGAGAACATCGCGCTGCCGCTGGTCAACGCGGTCCGGCGCTGGGGGCTCATCCCTTCCCAGAAGGAACGCGAGAAGGTCAACTCGGCGATCAAGCGCCTCCAGGTGGACACCCGCGCACAGTCGCGCGTCATGCGGCTGTCGGGCGGCAACCAACAGAAGGTGACGATCGCCCGCTGGCTGGCTTCCGGGTTCAAGACCCTTCTCTGCTTCGACCCCACCCGGGGAATCGACGTGGGGACCAAGCAGCAGATCTACGAGGTGATCCGCGAGCTCGCCGACGG
>CAZHAC010000327.1:0-2711 GCA_964529765.1 uncultured Actinomycetes bacterium
TCCACGACCCAGGCGTCCAGGTAGGCGAACGACTCCACGAAGCTCAGCCCGCGGACGAACTCGTCGGGGAAGTACATCGAGTAGGTGAGCGTGCGTCCCGGCTCGCAAACCATGGTGCCGCCGCCGCTCATGCGGCGCACGACGCCAAAGCCGAGCTCGGCGGCGGTGACCATGTCCACCTCGTTGGCGACCGACTGGTGGGAGCCGAGGACGAGCGCTGGTTCGGTCCATTCCCAGAACCTGACGCAGGGCCCGCGCCGGCCGGCGGCCACGCGTCCCAACAGCACCTCGTCGAGGGCCATCTGCTCGGCTGGGCTCAGGGGCTGCGGCGGCAGGACCGCCCAGCCCAACTGGGGGACGCGCACTGCCCCATGATCGCTTGCGCCCAGACCGCCACGTTTCCGCGAAGAGCTCGCCGCTTCTCACCGTAAGTCGGTAGCCGCGGACTAACGTGCATCTGATGACTGACGTGAGCGGGGATGTCGCTGTGATCGAAGACCTCGAGCTGATTGACTATCGCCGCCGGGTCGGCGACCTCTACCGGCTGCCCGGCGGCGGCGCGGAGGCGTGCGCCGAATTTCGTCGGTGCCGCGACGAGCTCTTCCGCACTCATCCGCAGTCCGCGTTGTCCGAGACCGCCCGCATCGACTTTCGGGGCCTGCGCTACTTCGCTTACGACCCGACCTATCGGGTGAGCACGCGTCTGCAGCCGGCGCCTGACGATGACACAGTGCGCATCGACACCGGGGGGCCCGACGGAACGGTCGTCTATCGCCGGGCCGGCCGCCTGCGCCTTGAGCTCCCGCTCGGTACCGGCGAGCTGACAGTGTTCGCGATTGCGGGGTACGCCGGCGGCCTGTTCCTGCCCTTCCGCGATGCCACCTGCGGTCGCGAGACCTATGGCGGCGGCCGCTACCTCTTCGACACGATCAAGAACACCGATGGCCACTGCTTGGAGGTCACCGCCGGCAGCGACGAAGTCGTTCTCGACTTCAACTACGCCTACAACCCCTCGTGCGCCTACGACGAGCGCTGGGCGTGCCCGCTCGCGCCCCACGAGAACTGGCTCCCATTCCGGATCGAAGCCGGCGAGATGATCTGATGCAGACCACCGTCGTGCCGGTCAGCAGGAGCCAGCGCTGGACCCTGGTCGCGGCGGTGCTGGGGTCGGCGACTGTCTTCCTTGACTCGACGATGGTCACGGTCGCGCTGCCCAAGATCGGCCGCGAGCTGCCGAGCCGGATCTTCGCGGTCCTCGAAGCCCAGTCCTACGTCTACAACGGCTACCTGCTGACCCTGAGCGCCCTGCTCGTACTGGCCGGCGCGCTCAGCGACCGCTACGGCCGGCGGCGGATGTTCGGCATCGGGCTGGCCGGGTTCGGCCTGGTCTCCCTGCTCTGCGGCCTGGCGCCCACCATGGAGTTCCTGATCGGCGCCCGCCTGCTTCAGGGGGCGGCGGGAGCGCTGCTTGTCCCCGGATCCCTGGCCCTGATCACGGCCGCCTACGACGGCGAGGCGCAGGGGAGGGCGATCGGAACCTGGGCGGCCGCCACGTCGGGGACCACGATCCTGGGGCCGCTGGTGGGCGGGCTTTTGGTCGACACGCTGAGCTGGCGCGCCGCCTTCCTGATCAACGTGCCGGTGGCCGCGATCGGCCTCTGGGCGGTGGCCGTGCACGTGGCCGAGAGCCGCGCAGAGCACATCCTGCCCGGCTTCGACTGGCTGAGTGCCGTCCTGACGGCGGTCGGCGTTGGCGGTTTGACGCTCGGCGTGATCTTCGGCCAGGAGCGCAACTGGCACAGCACCGCCGCCTGGGTCATGCTCGCGGCCGGCGTCGTCGCCCTCGCCGCGCTGCCCGTGTCGCTGATGCGGGCGCGCAACCCACTGGTCCCGCTCGAGCTCTTCCGCTCGCGCCGCTTCAACGTCATCAACGTCTCGACGCTGCTCATCTACGGGTCGCTCTACGTCACCGGCTACTACGTCGGACTCTTCCAGCAGGGGACGCTCGGCTACTCCGCCGCGGCGGCGGGACTGGGCTTCGTGCCCGGCAGCCTCTTCGTCGTCGTGTTCTCGCGACGCTTCGGTGCCCTGGCGGCCCGCCGAGGCCCTCGCATGTTCCTGACCGCCGGTCCGCTGCTCATGACAGCCGGCACGCTCTGGTACATGCGAGCCGGAGCCTCCTCGACGCCCTGGGTCCTGAGCCTCGACCGTCCCGAAACGTGGCCGCCGCCGGTCAGTTGGCTGGTCGACTTCCTGCCCGGCAGCGTGCTCTTCGGGCTGGGGCTGTGCATCCTGGTCGCACCCCTGACGGCGGCCCTTATGGCCTCGGTCTCCAAGGAGCACTCGGGCGTCGCCTCCGCGGTTAACAATGCGATCTCGCGCATAGGCCCCCAGCTGGCGGGGGCGGCGATCTTCGTCGCCATCACCGAATCCTTTTACCGGGAGCTCGCCAAGCTGGTTCCGGGGCTCGACCCCAACTCGCCCGCCTTGCGCACGAGCGTCAGCCCCCTCAACCCACCCAGTCCGGGCGTGCCCCAACTGATTGCCGCCGCGGCCCGGGTGGCGTCGGCCGACGCCTTCCACATTGCGGTCCTGGTCGGAGCGGCGCTCCTTGTCGCGGGTGCGCTCGTCAACGCCCTCGGGCTGCGCTCAACCCCGATTGTCGCGCCGGAGGAATCCGTCCCGCTTCCTGGTTAGGCGCTAAGCGCTAC
>CAZHAC010000328.1:0-2702 GCA_964529765.1 uncultured Actinomycetes bacterium
GCTAATCCGTGGATGACGTGGTCAACGTCGTACACCACTTGACAGGACATGGCCTTGCACCCGGGCACCATGACGCAGGCGACCACCGTCTTCTTATGCACATCCAAGCCCGCGCAGCGTGGGTGCACGACTTCCATGGCTCCCACCTCCAAGCAATCTGTGGCGGTGGGCGGACCGCTTCAGTTCAGGAATTTAACCCGCGCGCTCTCGGTCACCCGAGGCAGCACTCCGTGATGCCTTGCAGTCCGCCGGCCCAACTTAACAGTCGAGCTCGTGGCATCAACGCCGCACGGGCCGGCTCACCGCCCAAGTGATTTTCATGCCCCGTGGTGCCCCGCGGGGAATGATCCTTAACAGGCGGGGTAGGCAGGGCCTCACGCCGGGGCTAACTTCGAACTCAACTTTTCGGAGGTGATGCGATGGTCAACAAGGTCTTTCTGGTCGGCAACCTGGCGGCGGATCCCGAGGTCAAGACGACGCCCAAGGGCACGTTCGTGGCGAACCTCCGGCTCGCCACTCACACGTACCTGGGCAAGGACGACGCCGGCAACGCGCGGGAGCAGACGGAGTTCCACCACCTGGTCGCGTTCGGGCGGACGGCCGAGTTCGCGGGCCAGTACCTGCACAAGGGCCGGCTCGTCTACGCCGACGGCCGCCTGCAGACCAACACCTGGGAGGACACGGCCGGCCAGAAGCGCTACCGGACGGAGGTCGTGGTCGACAACCTGAAGGCGCTCGGGCCCAAGACCGCGGCGGAAGCGGCCGCCTAAGGGGGAGGGAAGCGCGGGTCCTCGGGCGTAATCTTGTAATCCCATGCCCGAGGACGTCCGCGGCTTCGTCGCCTCCCACCTGCCCGCCGGCTGGTTCACCGGACCTCCCGAGGTCACGGCCGACGGCGAGGAGATCCTCATCGTGGGCACGCTGCCTGACGTCGAGCTGGCGGGAGGGACGTCCGAGGAGGGCCGCGAAGGGGCGCGGGAGGCGAGGATCAAGCGCTTTCGGGAGGAGACGCGGGAGGACCGGATCCGGGTCGCCCGCGAGATCGAGCGCCACTTCCGGCGCAAGGTGGCGTGGGGCGCCCGGTGCGGCGACGTGGTCCTGGTCTTCACCACCCTCAGCGTCCCCGTGATGACGCGCCTGCGGATCAACGAGCGGGCCATCCTGGACACCCTGGTGGCGGGCGGCGTCGCGCGCAGCCGGAGCGAGGCGCTGGCCTGGTGCGTGCGGCTGGTGGGCATGCACCAGGAGGACTGGATCAAGGCCCTGCGCGACGCCCTGGTGAAAGTCGACGAAATTCGCAGTAAGGGACCTCGGAACTAGTTATTCCCGTTGATACTGTGTCGACTTTGATCGCCAGCGGCGAGCGGAAGCACGTGGTCGTGATGGGTGCGGGCCCCGCCGGGCTGACCGCCGCGTACGAGCTGATGAAGCGGGACGTGCCGGTCACCGTGCTCGAGAAGGACCCCGACCAGGTCGGCGGCCTGGCCCGCACGGTCGAGCACCGGGGCTACCGGTTCGACATCGGCGGCCACCGCTTCTTCTCCAAGAACCAGGAGGTCGAGGACCTCTGGACCGAGATCCTGGGCGACGAGCTGCTGACGCGCGACCGCCTGTCGCGCATCTACTACGGCGGCAGGTTCTTCGCCTATCCGATCAAGGCCGCGAACGCCCTGTGGAACCTCGGCCCGGTCGAGGCGGTGCGCTGCGTCGCCAGCTACGCGGCGGCGCGCGTGCGGCCGGTGAAGCGCCCGGCCAACCTCGAGGACTGGGTCCGCAACCAGTTCGGCTGGCGCCTGTACAGCATCTTCTTCAAGACCTACACCGAGAAGGTGTGGGGCATCAGCACCAGGGAGCTCTCGCCCGACTGGGCGGCCCAGCGGATCAAGAGCCTGGACCTGTGGGTCGTGCTGCGCAGCGCGCTGCTGCCCAGCCGCAGGCCGAGCAGGCGCGGCGAGATCGTGACCACGCTGATCGACAAGTTCCGCTATCCCCGACTCGGCCCCGGCCAGATGTGGGAGCGGGTGGCCGAGATCGCCAAGGCCAAGGGACACCCGGTCCTCCACGGCCGCTCGGTGCTGCGCGTCAACCACGACGCCGAGGGCGTCACCTCGATCGTGACCCTCACCGAGGAGGGAAGGACCGAGGAGCATCGCGGCACCCACTTCATCTCGAGCATCCCGATGCGCGAGCTCGTCGCCGCGTTCGACCCTCCGGCGCCGGATCGCGTCCGCAAGGCCGCCGCGAAGCTCGGCTACCGCGACTTCATCAGCATCGCGCTGATGATCGACCGCAAGGACGTCTTCCCCGATAACTGGATCTACATCCACGACCCCGGCGTGCGCGTGGGGCGGATCCAGAACTTCAAGAACTGGAGCCCCGATATGGTCCCCGACCAGAGCAAGACGTGCCTGGGACTCGAGTACTTCTGTTTCGAGGGGGACGGCCTGTGGTCCAGCAGCGACGCGGACCTGATCGAGCTGGCGACCCGGGAGCTCGAACAGCTCGGGATCTGCCCGGCCTCAGCCGTGTTCGACGGCATCGTGGTGCGCGAGCGCAAGGCCTATCCGGTGTACGACGACAGCTACCAGGCCAACGTGCAGGTGGTGCGCGAGTACATCGAGCGGTCGCTGCCGAACCTGCACCTCACCGGCCGCAACGGCATGCACAAGTACAACAACCAGGACCACTCGATGATGACCGCG
>CAZHAC010000329.1:0-2701 GCA_964529765.1 uncultured Actinomycetes bacterium
AGAAAAAGGGCGCGCTCAGATAAAGGATGGAGCGAGCGGCCCGGCGTGCACGAACTGCCAGTGTAGCACGTTCTGCCCAGGTGTGGTAGGATTCCCGGCCCGGTTTCTCGGCCGGGGTCTACTCGGCCCCATGCCCACCGCGGGGCGCTAGCCGCTCGCCGCCCCGGACCGGAAACCTGCTGACCTTTTCCGGCTGGTTACAGCCGGCGAAGACTCGGCTCCCTGGCGCATGGCCTGGGGCGTGCACCTTCTATGTACCCTGCCCGGAGAGCGTCGAAACCTTTCGCGGCCCGCCAGGCAAAGAAAAGGCCCCGGTCAACGCCGGGGCCTTCGAAACTCGGTTTGCCTACTTGACCTCGACGGTCGCGCCCGCTTCCCGCAGCTTGGCGGCCGCCTTCTCGGCGTCGTCCTTGCTGACGTTCTCGAGCACCGGCTTCGGCGCCGCGTCGACGAGGTCCTTGGCCTCCTTGAGGCCGAGCTGGGTGACCTCGCGGACGGCCTTGATCACGTTGATCTTGCTCTCGCCCACCGCGGTCAGGTTGACGGTGAACTCCGTCTGCTCCTCAGCGGGCGCCTCCTCGGCAGCACCGGCTGCCGGCGCGGCCGCTGCCGGCGCCGCGGCCACCGCCGCCGCCGGCTTGATGCCGAGCTCGCTCTCGAGCAGTTCGAGAGCTTCCTTCACGTCGAGGACGCTCCACTCCTTGAGGGCCTCGACGAAGTCCTTCGGGGAAAGCTTGGTGGTTGCCATGGCTGTTTACGCTGCCTCCAACTTGTTCTTGTAGCTCTCGAGCGCGCTCGCCAGCTGCCCCAGTGGCGAGTTGAGCGCGGTCGCGAGGGTTGCGATCGGGGACTGGATGGTGCCCATGAGCTGGGCGATCAGGGTCTCGCGCGGGGGCAGGTCGGCCAGCTGCCGGACCTGCTCGGGGCCGAGGACGCGACCCTCGACTAGCCCGCCGACGATGTCGACCCGGAGCCGGGTCTGGCGCACGTACTCCTGGAGCAGCCGCACCGGACTGCCGAGGTCGCCATAGCTGAGCGCGACCGCGACCGGACCCGCGAAGGAGGTCTGGAACGCCTCGTGGCCGGCCTCCGCGGCGGCCCGGCGGGCAAGGGTGTTCTTGACCACCCGGTACTCGACGTCGGCGCCCCGCAGACGCCCACGCAGGTCCTGGAGCTGCGCGACGGTGAGTCCGCGGTAATCGGTCAGGACCGCGGCCTTGGCCTGGCGCAGCTTTTCCGTGAGCAGCTCGACCTGCTCGACCTTCTGCTGTGTTGGCATAAAAAAACCTCCGCGCCCTCAACGTCCAAGGAGACACGGAGGCACAGCCTCTGATTCGTGCTGCCTCGGCAGGAAGATTAAGGACGCGCGCGAGCGCGCGAGCCACCTGCTGTCTTGGGCGAACGACAGGTGATTATAACGGGGGAATCGACATCCCTCGCACCCGTGCGCCGCCGCGCGTTAGGCGGTTGTGAGCTTTGCCGCTTCCCGGACGTCGACCGGGACGGCCGGTCCCATCGTCGCCGCCAGGTTGACCGACCGGAAGTACTGCCCCTTGGCTGCCGACGGCTTGTTCCGGGCGAGCGCCTCGATCAGTGCCGCCAGGTTTCCATAGAGCTGATCGTCGTTGAACGACGCCTTTCCGATCGCCGCGTGGACGATGCCCCACTTGTCGGCGCGGAACTCGATCCGGCCGCCCTTGGCCTCCTTGACCGCCCGTCCGACGTCGAAGGTGACGGTGCCCGTCCTGGGGTTCGGCATCAGGCCGCGAGGGCCCAGGATCCGGCCCAGCGGTCCGACCTTGGGCATGAAGTCCGGCGTCGCGATGGCGACATCGAAGTCGGTCCAGCCGCCCTGGATGCGGGCCACGAGGTCGTCGCCACCGACGTAGTCGGCTCCCGCGTCCTGGGCCTCCTTCGCCTTGTCGGCGCCACAGAAGACGAGGACGCGGACGTTCTTGCCGGTGCCGTTGGGGAGCACGACCGAGCCACGGACCTGCTGGTCGGCGTGGCGGACGTCGATCCCGAGACGGACGTGCGCCTCGACCGTCGGGTCGAACTTGGTGTAAACGGTGTCCTTCACGACGGAGACCGCGCGCAGCGGGGCCAGCCCGCCGTCGTCGGTCCCGGCGACCGCCTGCTCGACCTTCTTGAGGGCCTCTTCGTACTTCTTGCCGTGCTTAGCCAACGACTTCCAACCCCATCGAACGGGCGGTGCCCTCGATCATCTTCATGGCCTGATCGAGATCGTAGGCATTGAGGTCCTTCGACTTGGTCTCGGCGATCGTCCGCAGCTGGTCACGCGACACCTTGCCGACCTTGTCACGGTTCGGCTTGGGCGAGCCGCTCTCGATGCCGGCTGCCTTCTTGAGCAGGTTCACGGTGGGCGGCGTCTTCAGGATGAAGGTGAAGCTGCGGTCCTCGAAGATGGTGATCTCCGCGGGCACAACGTCCCCGGTCTGCTGGGCCGTGCGCTCGTTGTACGCCTTGCAGAACTCCATGATGTTGATGCCGTGCGGGCCCAGCGCGGTGCCGACCGGCGGCGCCGGCGTGGCCTTGCCGGCCTGGAGCTCGATCTTGAGCACCGTGCGGACTTTCTTCTTGCCCATCCCTCGTCGCTTCTCCTAGTGGACCTTTTCGACCTGCAAGAGGTCGAGCTCGACGGGCGTCTCGCGCCCGAACATGTTGACCAGAACCTTGAGCT
>CAZHAC010000330.1:0-2691 GCA_964529765.1 uncultured Actinomycetes bacterium
TGCAAGGCGCGTGGAAAGACGCGACACGGGCTCCGCGGATTATGCCCCAGGCGGCTACTTCTTGTCAGTTGTCCAAGCGCCGTTGTCGAGTTCCGCTTGCGGAATTCCCAAGCACGACGGCTAATATCCCCGTTTAGTGGGGAGAGTCGGAGTGGCTATTGCGCGGGTCGAGACCGCGGTCTTCGAACCTGAAACGCTGCCGCCAGGGGTCGTAGTCGCCGTCGCACTGACGCCGTCCGTCCTGGCCGGCTTGGTTTTCTTCAAGCTGCTGGCGGTGGAGAGCCTGACGCTCGCCATTGCGCTGGGCGGACTTTCGCAGGTGCTGGCGTGGCGCCTGCGGCTGGGCACCGGCCTCACCCCGCTGGTGGCCGCGGTGATCGCGGTCGCCCTACTGGGACCGGGCGCGCCGCCCGAGTGGGTGGCGCTGGCCGCCGCACTTGGAGCCGCCCTGGAGGTGGCGCGCCGGCGCTGGCTGCCGTCCTTGCGCGCTGACGCTGGGATCACCGCCGCCGCGGCGGTCTTCCTGGCCTCTCGAGGCGTCACCGCGGCCTACCTGAACCCAGGCCGGCTAAAGCCGCTGGCGGAGCCTATCCGGCTCTGGTCGACCTACTACGGGGGCGCGTCCGCCCCTATCGACCCCGTCCGGCTCTACGTCGGCAACGTGCCCGGCCCGATGTTCGCGACTTCCCTGCTCGCGGTCATCATCGGAGCAGCCTGGCTGTGGTATGCGCACCGGCTGTCGCTGGCGGTGCTGCTGGGATTTGCGGCAGGAGCGACGATCCCAATCGTGCTCTGGGACTGGAATCCCGCCTACCAGCTGGACAGCGGGCCCGGCTGGTTCGTCATCTCACTCCTGCTCGCCGACCGGGCGCACCTGCCCGACTCGCGGGCGTCTCGCCCGCTGCTCGGGCTGGCCGCCGGAGTCACGGGGGTCGGGCTGCGGCGGCAGGGCTTCGGAATCGAGGCGATATTCCTGGCCGTCGCCGGCCTTCAGCTGGCAGTGGCCGCCGTCGAGGGAGCGGAGTGGGCCGTCCTCCACCGGAGTCGTCTGAACAGGTCCCTCAGGGCTATCCGCCGGACGCCGTCAGGCGGGGCGACACCCGGCGCCGGCCGGGCTCGAAGGGAGCCCGCTAACGCCAGATATCGCGGCGTTTGACGAACTGGTCGCGCCGTGGGCCGACTCCGATGAGGTCGACCGGGGCCCCGATCTCGTTTTCGATCAGCTCGACGTAGTCGCGGCAAGCCCGGGGCAGGTCCTCCCACTTCCGGGCGCCCCCGATCGGTTCCTGCCAGCCCTCGAGCTCGACGTACTGCGGCTCGCAGTGCTTCAGGTGCGAGATGTTGGCCATCGGGTGCGTGTGCCTCTCGCCGCGGAACTCGTAGGCGGTGCAGACCTTGATCCGGTCGAGCTCGTCCAGGATGTCCAGCTTGAGCAGGGCGGCTGACTCGCATCCGTTGACCCGCACGGCGTAGCGGGCGACGCAAGCGTCGAACCAGCCGACCCGTCGCGCGCGGCCGGTCACGGTGCCGAACTCGCGGCCGCGCTCGCGCAGCTGATCGCCGACATGGCCCTCGAGCTCGGTTGGAAAGGGACCGTAGCCGACGCGGGTGGTGTAGGCCTTGAAGCAGCCCAGGGCCAGGTCGATCTTGGTCGGCGGGATGCCCGAACCGGTGACCGCGCCTCCGGCGGTCGGATTGCTGCCGGTCACGTACGGATAGGTCCCGAAATCGAGGTCGAGCATGGTCGCCTGCGCGCCCTCAAGGAGGATGTCGCGGCGGTCGTCAAGCGCCCCCTGGACGAGTGGGAAGGTGTCCTTGATGTACGGATCGAGAGCCCGGGCGTAGCCCAGGTACTCCTCCAGGATCTGCTCGGTGTCGAGCGGGTCCTCGTCGTAGAGCTTTTCCAGAATCGGGTTTTTCACGTTCCCGACGACGAAGCCGATCTTCTTGCGCATGAAGACCTCCTTCTGGAGGTCGCCCACGCGAAAGCCGATCCGCCGCACCTTGTCTCCATAGGCCGGCCCGACGCCCCGCCAGGTAGTGCCCAGGCGGTCGTCGCCACGGACGCCCTCTTCGAGCTGGTCGAAGAGCGGGTGGTAGCTCATCACCATGTGCGCGCGCTCGCTGATAACGAGGTTGTCGGGCTCGATCCCCCGCTCGCGGAGCTGTTCGATCTCTTTGATCAGGACCCGCGGATCGACCACCACCCCGTTGCCGATGATGCAGGTGCAGTGGGGGTAGAGGATGCCGCTGGGCAAGAGCTGGAACTTGAACTCGCCGTGCTCCGTGACGACCGTGTGGCCGGCGTTGTTGCCGCCTTGCGGGCGGATGACCATCTCGGCCCGCTCGGCCAGGAGGTCGATGACCTTGCCTTTGCCTTCGTCCCCCCACTGCCCCCCGACGATGATTACGACCATCGCAGGCACGCTCCTTCCGGGTCAGGGGGCTCCGGGGGGCGGGCGGGCTCACTCAAATGGCCCAACCTGCTGCGAAGAGGGGCGCGGGGAGAAACGCTCAGGGTTTCTCCCTGTTTCTGCCCCCCGACGATGATCACGACCATCTAGGAAGCGGCCTCCAACAGGCATGGTCGGCTGGTTGCGCGTGACATCACCATCAGAGGCTACTCGTCGTCGTCCATCGAGGTGCCGCGGCGCTGTTCCAGGTTGTAGAAGAGCGTCTGATCCTTCCGGA
>CAZHAC010000331.1:0-2686 GCA_964529765.1 uncultured Actinomycetes bacterium
GGCTACGGTATCCGCGGCCACATCCCCGAACGTGACGGCATCCTGGTCGGCCTCCTCTTCGCGGAGATGATCGTCAACACCGGCCGCACCATTTCGCAGCTGCTCGAGGACCTGGAGCGCGAGGTTGGGCCTCACAGCTACGCCCGTCACGACATTCACATGCCGCGTGCCACGTATGAGAGCGACCGGCTGCGCATCCTCGACACTCTGCGTGAGAAGCAGCCGAGGACCATCGCCGGCGTCGATGTGGAGCGAGTGCGCGACGATGACGGCTTCAAGTTCTTCCTTAAAGACGGTTCCTGGGTGCTCCTCCGGACGAGCGGTACCGAGCCGTTGATTCGCGTGTATTCCGAGGCGTCGACTCCGGACGCGGTCGAGGCGAGGCTGGCTGCACTGGAGGAGATCGTCGGTGTCGGAGGCCACGGTGGTGGATAGCGCCGGCAACGGTCCGCATCGCGCCGAGGACACGCGCGTCGACAAGCCGTGGGGCTACGAGATCCGCTGGGCGGTGACCGACCGCTACCTCGGCAAGATCCTCCACATCAACCGGGGCGAGGCCCTCTCCCTCCAGTACCACGAGCGGAAGGACGAGTGTCTGTACGTCTTCAAGGGTGTGCTCCAGCTGGAGCTCGGCGAACCCGACGGTGACCTGGAGGCGTACGAGATGGTTCCTGGCGACACCGTTCGCATCCTGCCCGGCCGCCGCCATCGCATGACCGCTCTTCAGGACTGCGATGTCTTCGAGGTGTCGACGGCCGAGATCGACGACGTGGTCCGGCTCGAGGACCGCTACGGTCGCGCCGGCACCACGGACCACTAATCCGCGACGGGCTAACATCTCGCCTCGGTGAAGATCCCGCCGCCGCCTGACCTGCGGGTCGCTCCCACGACCGTTCCATTCGACAACCGGCGCGACGGACGCTTCCTGTTCTTCGCCGCGGTCGTCCTGGTCGCGATCGCGCTCGGCTTCAAGTCGGAGATGATCGCCCCCGGGCAGGTCTGGGGCCTGGGCGCCATCCTGATCATCCTGGCCTTCGCCGCGCTTATGGGCTACCTGCGCACCGAGGCCGGACCGCCGGCGATCGAGAACTTCATCCCGGTCGCGATCGGCGCGGTCGCGGTGGCCGGCCTCTCGACTTTCCCGATGGAGTGGTGGAAGTACGCCATGGTGGCGCTCCTGTTCGGCGCCGGGTTCATCACCTCCGGCTGGCTCGACCATCGCCGGCAGCGGGAACGCGAGAAGCCGGGGCACGTCGTCCTTCAGGAAACGGTGATGGTCCTGGCCCTGGCCGCCTCCTATCTGGTCATCCTGACCGTCGACCTGCCGCTGCCCATCCGCCTGGCCTGGGTCTTCGGCGTCTCACTGCTCGCCACCTACCGGAGCTTCCGATCGCTCGGCCGGATGATGCCACCGCGGCGTGCCTTCCTGTTCGCCCTCTTCGTGGCCCAGCTGGTCGCGTTCTTCGCCTGGGGTATCAGCGTCTACCTGAACTATCAGGAGGGCCCCTTCGCGGCGATCCTGGTATTTCTCTGGTACGTGAACCGCGGGATCATCCGGCACACGGTTGAGGAGACGCTCTCTCGCAACGTCGTCCTCGAATACGGGCTCTTTGCGGTACTGCTCGTCTACCTATTTGCGGTCAGCTACACGCAGCACGGTACCGGCTGATGGCAGGCACCTACACGCTGGTCCTGGTGCGCCACGGCCAGAGCCAGTGGAACCTCGAGAACCGCTTCACGGGCTGGGTCGACGTTCCGCTGACGGAGGCCGGTTACGCGGAGGCCCGGGAGGCCGGCCGGCTCCTGCGCGAGGCGGGCATCCGGCCGGACAGCGTCCACACCTCGCTCCTGCTGCGCGCCATCCAGACCGCCAACGCGACCCTTGAGGAGCTTGAGCGATCGTGGATTCCCGTCTTCCGCACGTGGCGCTTGAACGAGCGCCACTACGGCGCGCTGACGGGCCTCAACAAGGCCGAGACCGCCGCCGAGTACGGCGAGGACAAGGTGAAGATCTGGCGCCGGAGCTACGACGTGCCGCCGCCCGCCTTCGAGCCTGGCGATCCCGGCAACCCGGCCGCCGACGAGCGCTACCGTGAGCTGCCGCCCGAGATCCGGCCCCGGACCGAGTGCCTGAAGGACGTCGTCGAGCGGATGCTGCCCTACTGGTACGACAGCGTCGTGCCCGAGCTGATGAGCGGCCGGGTGGTGATGCTGGCCGCCCACGGCAACAGCCTGCGCGCCCTGGTCAAGCAGCTGGACGGGATCTCGGACGAGGAGATCCCCGAGCTCAACATCCCGACCGGGGTGCCGAGGCTGTACGAGCTCGACGCGCAGCTGCGGCCCGTCTCGGCGCGCTATCTCGGTGATCCTGAGGAGATCGCGCGCAAGGCCGAGGCGGTCGCCCGGCAGGCTCAGGCGGGGCGTTGACGGACCGCCGCCGGCGGCAATAGTCATTAAGATCGAGGAAGCCGCCGCCTCGTTCTGGAAGGAGTTTGTAGATGGCAGGGCCCGTGGTAGTCGACCCCAACAAGCGCCGTACCCCGGAGTTCGGCACGGCGACGCGTGAGGATGTCCCGAGCTTCCTCGGGATCATGCAGATCGTGCACCAGGAGCCGACCAACTCGATGTTCGCGCGGCTCTTGAGCGGCAATCAGACCGACGCCGACGAGGTGCCCCTGGCACACCT
>CAZHAC010000332.1:0-2684 GCA_964529765.1 uncultured Actinomycetes bacterium
CCTTCGTGAACTCGATCGACATGCTGATCGAGGTCGATCGCGCCTGGGTTCCCTCAGGTGAGGAGCAGAGCCTGTACCTGCGGCCGCTCATGTTCGGCACGGAATCCTTCCTGGGCGTGCGTGCCTCGCAAGAGGTCCGCTACATCCTGATCGCCTCGCCGGTCGACTCCTACTTCACCGGCGGTCTGCACCCGGTCTCGATCTGGCTCGCAGAGGACTATGTGCGGGCGGCGCCCGGAGGTACCGGAGCGGCCAAGTGTGCAGGCAACTATGCGAGCAGCCTGGTGGCGCAGCAGGAAGCTGTGGCGCAAGGCTGCGAGCAGGTGCTCTTCCTTGACGCGGTCGAACACCGGTGGCTGGAAGAGCTGGGCGGAATGAACATCTTTCTGGTCGCCGCGGACGGCACCCTGATCACGCCCGAGCTCTCGGGAACCATCCTGGAAGGAATCACCCGGGACTCGATCATCGCGGTCGCCCGCGAGCGCGGGCGGCGAGTGGAGGAGCGGCGCGTCACGTTCGACGAGTGGCGCGCGGGGGTCGAGTCAGGGCAGATCGTGGAGGCGTTCGCGTGCGGCACGGCCGCCGTCATAACGCCGATCGGGCGCGTCAAATGGCAGGCTGGCGAGCTGCTGATGGGCGGCGGAAACACGATCGGACCGGCGGTCACCGAGCTCCGGCAGGCGCTCCTCGACATCCAGTACGGCCGCGTGCCTGACACCCACGGCTGGATGCGCCCGGCCGGCTAGGCTTCAGTGCCGCTCGGCGGTGCAGAGCGCAGGCGGACCTCCGTCACACGGATCGCTTCCTAACGGGTCGTAGCCCGCGCCCTGGCTGCCCATCTGGCCGCGCCGGGAAGGCGACATGTGGGCCAGCACTAGTCAGCCCCCGTACATCTCCTCGATCGCGTCCGCGTACTTCTCGAGCACCACCCGGCGCTTCATCTTCAGGCTCGGGGTGAGCTCGTTGGACTCGGAGGACCACTCGTTGGGCAGGAGCTTGAACTTCTTGATCTGCTCCGCGTGCGACAGGTGCGTGTTGACCTCATCAACCGCTTTGCCGACCGCCGCCAGGATCGCGGGATTGCTCGCCAGGTCTGCTGGGGACGCGAACTCGATCCCCTGCGCCTTCGCCCAGGCGGGGGCGGTCTGAAAGTCGAGCACCAGCAGCGCGGTCATGAACTGGCGGCCATCGCCAACCGCGCAGGCGCCGCCGATTAGCGGGTGCTGGAGCAGAAGGCTCTCGATGTTCGCGGGTGAGATGTTCTTGCCGTAGGAGGTGACGATCAGCTCCTTCTTGCGGTCGATGATTTTCAGGTTGCCCTGGGTGTCGAACTCGCCTACGTCGCCGGTGTGCATCCAGCCGTCGGCGTCGATCGCCTCGGCAGTCTTCTCGGGCTCGCGGTAATAGCCCTGCATCAGGTTGCCGCCGCGCGCTAAAACCTCGCCATCCTCGGCGAGCGCGATCTCGACGCCCGGATAGGGCGTGCCGACGGTCCCGATCTTGATCGCGTCGTCGGGTGTGGCCGTAGCCGGTCCGGTGAGCTCGCTCATCCCCCAGACCTCGGCGATCGTCAGCCCGATGGCCGCGAAGAAGTTGAGCACGTCAGGCGGGATAGGCGCTGTGCTCGTGACCGCCCACTCGCACTGGTCGAGCCCGAGCTTTGCCTTGAGCGCCTGCTGGACCGGCGCGATTTGCGTTCGCGCCGCCTCCAGCTCGGGAGGTGGGGTCTCGCCACGCTGCTCGTAGCCGACCAGCTGCTTTCCAACCTCAATCGCCTTCAGAACCATGTCGCGCTTGGCGGCGTCCGGCTCTGCCATCAGACCGGCCATGATGGCGGCCTGCAACTTCTGCCAGGTTCGGGGAACTCCGACGAAGAACTGGGGCCGGACCTCGAGCAAGGCCTGCGGGACAGCGGCCAGCTCGGGCACGTAGCTGACGACGCCCGCCAGGTAGAGGCCGCCGAAGTAGTGGCTCGTGAAGCGTTCGGCGATGTGCGCCAGAGGCAGGTAGCTGACCAGCTGGACGCCTTCGCGGACACGGTCGGTCTTGCGCTTCGCCGACTCCGATGTCCAAACCACGTTGTAGTGGCTGTACATCACGCCTTTGGGCGGTCCGGTGGTACCCGAGGTGTAGATGAGGTTGGCGAGATCGCTGGGCTTGACCGCGCGCCAGCTGCGCTCGAACGCCTCCGGGTCGCGAGCGGCGGCCGCCGCACCTTCCTCCATCAGCGTGCCCCAGCTGACCGTGCCCGGCGCCTCGCCGGTCATCATGACGACGGTCTTCAGGCTCGGCACCTGGTCGCGGATCATCTCGATTTTGGACAGGAAGCCCTCATCCTCAACGAAGACAACCGACGCCGAGCAGTGGTTGGCGATGTAGGCGATCTGTTCCGGCGCCAGCGTGTTGTAGACGCTGATGGAGGCACCCCCCGCGTGCACGATCGCCAGGTCGGCGACCACGTGGGCGGGAACGTTGCGGGCCACGATGAGGCCGAACTGGCCGGGGCCGAAGTCGCGTCCGAGCAGGGCCAGGGTGAGGTCGCGAACTCGGGCCTGGTACTCGCGCCAGGTTAGCGCTCGCCAGCCGTCGGCTTCCCGCCAGCGCAGCGCTTCCTCGTCTGCGTGGGCCGCGGCCGTCTTTGCAAAGACCGAGCAAACGGTCTCTCCGGCAACCGCATGGTCGAT
>CAZHAC010000333.1:0-2675 GCA_964529765.1 uncultured Actinomycetes bacterium
CTCACCGCCGGGGCCACGAGGATGGAAATGGAGGGAGTGAGGATCAAATCTGGGTGTATCCAGGGGGGCTTCGCTTCGGAAACCCAGGGGCCTCTCAGCCGCGGCCAATGTATCTGAAGTGAGAGGCCGTCCGCAATAGGAATCTTACCCCGGTACGCGGGCACCTTGTCGGATGTCCCTTAGGTTGGGGACGCACCCGCATGGAAGAAAGTTGCGCTGGCAAGGATAATTAATTGTTGCTGCAACTTTTCTTCTGGAGGAATACCATGCCGAACAGCTTCACATTCGACGCCAGCCACTCGAATATCGGGTTCTCGGTCAAGCACATGATGGTCTCCACCGTCAGGGGTCGCTTTACGGACTACGAGGGCGAGATCGCGGTCGAAGGCGACGACCCGACGACGGCGCGCGCGCGGGCGACCATCAAGGCCGCCAGCATCGACACCAACAACGAGCAGCGCGACGCCCACCTCCGCTCGGCCGACTTCTTCTCCGCCGAGGAGTACCCCGAGATCACCTTCGTCAGCAAGAAGGTCGAGAAGGACGGTGACGGCTACCGGGTCAACGGCGAGCTGACGATGCGCGGCGTCACCAAGCCCGTCGAGCTGGTCGTCGCCGTCGAGGAAAAGTTTCTCGACCCCTGGGGCAACGAGCGGGTCGGTCTCACCGCTACCGGTGCCATCAACCGGTTTGACTGGGGCCTGAACTGGAACCAGACACTCGAAGCGGGACGCCTCGTGGTTGCCGAGAAGGTCAACCTCGTGATCGAGGCCGAGTTCGTCCGCCCGGCCGAGCTGAAGGCCTCCGCCTAAGCCTTAGTTGATCCGCGCACCGGTTGCCGTACCCGGGCTCCCGCTGGCGTTCGGGGACGGCACCGGCCGCGCACTGGATTCAGTCGGGCAGTGGGCGGCCGCGGCTTTCAGGCAATGCGAACAGCAGCCCGACCGCGGCCAGTGCAGGCACCCCGCAGGCGGCTACCGCCGGCCCCAGTCCAAGCGCCGGCGTCAGCCGCGCCACCAATTGGAGACCGGTTATCGAACCGACGGCCGCACTGACGGCGGCGACCGCTTCTGAAGTGGCGCGCGCACGCGTGGGAAAGAGCTCCGCAAACCAGGCGCCGGTGACGGGCGCGGCAGCGCTGGCGAGGGCGCTCCAGAGGATGTTGCCCGCCCAGTAACCGGTCCGCGAGCCGGCCACGAACGTGGCCGTGGCGGCAACCGTGGTCGTGGCGGCGAGCGCGAGACCGGGCCACCGGCGGCCGAAGCGATCGCCCGCCCAACCCCCGAGCGGGAAGCAGCCGGCGCCGATGATTCCCGAAGCCACGATCACGGCCGAGAGCTCAGGCGGGGCCAGCCCGAGCCGGCTGCCGACCAGGACGACGAACAGCCCTGCCGGCTCGAAGAGCAGCGCCGACCCGACTCCAAACGCCGCCAGGACCGCGAGCCGGGTTCGGAACGGTGTTTCCAGGAGCGCGCGAAGCACGGACGCGGAGGCTTGGCGGTGGTGGTGCCAGGCCCGGCTCTCCGGCATCAGGCGCCAAATTACGAGCGCGAGCGGGAGCCCGCAGGCCGACCCCAGATAGAGCCAGCGCCAGTGGGGCGCCACCTCCGGATAGGCAATCGTGGTGACGGCGCCGCCGGCCCCTTCAGCCAGGGTGAGGAGGCTTACGGCCAGGGCCCTGCGCTCTCCCGGCATCTCCTCGACCACGACGGCGGTGGCCACCCCCGCGGCCAGGGTTTCGAAGCAAACCCCCGCCAGCCGGCCCAGCGCAAGCATTCCCAGCGAGGTCGAGAGTGCGCTGCCCAGCGCCGCCAGCGAGAAGCCCGCCACCGCCGCCGCGAGCAGGTGACGGCGGCCCACTCGGTCGGCCAGCGCGGCCAGCGGCAGCGCGCCCACCGAACCCAGCGCCAGCACCGAGCCCAGGTTCGAGAGCGCGGGCACCGGCGCGTGGAAGTCGGCCGCGATCGCCGGCAGCCCGATGATCAGAACCGAGCCGCCAATCGAAGACAGCGCTACCGCGAGCGTGGCGAGGATGAGGACGCGCAATCCCCGGGCGTCGAGCCCGAACATCAGCGAGGCCAACCGCTGCGGCGAAGGAGCCAGGGCCCGACGCCGAGGTAGCCGCAGGTGGCTCCAACGTGAGCGATGGAGACGCCGAGGATGGACGGCGGACCCGGCAGAAGCAGGTACGCGAGCCCGAGCGGCACGCCGACCAGAGCGGTGGCGAAGACATCGCGCCAGGCCCATCGGCCGAGCCGGTGGTAGAGCACGTAGGCGATCGTGGCGATGGCGAAGCCGGCGGCGGGTACCGACCACATTCCCAGCCCGCCCTGCATCAGCCCCCGGAAGAATGCCTCCTCGACGGGCCCGTTGACCGCGTAAAAGGCAACCTGGAGCCAGAGGTCGGCAGCCGTGGCGGGGACTCGCAGAGCTCCCCGCCGCCGGGTCAGCGCCGCTTGCACCGCCAGCGCGCCCCCGAAGAGGGCCGCGAAACCAGCGAACCCGAACGCCAGCTGGAGGCCTGGCCGGCCCGCCGACCAGCCCGCCCAGGCCGGGTGCCAGATGGCCACGACCAGGGCGTAGGCGGCGGCGAGCGGGAGCAGCCGCGTGAACAGGTCGGCGCGGACCCAGGCCAGCGTTTCGGCCGGTCGGGTCTCCAGCCAGCGGATCGGCGA
>CAZHAC010000334.1:0-2671 GCA_964529765.1 uncultured Actinomycetes bacterium
CGGCCGGGTAGAGCCCGGCGAGGCGCGCGAGGTCGACGCTCGCCTCGGTCTGGCCCGCGCGCTTGAGCACTCCGCCTTCGACCGCTCGGAGCGGGAAGGTGTGGCCCGGCTTGGAGAAATCGCTCGGCTTGGCGTCCGGGTTGAGGATGTGCTTGATGGTGGCGGCGCGGTCGTAGGCGCTGATACCGGTCGTGGTCAGGTGCTTCGCCTCCACGCTCACGCTGAAGGCGGTGCCCAGGCGGCTGGTGTTGTTGGTGACCATCGGCTCGATCTCGAGCTCGTCGAGACGGGAGGCGTCGATTGGCATGCAGACCAGGCCGCCTGCGTACCGCGCCATGAAAGCGATGTGCTCGGGCGTGATCTTTTCGGCGGCGACGGCGAGGTCGCCCTCGTTCTCGCGGTCCTCGTCGTCGACGATAATTACCGGCTTTCCCTGCCGGTAGTCCTCGATCGCCTCCGGGATGGTGCTCAGTGCCATGGTGCGCGCTCGGCTATTGTGCCAGCAGGCGCTCCGCGTACCTCGCCAGCACGTCAACCTCGAGGTTGACGCGAGTACCAGCTTGGTAGCCACCAGCGATCGAGTTCTCCAGCGTGTGCGGGATCAGGGCGACGCCGAAGCGGTCGTCGCTGACCCCGGTCACAGTCAGGCTTATCCCGTCGATCGCGATGCTGCCCTTCTCCGCGACGTAGCGCGCGAGCGCTCGGGGCAGCTCGATGGCGAGTTCCCTGCCGAGCTCGGCCTCGCCCACCTCCAGCACCCGAGCCGTGGCGTCGACATGCCCTTGTACGAGGTGACCGTCGAGCGGCTGCTGAAGGGTCAGCGCCGGCTCCAGATTCACCGCGTCGCCCGGCGCCAGCTCACCGAGATTGGTCCGCATGAAGGTCTCGGGGACGACATCGAACGCGAGCTCCTCGATGCCGATGGCGACTACGGTCAAGCAAGCACCATTGACAGCCACGCTGGCACCGGTTTCGGCTTCAAGGCCACTGCTCACGACCAGGCGCCCCCCGTCCCTGGAGCGCACCTCCCCCACTTCGCGAACGATGCCTGTGAACACCCTTGGGTCAGTATGGGCGAGCCGAGATCACGACGTCGTAGCCGGCCCGTTCGACCGCTTCGATCTCGAGGTTGAGTGCGGCCGCCATCTCGGCGACCCCCCGCCCGCCGGTCGGTGATTTGGCACGGCGGCCGCCCACGAGCTTGGGTGCCAGGTAGATCACGACGCGGTCGAATAGGCGCGCCTCGAGGAACGAGGCATGAACCTCGGCGCCGCCTTCAACGAGGACGCCAAGAACGCCCCGTGCGGCCAGGTCCCGGAGCACCTTCGCGATCGGAACCCGGCGCCCGCGCCCGGTCAGCCGTACCACCTCGGCGCCGCGCCCGCGCAGCTCCTCGCCGCCCGTTTCGGCCTTGGTGTAAATCAGCGTTCGCTCAGCCACCAGCTTCGCTGCCGGCGGTGTGCGCAGGTGGGAATCGAGGACGACCCGCAGGGGCTGCCTGGCGTCAGGATCGTGGCGGGCGGTCAGCTCCGGGTCGTCCGCGATCACGGTGCCGACGCCTATAAGCACCGCGTCGTGCTGATGGCGGAGGCGGTGAGCGTGCTGGCGCGAGACCTCTCCACTCACCCAGCGCGAGTCGCCGGTGGTAGTGGCGATCCGCCCGTCGAGCGTCATCGCCCACTTCAGGGTCACGAATGGACGCCCGAGGGTGCGGTGGGTGACGAACATCTCGTTCAGCTTCTGTGCCTCGGCGCCGTGGGCCCCGACCTCGACCTCGACACCAGCTTGGCGCAGGCGCTCGAGCCCGCGCCCGCGATTGCGCGCATCGGGGTCTTCCATGGCGACCACCACCCGGCGCACCCTGGCGGCGATCAACGCCTCCGCGCACGGGCCTGTGCGGCCATGGTGGCTGCAGGGTTCAAGCGTTACGTATACCGTCCCGCCCGCGGCCCGGGCCCCCGCAGCGGCAAGCGCGTTGACTTCGGCGTGCGGGCCACCCGCGCGCTCGTGGTGGCCCTCGCCCGCCAGATCGCCGGCCGCATCAAGAACGACAGCCCCAACCATCGGGTTGGGGCTGGTCCTGTAGTCGGCCCTGCTCGCGAGCTCGAGAGCTCGCGTCATCCAATCGGTCAGTTGCGGGCGCGCAGCTGCTGAAAGCAGTCCTGGCAGTAGACGGGGCGGCCCTGCGTCGGTAAAAAAGGCACCTCCGCGATAGTGCCACAGATCGCGCACGGTACTTGATGGAGCGCCCGGGCGCGGGCTACGGGACGTCCTTCACGGCGCAGCTGCCGGCACTCCGGACAGCGGCCGGGCTCGTTGACCAAGCCCTTGCTCTGGTAGAACTCCTGCTCCCCGGCAGTGAATGTGAACTCGATGCCGCAGTCGCGGCAGGTAAGGGTCTTGTCAGCGAACACAGCCACTCGATGGTCTCCTTAGCAACGCGTGATGGAAAACGCCGCCGGAAGTATAAGTTGACAGACGCGTGAGTGGTAGTAGACGCCGCGGTCCTGAATTTGGGCAAAAAAAAGACCCCGCCGCGGATAGCCGCGAAGGGGTCTGTCGAAGCACAAGCCGAACAGGCTGAGAGAGATCCCCGAACACCAAAGCGTCCGGATTTGCTTCCACTCGTCACCGTTTCAGTGGACGAAGAGTGGAGATATAAGTGGACAAG
>CAZHAC010000335.1:0-2669 GCA_964529765.1 uncultured Actinomycetes bacterium
GCCTGGACCTGCGGGTCGACCGCCATCGCGTAGACCACCACCTGTTCGATGCGGGCAGCGTCACGGAAGCGGAAGGCGGCGTCTTCAAGGCGGAGCTGCTGGCGGGCCTGCAGAACGAGCTCGGCCGCAGGCGGCTCGGCGGCAATGCGCTGCTGGTCGGCGGTGGCTTGGACCAGCTCTGCCTCGGCGCCCGCCCACACCTGGGCCAGCGCCTGTGGCGAGGCGGGTGGTGCCAGGCTGGTGGCGGCCGACGCGGGCAGCGCCGTCGTCAGCGTCGAAAGAGAGAGGAGAAGCGCGAGGTGAGCCACCGGCCGGGCGCCGAGCCTGGTCATGACAGCTCGGTTATAGGACCACCACCCAGCGGAGTCACCGAGAAGTTGTAAATCTTGGCGCTACGCGGATTCCAATGCGCGGACCGCACGCTCGGCCTCGCTCGGCGGCACGAGCGGCAGCTCGTCGGGGAAGGGATCGGACTCGAGCGGCATGCGCAGGTCGACCGAGTCGAGCAGCGCGCTGACCTCGTCGCCGACCAGCTCACCCTGCGCGATCAGGGCCTCCGCCGCCTGGTCGATCGCCTCTTGGTTCACGTGCATGAGCCGCCAGTCGTCGATGTAGGCGGCGCCCATCACCTGGCCGACCACACGCCGCGATGGTCCCTTGAGGACTGCCGCGGTCACGCTGCCGGCACCTCCGAGCAGCCCACCACCGCTGGCGGCCTCCTCGAAGCGCGAGATCAGCGCCTCTCCGATGTTGGCCGCCTTCCGCGACAGAACGGGATCCAGGGGATCGGGGCCCATGCCCCAGACACCCACCATGTGGCAGGCGGTGTTGGTGGCCTGGATGAGGTCCATCGTGACGCCGGAGGAGTTCTCGCCATAGAAGACACGCTCCGAAGCGATCGCACCCAGCGTGTGCCGGAGATCGCCCGCGTAGTGGGAGCGGAAGTGGGAGAACTGCTCCTCCTTCTCCATGTTCCGGTGATGGCCTAGGGAGCCTGCCCGCATCCGGATCGAAAGGCGCGCTGACGCCTTCTCTGGCTCGTAGAAGCGGGCCGCCACCGCATGCCCGAGCTCGTGGCGGGCGATCGCGATCTTGTCGCGCTCGCTGTACTCGACCGGCTCGGCCAGGCCGGCTTCGACGTTGCCCATCGCCTCTCGCAGATCGCGCCAGGTGAAGAACTGGCGCCCCTCCTCGAAGGCGTACATCAGGCCCAGCGAGAGGACCTGGTCGATCATGGCCGGCGAGTAGCCGTCTGTGACCCGCGCGAACTCCTCGCGCCGGTGCGGCGTGTCGAGCTCGGGGTCGTGCGCCTTCTTGTCGAAGTAGAGCGCGGCGATGTCCTTGCGGTCCTCGCGCGTCGGCATCCGGAAGGTGATCGTCCGGCCGAAACGGCCGGGGCGGGTGACCGCCTCGTCGAGGACCGACGGCCGGTTGGTCGCGCCCATGAAGAAGAGGTTGTAGCGGGGCGGCCGCAGCGGCGGCACGCGCAGTGACATCCGGGAGCCGTTGATGCGCAGCTCGCGAGGAATGAAGAGGCCGTCGAGCGTGAGGTTCACGAAACGCCGGAAGAGCTTCTTCAAGAAGCCTGGGTTGTCGACGCCGTCCATCAGGACCAGCAGCATGTTGAGGCCGAGCCGGAAGCCGCCCATCATGCCGCCCAGGCCACCCATGCCACCGCCAGCGCCATCCATCCCCGACCGCCGGCTGCCGAGGGCGTCGAACTCGTCGATAAAGATCGCGCAGCCGCCCCAGCGCTTGGCCTTCTTCTTGGCGGCGCGGACCATGGTCCAGACGTTGACCATGTCCATGCCCATGAACATGCCCTGGAAAGCGGCGCCCGAGGTGATGATGATCGGCATGTGCAGGCTGGAGGCGATGCCCTTGGCCAGCATCGTCTTGCCGGTCCCCGGCGGGCCGACGAAGAGGACACCCTTCTCGCGCTTGCCGCCTGCCCTCACGTAATTACGGCCTTGCTCCATCAGGCGCAGGATCCGCATCATCTCGGCGACGGCCGCCTTCTGGCCGCGCACGTCCTCGACCTTGACCTCGTAGCTGGCGTCCCCTGGCTCCAGCGATTCCCGGCCCATGCGCCCGAAGAGGACGAAGGGCAGGAAGAGAATCGCGAAGTTGAAGACCAGGAAGGCGCCCAGCTGGATGACGATGACCAGCGCGTTCAGAATCAGGCCCGGAAGGACCACGAGCGCTTCGCCGGGTGAGAGGTTGAAGAACTCGAAGGCGATCCCGAAGTAGAGCGAGGCCAGGATCATGAAGCCGATCAAGCGCCGCCAGAAGATGTAGCGGTTGGTCTCGATCGTGCGCGTCTCGGCGTCCTTTTCCTCGCCGACCCGTTCGGTCAGGACCAGGTAGCGCTTGATCCAGGTGGCGATGCCGCGAATGAGGAGCACGACCGCCAGGGCGTAGACGAACGCCCAGAACACTTCGTAATGGAGGACCAGGGTGGCCCAGAGAAAGCCGAGCGCGCCGAGGAAGAGGGCAAACAGCCAGACAAAGATCACTGTGGGGCCACTATACCCCTGGGCTCCTATGCTCCCGGACGCCAGGTATCAAGGTGTTGTAATCGCCGGTTCTGGCCTCATGCTCATGAACACGGCGATGGCCATTCCGACCGCCGCCACCAGGTCGCCCGGGCTGAAGGCCTGAGGGAAGAT
>CAZHAC010000336.1:0-2669 GCA_964529765.1 uncultured Actinomycetes bacterium
TGGGGCGGCAACACCTCGGCGGGCGGCGGCGGCTCTTCGATCAGCACCTTCGGGACCGAGGTCGGCCAGAGCATCTCCGCCGAGTTCATCAACGGCCTGCCGGCCGGCTACAAGAACTGGTACTCGCGGCCGGACGGCCTGACCGACGGCCGCGGCTGCCCCGGCCAGGACAACGCCGGTCATGAGCTGTTCGTTTCCGGTACGGAGAACCAGTCGGGCTGTACTTCGACGGCTACACCGACGCCGTCGACGCCGACGCCGACGCCCGCGCCAACGCCGATCACCTTCCCCACGGCACCGCCGCCACAGACGCCGGTGCCGGTTACTCCACCTCCCGTCGCAAGCCCGCCCAGCTCCCCAAAACCGAGCCCGACCTAGTCAAGGGACTCCGGGCGGGATTCCCGGGAGCACGTAATTACAATGCGCAGCACGTGAGCGACGTCCAGTCCCATGGCCCCACTCCGGAGGAGCTCAAGAAGCGTTTCGACACGCTCCAGCGCGTAGCCATCCTTTTCACGCTCTCGGACAACATCCTGCGGGCCCTGGCCCGCCAGATGCAGCCGACGTTCATTCCCAAAGGCCAGGAGATCGTCAAGCAGGGACAGCAGGGCGATCAGATGTTCATCGTCGAAGACGGTCGCGCCGAGGTCATGGTCGAGGAGTCCCCCGGCCACTCGATAATCATCGCGTTCCTGGGTCCGGGCGACTTCTTCGGCGAGATGGCGCTCATCTCCGAGGACACGCGAACGGCGACGGTGCGCACGATCGAGGACTGCAAGCTGCTGGTTCTCGACCGCAAGACGCTCTACCAGACGCTGCCGCCCGACTCGGACGCCATCCTCGAGCTGACCAAGCTCGTCGATCAGCGCAAGGACAACCTGCCCAACCTGATCGCGCGGGCCAAGATGGTGGCCCCCGAGCAGGCGGCAACTACCGTCGCGGTGTATTCGCCGAAGGGCGGCGCGGGGCGCACAACCGTGGCCGTAAACCTGGCCGCGGCGCTGGCTCGCCAGCACCCAGGCGAAGTCCTGCTGGTCGACCTCGCGCTGCCCTACAACCACGCCGCTTTGCTCTCCAACCTGGTCCCGACCGGCTGCCTGGCGCTGGCTTCACAGGTGCCGCAGCCGAACTTCGAGGAGGCGCTGCTGGGAGCCATCCTCCATCACCCGGGCGGCATGATGCTGCTGCCCGGCGTGCTCAAGCCGGAGCACGCCGACCTGATCAACCCGCAGCTGATCGCCAACGCGATGCAACTGCTGAGCAACACGTTCCGGTACATCATCTTCGACCTCGGCGTTCAGCTCTCAGAGAACGTGCTCAGCATCGTCGAGCACGCGCAGCGGATCGTGCTCCTGGCCACGCCGGAGCTGTCCACTCTGAAGGACATCTCCGACCTGCTCAACATCTTCACCAACGTCCTCGGAATCGTCCCCGGTCGCGTGCTGATCGCGATGAACAACCGGATCGCCAGGCCGGTCGTCGGCCGCGACGACGTGGAGCGGACGCTCAAGCAGGAGATCGCGGTCGAGATCGGCTACGACGGCTCGAAGCCCGACGAGGCCGCGGTCAAAGGCGAGATCCTTGCGCTGACCGATCCCAAGAGCGCGGTGACGCGGGGGGTCGAGCAGCTGGCGGGGATCGTCGCCGGCCTCAAGCCCGAGTCCACTCGGCCGGGCTCCGGCGCCCGGCGGCTCCCCTTCGGCCTCAAGGTTTAGGAGGCCGCTGAAAAAGTCGGGAGCGCTTCGGCGCCCATGCGGGTCATCTCCGTCGTCGGCTCGCCGGCATCCCCGCAAGCGGGGACCCCAAGCCAAGCTCCTCGCTCACGTAGCCCGCTACGCTCCCTCCGGTGCTCCCACGCCTCCTAGGATCTGACCCACCTGGATCACCGAATCGCTGAACGACTGTTTTCATCGTCCTCCTAGCCTGAGGTGCTCAAGACCGTTGTACACTCAACGTTGCACGAACCCCAGGGAGGTATCTCTATTTCATGATTGAGCAGGCGACGGTCTCACTTACGAGCGAAGCTCTCGCCCACCTGCAAGGACTGCTGGAGCAGGAGGCGAACCCGAACCTCGGCCTGCGCGTGTTCGTATCGGGCGGTGGCTGCTCGGGCCTCCAGTACGGCATGGCATTTGACGACGTGGTTCGGCCCGGCGACGAGGTCGTAGAGCACAGCGGCGTCAAGATCCTGGTCGACGACTTCAGTGCCCCTTACATCCGCGGCTCCGAGATCGACTATGTCGACAGCCTGATGGGCGCCGGCTTCACGGTCCACAATCCCAACGCCGTGAGCTCGTGTTCCTGCGGACATTCGTTCGACGCCGGCGACGACGCCGGCTCGGCAAGCGCCTGCGGCTGCGGCCACTAGATAGGACTTAAATAGGGGCGGCCTCCGTTGCGGGGCCGCCCCTATTCTTTTTTCAGAGTGACCCGAGAGCGCCTGCGTGATCTGATCCTGGTTGTCATCGGCTGCGTCACGCCGGTCGGGATCCTGGCCGTCAACGGCGCTGCCTTCGTGATGCAGCATCTGACCGAGTTCCGGACCGGTCTCGCCGTGGCGGCGCTGCTCTCGACCCTCCTCCTGAACGGGCTCGCCGCCGGTGCGGCGATCCGGTTCGCGCAGGCGAACGCGCCCCTGCTCTACGCGGAGTACCGGCGCGTGGCGTGGA
>CAZHAC010000337.1:0-2659 GCA_964529765.1 uncultured Actinomycetes bacterium
GGTAGGGCTGACGGGCTTTGCCCGGCTGCCCGAAGGGGGGCACTCCCCCCTCCACGCGCGCGGCGGAGGTGAATGCGGAATGGTCAATATCGGGCTTCTCGTCCTTCGAGTGACGCTCGGACTGGTGATGGCCGGGCATGGGGCCCAGAAGCTGTTCGGCTGGTGGGGCGGACCGGGTATCGGCGGCTTCGGTGGCTGGCTCGAATCGATGGGCATGAGGCCGGCGCGGGCCTGGGCGCTCCTGGCCGGGCTGGTCGAGTTCGCCGGCGGCCTGGCCGTCGCCTTGGGTATCGTGACCCCGATCGCCGCCCTGCTGGTAGCGGGCAACCTCCTGGTCGCGATCCTGCTCGCCCACCTCCCGAACGGCTTCTGGAACGTGGCCGGCGGATACGAGTACCCACTGGTGCTGGTGGCGAGCTTGGTTGCGGTCTCGCTGATCGGTCCCGGGTTTTACTCCCTCGACTTTCTGTTCGGAATCACGCTGCCCGAGCCACTGACCTGGCTGATCGTGGCGGTGGTGGCCGCGGTTGGCGCGGCCGCCGCCTTCGCGCACTCCCAAATCCGGCCGGCCGGCCACCGGCGACCGGAGGTCGGCTGACGCCGCGTGACAACACCATCCGTGGAACGCTTTGCCAGGGATTTCCTCTCCATCTACGGCGCCCGCGGCTACCGGAGTTTGGGCGGTGCGCCAGCCGGTACGGGCGCGCGACCCTGGAGCCGCCGGCTTCGCCTGACCTCTCTGGAGGCGATCCGCCAGAACCAGAGGCTGGGCGTCCGCTACGCGCCCGTGTTCGGGCTGCTCCAGGACGTCACGTACCATTCAGTCCTGTTCACCGCTGAGGCTGTCATGTGTGAGCTGACGGCCCGGGGAGCTGTGCTGGTCAGGCTTCCCTCGCCATCATCGTTGGTAGCGATCTGCATGGGTTTCGACCAGGCGGAACTGGCCTGGTTGGCGCCGGTCGCTCCACTCGCTGCCCCGACCCGACGATCATGACTGCGCCCGGCATCGTCGAGTGTCCACACTGCGGACAGAAGAACCGGGTACGCCCCGACGCCGCGGCGGTACCACACTGCGGGCGGTGCGGCCGGGCGCTGCCCTGGGTAAGCGATCTCCACGCCGGCGACTTCAGGGCGATCGCCCAGGAGAGCCCGGTGCCCGTGCTGATCGATTTCTGGGCTCCCTGGTGCGGCCCCTGCCAGATGGTCGAACCGGCCGTCAGGAGCCTGGCCCTGGAGATGGCTGGAAAGCTGAAAGTGGTGCGGCTCAACACCGATGAGGAGCCCGATCTGGCCGCGCGCTTCGGGATCCGCGGCATCCCCACCCTGCTGCTCATGGACGGCGGCCGTGAGCGGGATCGGGTGACCGGCGCCCTCACCGCCAACGCGCTCCGGCAGTGGATCGAGCCGCGGCTTACCACCCTGCGCACACCGCCTGCAGCGCCGCCCCGCTGACGTGGCAAACCTTGAAGTTCGGACAGATCGAGCAGTCCTGAGCCAACCGCGCGCAGCCTGACGCACTACGTGCGTCAGTTCGTTTGGCGCCGGCTCAACGCCCAGCGAATCTTGGCCTCCTGAGCGTGCAGCGATAGACGAGCAGAGGCCCTGTGCGAGCCTACGATCCGTCGGCCGTGTTGGAACCGGCCGTGCGGCGATCGTGCATTTTCCGGCCTCAACAATTCGCGAATCGCACGAAAAAAATCTGCAGTCAGGCTCTCCTTCACGCGCCGCGATCGGCGAGCCGCAACTTAGTCACGAGTCAAGCGATCGGCTCGACAGCGAGGGCCGGGAATTTACCAGCCGGCTCCGATACAAGCCTGTACAGAACCTGCTAGGTTCGATCTCGGCCGCACTGCTGGCGGCCACAAATTCCACTTCCGGAGGGGTAGCCGGATGTTCCATATCCGATCGTGTCTTCGCGCGTTCGCGGTGACTTTGACGCTGACAGCGACAGTCGCTTCGACGGTCTCGTCTGTCAATGCGGCAACTGTCACACAGGCGAACGTGAACGAGGACCAGGCTCGACTCGACCAGGCCAGGGCTGACCTGGCAAATGTTGAAGGGCGCCTCGAACACGCCCAATCCGACCTCGATGCCGCCAACCGGCAGCTCGACCAGGATGCCGCCTCTGAGGCTCGCATCAAGCGCGATCTAAGCGGAATTGCGCGCTTCGAGTACACGCAGCCGCCCTTCGTGATGCAGATGATTCGGGCGCGGAGCGTGAATGACGCGCTGGCTGTGATCAATCAGACGCGCATCGTCGGCGAGCGCCGCCAGCGTCTGCTCCAGAACGAGCAAGCGCTGCAAGCTCGCGACAAGTCCGCGCGCGATTCGCGCGCGACGGACGTTCAATTGCTGCGCGATGAGCAGGCTCACACCGACGCCATCGTGGCGAGTGCGCAGGCAATGCTTGCGCAGGCGCAGCAGGACATGGCTCGCCAGCAGGCACAGGCCCAGCAGGCGCAGCAGGACATGGCTCGCCAGCAGGCGGCGGCCGCGCTAGCCGCGCAGGCGGCGGCACTTTCAGCGGCCAGCCAGGCGCCCATGGCGACCACCACCGCGGCCGCGACAGGGACCGGCGCCGTCCTCGCCGCCACCAGTGTCGGAAACCATTTCGCCTTCGGTTACTGCACCTGGTATGTCGCCAACCGCCGCCCAATTC
>CAZHAC010000338.1:0-2657 GCA_964529765.1 uncultured Actinomycetes bacterium
ATGGAGAAGGTCTACCTGCACTTCTACGAAGGCAACGACCGCGGGCGGCGCGCCTACGAGAAAGCGGGTTTTGCGGTCGAGGCCGAGCTCCCACGAGACCACTGGCGAGACGGCCGCCTGGTCACCACCTACGTCATGGCCGTCTACCGCGACCACCAGCTCTACGCCGTCTGACGGCGAACGAAACCGGGCGGCCGGTCCTTCATAACCTCCGGAGTACCCACCGCCAAAACCCCCCGCCCAATGGGGGACATGGCGAGCGTAACGAGGCTGTCAATGGTGGTTGTAAAGGCGAGCTTTAAATGGGGTGCTGGAGTGGCCGCCATTAAAGAGCGAGCCACTCCCCGCTCCCGCCGTTAGAAGCGGGCGCGCTCCCGGGCGATCTCGAGCTCGCGCTCCCGGTTCGAGTAGCCGGGATGCGACGGCCGCCGCACCTGGTACCAGGCCAGCGTCTCGGCCAGCGCGTCCTCCAAAGCTGATGGCGAAAACCCCAGCTCGGTTCGCGCCCGGTCGAGCACGTAGCCCGCCGAGCGGGATGGGTCCGGACCGTAGGGCGACGCTCCATCGGGCAGCTCCCGGTAAGGCACGGGCACCATTTCTGGCGTCCGCCCCATCGCACGCCCGATCCCCATCACGAGGTCCTCGAGGCTGACGCCGTCGAAGGCCGCGTTGTAGGCTCGCCCGGTCGCCACCCCGCGACCGAGGTCGCAGGCCAGCGCGCACGCGTAGCCGATGTCACGAACCCAGCTCAGACCGGCCTGCCGGAGGTAGGACTCAGAGGGCACCAGGATCGGGCCGCCGTCCTCGACGCGCTGGATGTAGGCGGCGATCCGCAGCGAAGGGTCCGAAGCGCCGAAGATGGCCGGTGGCCGCACGACCGTCCACGGCAGTGAGCTGCGGGTGATCAGCGTCTCACACCATCGCTTGCCCTCCCGGTAGTCCAGGCGGCCCTCGGGCGGCTCCCCTTCGTAAGGCACGAAGTCCTCCTCGCGGGCCGGCGCTCCATTGAGGTCCGGGTAGACGCCGGTGGAGACGAAGACGTAGCGCGCGCCCGTAAAGGCGCCCTCGACGCCGCGAATGTCGGGCGGCTGGTAGGCGGCCAGGTCGAGCAGAACGTCTGGCTGCACCTCGTCGAGCACCCGCTTCAATTCCGAAGCGTTCGCCCGGTCGAGCACCCGGTGGCTGGTGAAGGTGCCGTAGGGATGGTGGCTGCGGCTGGCGGCGATCGTCTCCACGCCCCGCCGCATGAGCTCCCGGCAGGCGGCCTGGCCGACGAAGCCCGTGCCGCCGATGACCAGCGCTCTGCTCACTACAGGTCGCGGGTCATGAACTCGACGTCGACGCCGTCCATCCCGGCCAGCCGGCGCGCCATCTCGGCCGCCAGCGCGACGCTGCGGTGGCGTCCGCCCGTGCAGCCGAAGGCGATCGTGAGCCGGTCGCTCTGGTACAGCGGGAGCGCCCAGCGCAGCACCGCCTCCAGGCGCTCCATCAGCTCCGTCGCCGCCGGCTGGCCGAGCACATACTCGGCAACCTCGGCATCCCGTCCGGTCAGCTCGCGCAGAGACGGCACCCAATAGGGGTTGTCGAGAAACCGGACGTCGACCACCCAGGTGGCATCGTCCGGCAGCCCGTTCTTGTACCCGAAGGCGAGACAGGTGACCAGCGGCCGGGCCCGCGGGCGCAGCTGCTCGGCCAGCTCTGGCAGCTTCGCCAGCGACACCCGGTGGTGGGCTCGCTCGAAGCTGCCACCTGGAACCCCGTCGTCCTCCCCCACGTGCACCAGCCGGTATCGCGTGCCCGCGGCGTCTGCCCGCCTGAGCTCCTCAACTGGATCGGGACCGAGAACGACGACTCCCGACACACCTGCCCTGTGCAAGAGCGACGAAGCCGTCTCGGCGTCGGGTCCCCCGACGTAGACCACGGGGGGCGTCACAGAAGCTCCTTCAGGCGTAGCGCCACCTTTTCGGAGACGCCGGTGCGCCGGATCTCCTCGACCGACGCGTCCCGAATTCCCTGCACGGATCCGAAGGCGCGGAGCAGCGCGCGTTTGCGAGCGGGCCCGATTCCCTCGACCGAGTCCAGCGGGGAGGAGAGTGCCTTCTTCGACCGCACCTTCCGATGGTGGGTGATCGCGAACCGGTGCGCCTCGTCGCGAATGCGCTGGACGAGGAACATCCCCGGCGAGTTGTGTTCCTGGACGATCGGCTCCGAGCGGTCGGGCGCAAACAGCTCCTCCCTCTGCTTGGCCAGCCCAAAAGTCGGGATGTCGGCGAACCCCAGCTCCTCCAGCACCTCGAGGGCCGCGTTGAGCTGGCCTTTACCGCCGTCGATCAGGATGAGGTCCGGCCGGGAGCCGAACGACCGATCACCGGCGGCGTCCGAGCTGACGTGGGGGGAGTACCCCCCATTTGCGCCGGCCGGGCGGAGCCCTTCCCCCGGCGCTTCCCCCCCGCGCCGCAGCGACGACTCCAGCCGCTCGAAACGCCTCCGCAAGACCTCCTGCATCATCGCGAAGTCGTTTGGGCCGGGCGTGTACTTGATCCGGAAGTGGCGGTAGTGGTCGGTATTCGGCCGCCCATCTTCGAAGACCACCATCGAGCCGACCGCCGAGTCGCCCTGGATGTTCGAGATGTCGTAGCACTCGATCCGCCGCGGCG
>CAZHAC010000339.1:0-2633 GCA_964529765.1 uncultured Actinomycetes bacterium
TGGTCGAAGCTCCCCATCGACACCTCGACCGGGAACTGAGTGCCGTCTTCACGGAAGCCGGTGGTCTCGAGGCGGCCCACGATCCGCGTCAGGACCTCGGGCAGCACCACGAGCTCGCGCAGCGGCCGGCCGAGCGTATTTCGGCGGTGGCGTCCGAAGACACGCTCGGCAGCCGGGTTGAATTCGACAATCCGACCCTGCTCGTCGGCGCCGATGATGCAGTCGAGCGCCGATTCCAGGATCGCGCTCTTGCGAGCCTCACTCGCGCGCAGAGCCGCCTCCGCCTCGATGCGCTCGGTGATGTCCTCGATCATCGCGTAGTAGAAGTCGGGCTCCCCGCCCTCCTTCCGGACCAGGCTCATCGTGGCATCGCCCCAGAACCGCGTCCCGTCCTTTTTCATGTAGCGCCGGGACAGCCGGTAGCGGTCGATCCGTCCAGCGACCAGGTCCTGGAAGAGCTGCTCATCGGCGTGCGCGTCCTCGGGCGAGAGGAGGCTGTCGCGTCCGAGCTCGCGCAGCTCGTCCTCCGAGTAGCCGAATATCTCGCGACCGGCCCGGTTGAGCCAGAGCAGGCGGCCCGAAAGGTCATGGCGGGCGATCACGTGAGGTGCGGTGTCGTAGATGGCGCGCAGCGCGCGCTCGCCGGCGGCGAGGCTGGCGTGGAGTCGCGCGGCTTCGATGGTGGGCGCGACCTGGGCGACGAGCAGCGAGACCAGGTCCTCGGTGTCGTCGTCGAACACCCTGACCTCGCGACTGAGCAGCGTCATCGTGCCGATGGCTTGGTCGCGGACCTCCAGAGGCACCGAGAGCGAGCTCCGGAAGCCGTTTTCGCGCGCCCAGGAGTCCGCCTCGAACTCCTCCTCGTAGTCGCCGACTCGAACCACGGCGCGGGTGGCGAACGCCTCGCCCGGGCTTCCCCGGCCGGGCTCCACTGGCGGCGGCGGCTCGGAAGCCGGATCTGTGTCGGCCACCACTCGCAGCATCCCTGAGTCTGCGTCGTAGATGGCGACGGTGACCCGGTCGACCTCGACCAGCTCGACGGCCGCCGCGGCCGCGAGCGTGGCCACACGTTCGGGTTCGAGGACGTCGCCGGCCGCCACCGCCAGGTCGTGCAGCGCGGCCAGGATGCGCGCCCGCTGCTGGACTGCGTTGGCCAGCCGGGCGGCCTCGAGCGCGGGGGCGACCTGCGCCGCGAGGAGCGAGAGCAGCTGGATGTCGCTGTCCGAGAAGTTGCGGTGAACTTGCGTGGTAACCGCCGCCAGCGTCCCGATCGGATGTCGATGGGAAACCAGAGGCACCGAGACGGCGCTCTTGAAGTCCTCGCCGATCGACCAACTGGTGGCCCCAGCCCAGGCAGGGTAGTTCTCGACCGCCATGGCGCGGCCGGCCTCGAACACCAAACCGTCGAGGCCGCGGCCGACCTCAATGCCTGGCACTTCTCCCCGCCCCGGACGCTTGGTATCGGCGAGCGCCTCCAGGCGTCCGCTCGTCGGCTCCAGGACCCGCAGCAGCGCTCGGTCCGCGCCGAGCAGGCTGCGCGCCTCATTGACGACCATCGCCGCCAACCGGCCTGGTTCCAGTACCCCGCCCGCGGCCACGGCCACGTCGTGGAGGGCCCGGAGCTCACGAACCTGGGCTGCGCTCGTCTCGATCAGGCGGGTGGCCTCGAGCGCGGGCGCGATCTGGGAGGCGAGGAGGGTCAAGACCTCGCGCTCGCTGCGCACGAACTCGCGCGGCGTCATCGCCATCACCTCGAGCGCCCCTACGGCCCGGTCTCTGACCAGTAGGGGCACGCAGAGCACGCTCCGTATGCCCCGCTGCAGCACGCGCTTGTTGGCGTGCCGCCACGACTGGTAGTCGTTGACGACGACCGGGCCCCGGCTCCGGTAGGCGATGCCCGCCGCGTCCTGGCCGGGCCGAAGCTCGAAGTCCTGGCCGCCCCCCTCCAGGTTGTCCGCCAGCGGGACGAGCATGCCTCGGTCCTCGTCCCAGCCGACCAGGACGGCGCTCTCGGCGCCGAGGAGCTGGCAGGCGCGATCGACGCAGAGGCGTGCCACTTGCTGTGGGTCGTGCATGCCCCCGGTGGCGACGGCCATCTCGTGCAGGGCTTCGAAGATGCGGGCGCCGTTCTCGCGCTGCTGGTTGAGCCGCGCCGCCTCCAGGGCGGGCGCCACCTGGGCGGCGAAGAGCATGAGCAGCTGCTCCTCTTCGGCCGTGAAGTCGCGCGCCTCGTAGGTCCAGGCGCCGAGAACGCCGACCGGGTGCTCCCCTGAGATCAGGGGCACGGCGATCGCCGCCACCATGCCCCGGGCGGCGGAAGCGGGAACCGCGTGCTCCCAGAACTGGTAGTCGTTGATGATGACCGGGAGCCCGGTTTCGAACGCGAGCCCGATCGCCCCTTGGCCGGGAGCGATGGGCGACTCGGGAACCGGCGATTCGGTTTCTCCCACCGGCACCAAAAGGCGCCGCTCTTCGTCGTAGTCGAATATCACGGCCGCGTCCACATCCATCAGTGAGCGGGCGTGATCGACCGCCAGGCGTGCAACCGCCCGGAGACCCCTCGTGCCACTTGCGATCGCCAGCTCGTGCAGAGCGTTGAGAGTCGCCGCCTCGAGGTGAGTACGGCGCCGCTC
>CAZHAC010000340.1:0-2629 GCA_964529765.1 uncultured Actinomycetes bacterium
TTGCAGGTCGGTACCGAGTAATCGAGCAGGGTGGCCGTTCGGGGCATCCCCTGCTCGTCGTAGAGCACCTCTTCAAACAGCGCTTGGGCGACGCCCTGGGCGATGCCGCCGTGGACCTGACCTTCCGCCAGAAGCGGGTTGAGGACGTTTCCGCAGTCATCGACGGCGACGTACTTGATAAAGCTCACCGCGCCCGTCTCGGCGTCGACCTCGACGGCGGCGACGTGAACCCCAAACGGGAACGTAGAGCCTTCGCTGAAGAAGTCCGACTCAGCACTCAAGCCCGGCCGCGCCTGTGCCAGCTCAGCCCAGGTGACCGCCCGGCTGGGCACGCCCTTTACATGGAGGCGGCCGTCGCTCCGCTCGATGTCGGCCGGGTCGGCCTCCAGAATACCGGCCGCAACCTCCTTGGCCCGGTCCAGGAGTTCGCCCGCGGCCGCCGCCAGCGCACTGCCGCCCAGCTGCATCGAGCGAGAGCCGCTGGTGCCCTCGCCACGGGCAATCTCTGCGGTGTCGCCTTCGAGCACGTCGACCGCCTCGGCGGGCACGCCAAGTTGGTCGGCGACGACCATGGCCAAAGTCGTCGCGTGCCCCTGGCCGGTGCTCATCGTGCCCACCTTGGCGCGGAAACGACCGTCATCGAGCAGCTCGACCTCCCCGTACTCCGTGTACGTCATCGGCGCCGTGATCTCGACGTAGCAGGCGACCCCGATTCCGAGCAGGAAGCGCTCGCCCGCCTGTCGCCGCCGGCGCTGCTCTTCGCGCAGCTGCTCGTAGCCGGCCAGCAGGAGCGCCTTGTCGAGAGCGGCCTGGTAGTCGCCGCTGTCGTAGACGACGTTCGTCGGCGTCGTGTACGGGAACTCGCCCGAGGGCACCAGGTTCCGTCGCCGGAGCTCGACGGGGTCGAGCTGGAGCTCGGCGGCGAGCAGGTCCATCACCCGCTCGACCGCGGCCGTCGCTTCCGGGCGCCCCGCGCCGCGGTAGTAACCGACCGGGGTCGTGTTGGTCGCATAGCTCTGGCTGAGGAAGCGGGCACGGGGGAACGAGTAGACCGCCGGCAGCATCTGGCCGGTCATGATCGGGAGCGCCGCGCCGGATTCCGGGTAGGCGCCGGCGTCCTGGAGCGCGCTGATCTCAATGCCGGTCAGGCGGCCGTCCGTCGTCGCGCCGATCGCCACCTCCTGGAGCTGGGCTCGGCCGTGCTTCATGGCGACCAGGTTTTCGGACCGCGTCTCAACGAACTTGACCGGCCGGCCCAGCCGGCGGGCGGCGGCGGAGACCACTATGTGCTCCGCTTGGGCGAAGGTCTTGGCGCCAAATCCGCCGCCGACGTCTTCGACTATGCAGCGGATGGAGCCCTCGGGCAGCTCGAGCGCGGAGGCGACCGCGTCCCGCAGCTGGAACGGATGCTGGGTCGAGACGTACAGGGTCAAGCCTTCGCCGTCGGGGACGGCGAGGATGGCGTTGCCTTCGAGTGGGACCGGAGCCAGGCGTTGGTTGAACATCTTCTGGCGCACGACAACCTCGGCGCCTGCGAGCGGATCCGCCTCGCCGGCGTCGAATGCGAAGACTGCATTAGTGCCGGCGTCGGGGAAGAGAAGGGCGGCTCCGTTCGCCGCCGCGGCCTCGAGGGTCGGCGCCACGGGCAGCGGCTCGTAGTCCACCGCCACCAGCTGGGCGGCGTCCGCCGCCTCCGCGGCGGAGCTGGCGACGACGACCGCGACCGGGTCGCCGGCGAAGCGCACGATGTCTTCCGCCAGCGACGGCCGCGCGAAAGCCTCGTCGATCAGCGGAAACGCGAGTTGCGGACGAAGGCCGAGGTCGCTGGCTGTGAACACGGCGACCACGCCGGGGGCCGCCGCCCCATCGACCGTGTTGATGGAGGTGATGCGCGCGTGCGCCAGGGGCGCCCGGACGAACACGGCGTGGAGGCAGCCGTCCGGGGTTCGGTCGTCGACAAAGCGCCCAGCCCCTGTGATGAGCCTCGGGTCCTCGCGCCTGCGGACGGCGTTTCCGAGGATCGATCCCGGCATGGCAGAAGATGATGGCGGATGCTGCGCGCAATCGTCTTCGACTTCGATGGCCTGATCGTTGAAACCGAGACCCCCGTCTACCGCGCATGGGCCGAGCTCTTCGCCCGCCACGGGCAGGAGCTGTCGATCGAATTCTGGAAGACGATCATCGGCAGCAACATGTTCGACGCCATGGGCGAGCTGGAGGCTCGAGTGGGCGAGCCGCTCGATCGCGAAGAGGTGCAGAAGCTGCTGCGAGCGCGTGAGCTGGAGCTGGCGCACGCGCAGCCGCTGCAGCCGGGCGTGCTCGAGCTGATTGACGCCGCTCGGGCGGACGGCCTACGGGTCGCGGTGGCTTCCAGCTCACGCCGGCACTGGGTGCTCGGACACCTCGAGAAGCGGGGGCTGGTGGCGAGCTTTGACTGCATACGCTGCCGCGACGACGTCGACGGGCGGAGCAAACCTGATCCGGCCGTGTACGTGGCGGCGGTAGCGTGCCTCGACGTCGACGCGTCCGAGGCGGTGGCGATCGAAGACTCGCCCTACGGCATCGAGTCGGCCCGGGCGGCCGGCCTTCGCTGCGTGGCGGTGCCGGGACCGCTCACCGAGGACCTCGA
>CAZHAC010000341.1:0-2627 GCA_964529765.1 uncultured Actinomycetes bacterium
GGTAGTCCTCGACGGAACCGATGCCGTAGATGCAGCTGACGCTGGCGACCACGATCACGTCGCGGCGTGTGAGCAGGGAGCTGGTGGCCGAGTGGCGCAGGCGGTCGATCTCCTCGTTGCGGCTCGAGTCCTTTTCTATGTAGGTGTCCGAACGCGCGATGTACGCCTCCGGCTGGTAGTAGTCGTAGTAGCTGACGAAGTATTCGACGGCGTTGTTCGGAAACAAGCGCTTGAACTCGGCGCAGAGCTGGGCGGCAAGCGTCTTGTTCGGGCTCAGAACCAGCGTCGGGCGCGCCAGCTCCTGGATCACCCAGCCCATCACGTTGGTCTTGCCGGAGCCGGTGACGCCCATCAGCGTCTGCTCCTTGAGCCCCGAGCGGAACCCCTCGGTGACCTCGGCGATCGCCTGGGGCTGGTCTCCGGCAGGCGCGAACGGAGATTGGATGTCGAAGCGCGGAGCGGCCATGCGAAGGCTCAATTCTACGTCGAACAACCGTTCGCCAGGCTAGCATTTCCCCCGTGGCCGTCAATATCGACGAGCTCCGTACGCGGGCCCGGAAGCGACTACCGCGGGCGGTCTTCGACTTCATCGATGGCGCCGCCGAGGACGAGGTCACGCTCCGGCGCAACCGGGCGGCTTTCGATCGCTACGCGGTGATCCCGAGGCTGGGCCTGGATGTCTCGAATGTCGACCTCGCGACCACCGTGCTCGGACAGTCCCTCGCCGCCCCGCTGATCCTGGCTCCCACTGGTCTCTGCGGCATGGCCACCTCGCGCGGCGAGATTCCTGCCGGCCGTGCCGCCGTCGAGGCCGGGATCGTGTTCGTGGTCAGCTGCATGTCCTCAGTGCTGCTCGAGGAGGTCCCGGCCGAGGCCCCAGGCGACCATTGGTTCCAGCTCTACGTGTGGCGTGATCGGGAGATCACGCGAGGCCTGGTCGAGCGTGCCCAGGCGGCGGGCTACAAGGCGCTGGTGGTCACCCTCGACACGCAGGTCCTGGGCCGGCGTGAGCGCGACGTCCGCAACGGGGCGACCATCCCGCCTCGGATCACTCTCCGCAACGCCATCGACACGCTTCGCCGGCCGCGGTGGCTGTGGTCGATCGCCCGCGGGCCGCGCGTCCAGTTCGCCAACGTGGTCGCCGCCAACCCGGCGACCGCCCTCAGCCCCTTCGCGCTCTCCCCGCTGGTGAACAGCCTGTTCGATCCGACCGTGACCTGGCAGGACCTGGAATGGGTGCGAGCGATCTGGAAGGGTCCGCTGGCCGTGAAGGGCGTGATGTGCGGCGCCGACGCCCGGCTCGCGGTCGAGCATGGGGCGGACGCGGTGATCGTCTCCAACCACGGCGGCCGCCAGCTGGACAGCGCGCCGGCTTCGCTGGACGCCTTGCCCGAGGTCGTCGAAGCGGTCGGTTCCTTGGCCGAGGTGATCTTCGACAGCGGCGTGCGGCGAGGCACCGACATGGCCAAGGCGCTGGCGCTTGGAGCGCGAGCTTGCATGGTCGGCCGGCCCTACCTCTACGGGTTGGCCGTGGGCGGCCAGGCCGGCGTCGCCTCCGTCATCGAGATCCTCAGCAGCGAACTCCGCCGAACGATGGCGCTGATGGGCTGCACCGGGCTCTCCGAACTCACCCGGGAGTGCCTGCGCCCGCCGGTGGGCTGAGCCCGTTTTCCCCTATTGGGCCGCTTACGGAAGATCGAGGATCAGCGCCTCGACGATGCTGCCTTTGGCCAGCCCGGCCTCCCCGGGGGGCACCCTGACCAGCGCCTGGGCGCCGGCCAGCGACATGAGACGCGAGGACGACTGGGAGCCGGTCGTGCGCGCGACCAGCTCGGCGCCCTCCCGATGGAGGGTGACGCGCTGGTACTCGGTCCGATCGCCCGCGGCCCGGGCGTCGTAGGCCAGCCGGACCGGGAGGGTGGCCCGCTGCAGCCGCGCGAAGCCCTGCATCTTACGAAGGGAGGGCCGGACAAAGACGTCGAAGGTGACCAGCGAGGAAACCGGAAAGCCCGGCAGGCCGAAGGCGACGCGACCCCCGGGGAGCGTCGCGAACGTGAAGGGCTTCCCGGGCTTCAGCTTGACCCGGCCGATGTGCACCTCGCCGAGCGACTCCAGGAGGGGCTTCACGAGGTCGTGAGTGCCGACCGAAACACCGCCGGAGGTGAGCAGGACCTCGTTTCGGGAAAGCGCATCCTCGACCAGCTCGCGCAGCGGTTCTGGCCGGTCGGGGGCGATTCCGAGTACCTCGACGTCGGCTCCCGCCTCCCGCAGCGCCGCCAGAAGCGCCCAGCGGTTGGAGTCCGGGATCTGCCCGGGCCCTACCGGGCGCCCGGCTTCGACCAGCTCATCACCGGTCGACATCAGGGCCACTCGCGGCTTCCGGTGCACCTGCAGTTCGCCCAATCCAACCGCCGCCGCCAGCCCGATCTCGGCCGCGCCCAGGGGCGTTCCAGCGGCCACCACCAGCTCACCGCGCCTCAAGTCGGCTCCAACCACGTGGAAGTTGGCGCCCGCCCTGAGGCCCCTCGGGACCCGGACCGCTTCGCCCACCGCCTCGGTGTCCTCCACCATTACGACCGTGTCCGCCCCCTCCGGCAGCACCCCGCCGGTCAGGATCCGTGCCGCCC
>CAZHAC010000342.1:0-2612 GCA_964529765.1 uncultured Actinomycetes bacterium
TGAGGGGCGTGTGCCGCAAGGCATCCGGGTTCGAGTCCCGGGCCGCCCACCACCTCGTCCAGAACACGAACCGCGTCTCGCGGGAGTCCATCACCACCTCGGCGACCAGCGCCTTCACCTGGGGAGTGTCGGCGGCCGGCAGGGCGGCCTCGGTCGGCTCGGATGAGAGATCCCAGAGTTCCCACCTGCACGGCGAGCCTAGGCCGCCGTCGTGGGTTAGGTGTGGCGAGTTCGGGCTTCGTGAAGCTTGGCCCGGACATTGCGCGTCTCAGCCTGGTCTCGCCGCCGTCGGGCGTATTGAAGCAGAAGTGGCTGCGACTCCAGACGACATTCTTACGGGATGCCCTTCCTGCCGCCCAAGTCCACGACAAGTGTGAGGAGATCGAATTCCTCGGTGCTCCGGCGCGGCGTATTGCGAGTTGTTTCTAACTACTCGTACGTGCTCCAACGCCACGGTATGAATCTTCGATACGTAGCCGCGTCGCGTACCGACGCGCGTTTACATCGGTCCCCATGTAGGCGATACATCGCCCGAACTTCCTTCCACTCGTCTAGTGGTTGCTCCTCCGGCGCAAGCTTCTTGAAGTGGTCCGTGTATTGCTTCTGCCTTAGCGATCGTCGTTCTACACCGCCCGCCTCGCTGGGAAACCTGCCTAAACCACAAAGAACTGTCGAATGGGCGAAAGCTTTCGGCGAGTGTGCCAGTTGATTGCGCTAAGCGGGGGTCCGCCGGTCGATGGCTGCGGTATTTTCCGCTCTGTGCGACTCGCGTCCCTGGCGCTGCCGCTTGCGCCTCCGCCCGCGACGATCTCGGAGGCTGCGGTTCGCGCGCTGCGCAACCGTCGCCTGTTCATGACCGCCTGGCTGTGCCTGGCTTTGCTGTATGGCGCGTGGATCATGGTCTTCGCGGGTGGCCACTTGTTCGCCCACCCGACGGTAACGCACGCCACGGTCAGCAAGGTCTATCCGCCCGACACGATCGAACCTTCGGGCCACCCGTACGGCATTCGTGCCAACGACGGGGATTACTACTATTTCAGCAACGACCCGCAGCTCTCACCGGGCGACCCCGTCACCATCACCCGGAACTCGTCGGGAGCCTTCGTTTCGATCGCTTACCGCGACCAGGTCGTCTCCTGCTCGTGTGCTTCGACAACGACCTATGGCTCTCTGAACAGGACGATCAGGTGGCTTGGTTTCGGGTTCCTGGCGCTGCTGTTTCTGCTGACAGTGGCGGCGACGGCCGCGGTTTGGATCCGGGAACGGCAGGTACAGGCGGACCTTCGTTCGCCCCTGGCGACGCGCGAGGTGACCATTAACCCGATCCGCATCCGACATTCCTGGCTCACCGGCACTGGCACCGCCTTCCGTCCCTTCTTCGCAAGGCCGGTTCGTGGTCGCGATGTGACCACGGGCGAGCAGGTGGATCTCGCGGTCGCTTGGGACGACATCCCAGCGCTCAACGAACTCAGCGGTGGCGTGGGGGTGCCTCTCCGGGTGAGCTACCACCCGCACACCGGACTGCTGGTTGAGGCGGAGACGGCATACGGACGCCGGCTCAGATTCTCAGTACCGGCCGCGTCGGGAATCGGGATGGGATGGCTGTGGCGCTCGCAGCTGCTGCTGCTCCGGTATGTGCGCCGCCTCGGACCCGGTTCGGCGACGTGGTCCGCATACCGGCGCTACCGGCTGCGACTCGGACTGACGGCACTGGTGATGGTTCCGGCGTTCCTGCTCATGGTCGCCACCATCGCCCTCGCCTGGGGGGTTCTCTCGCCCCTACCGACCGCGGTACATGTCGCGGACCGCACAGTGCGCGGCGTCTTCGACCACGATGCTGGGAAACCATGGACGGTGCGGGCCTCGGACGGTCTCGTCTACTACTTCAACACCAATCCCGGGCTCGCGCCTGGCGATCACTTCCAGGTACTGCGCGATCAGTCGGGGTTGTACGTCGGCCTGCGGTATGACGGTCACACCGAGCTGATGCGGCCCGCCTGGCCGGTGCTCCTCGCGATCGATACGTTCCTCGCGGGACTCTTTGTGCTGCTCGTCATCGTCTGGGCCTTCGGGCTGCGAAAGGTAGTGTGGATGTCGCGCAAGGTTCGCGCGGACATCGGCGCCGAGCCGGAGCGGCGCCGCCTGAAGCTGGCTGACCGGCTGCCGGAGCCCGTGGACCTGCCGAGCACGGGTCCGGCCGACGGCGGGATCGGCTTCCGCTTCAAGGATGAGGCTGATCAGCGTGCGATGTACTACGTGCCGATCGGCGAATTTCGTCGCGCCATCGAGTTTCTTCGCAACCACGAGCGGGAGGCGCTGGATGTCGCCTATCTGCCGAATACGCGTGCGATCGTCGAGGTCGCGGTGAATGGAGAGCGACTGGCGCTGGGAGCCACCTGATAGGCGGCCGCGCGCGCCACGGCCGCGCTTTGCCGGCTGCTCAGCAGGTCACGTGGACGATCGCGTTGGTACCCGGGGTCGC
Organism: uncultured Actinomycetes bacterium; assembly: GCA_964529765.1. Lineage (GTDB taxonomy): Bacteria > Chloroflexota > Dormibacteria > Dormibacterales > Dormibacteraceae > CAZHAC01. The sequence continues at coordinate 2,483 of CAZHAC010000342.1, forward strand.
GCGGTCGAGCCTCGAAACCGCTTCAGGAGTGCGGACGGCCAGGACTTCCACGTGCCGGCGACGGGCTTCCTCGAGCACCTCGTCCATGATCGGCAGGCCGCCTTCGGCGCCGGTGCCGACGATCAGGCGG
>CAZHAC010000343.1:0-2609 GCA_964529765.1 uncultured Actinomycetes bacterium
GTGCAAAGCATCGTCTTCTGCCGGAGCCGGCTGCAGGTGGAGGTGATGCTGAGCTACCTCCAGCAGGACCTGGCTCCGCGTCTGGACGCCTCCCGCCGGGTTCGCGGCTACCGCTCCGGCTATCTGCCGTTGCAGCGGCGTGCGATCGAAGCCGGCCTCCGTTCCGGCGAGGTCACCGGGGTGGTCAGCACGAACGCGCTCGAGCTGGGCATCGACATCGGCAGCCTGCAGGCGGCGGTCCTGGTCGGCTACCCGGGGACCATCGCCTCGACCTGGCAGCAGGTGGGCCGGGCAGGGCGCCGGGCGGGCTCGGTCGCCGTCTTCGTCGCTTCCAGCTCACCGCTCGACCAGTTCATCGTCCGCCACCCCGAATACTTCCTGGAGACGAGCCCCGAGGAGGGGCTCATCGATCCGGACAACCTGCTCGTTCTCGCCGGTCACCTACAGGCCGGCGTGTTCGAGCTCCCCTTCGTCGACGGCGAGCGGCTGGGTGGCGCCGAGGTACGGCCGCTGCTCGAGCTCTTCGCCGACGACGGTTCGGTCACCAGCTCGGGCGGCCGCTGGTACTGGAGCCGGGAGGCGTTTCCGGCCGAGAACGTGTCCCTGCGTCGCATGGCCGCCGACAACGTGGTGATCGTCGACACCTCGCGACTACGGCCGGAGGTGATCGGCGAGATGGACCAGTTCTCGACCCCAGTGCTCCTGCACGAGGAGGCGATCTACCTGCACGAGGGCGCGCAGTACCACGTCGACCGGCTCGACTGGGAGGAGAAGAAGGCATACGTGCGGCCGGTGGAGGTCGACTACTACACCGATGCGCTGATGTCGGTTCGGGTCGACGTCCTCGACACGTTCGAGGGTCCGGAGCTGACTGCCGCCGGCGGGCCGCTGGCGCGGAGCCGAGGTGAGGTGAAGCTGACCTCGCTCGCGAGCATGTTCAAGAAGATCCGGTTCCACACTCACGAGAACATCGGCGCCGGCCCGATCCACCTGCCCGAGCAGACGCTCCACACGACGGCCTGGTGGGTGACGGTCGACGACGGGACGTGGCGCTCGCTGGGGCGTGAGCGACTGGAGGCGGGCTTGCAGGGGATGGCGCACGCGCTCCGCCACGTCGCCTCCCTGCGCCTGATGTGCGACCCCCACGACCTGGGCGCGCTGGCCGAGGTCAAATCGACGGCGACCCACCTGCCGACGGTGACCGTTTACGAGGTCTATCCCGGCGGCGTCGGGTTCGCCAAGCGGCTCTACGAGCTGCACGACGAGCTCCTCCAGGAGGCGGCCGAGCTGGTGGCCGGCTGCGACTGCGCCGGCGGCTGCCCCTCCTGCATCGGACCACTGCACCTCACAGAAGGAGCCAAGCCCGCGTGTCTCTCGCTGTTGACAGCCTCCGCGAGCGCCTTAACAGCCTAGGCGCGGCCCCGGCGCGCCGCCCGCGCCCGGCGGTCGGCCCGCCACGGACCCTGCCCAAGGGCTTCGAGCCGCTGACCACGCCCTATGGCACCGCGTGGCGGCGGGCCGAGGTGCTTCCGTTGGGGCGCGTCGACGGCCGCCCACCGGCCGTGCCGCACGCCTACGTGGACACCGAGACGACCGGCCTGGCCGGGGGCACCGGCACTCTCGTGTTCACCGCCGCTGTCGCGCGGCCGGCCAGCTCCGGCCTCGAGGTCGTCCAGCTCTTCCTGCCCGAGCCGGCGGCGGAGCCATCCTTTCTTCACGCACTGGCCGTCGAGCTGGGCCGAGCCGAAGCGATCGGGTCGTACAACGGCAGCACGTTCGACCTGCCGCTCCTCCGCACGCGTTGGGTGATGGCGCGCATGCCTGGCGAGCTCGGCCACCCAAGCCATGTCGACCTGCTTCACCTCGCACGCGCCCTTCTCAAACAGCGCCTGGAGAGCTGCAGCCTGCGCAGTGTCGAGCTGGCCCTGCTCGGGTTCGAGCGCGAGGAAGACCTACCAGGAGCGTTTGTCCCCGACGCCTACTTCGCCTACCTCCGCAACGGCGCCAGCCGCTTCCTGGAGGCCGCGCTCGAGCACAACCGGCAGGACGTCGTCTCCCTTTACTACCTGCACGCCCGGCTCCTTCAGCGCGTCGCCGGCGAAGACCCCTGGATGGAGGCTGCCGACTGGCTCGCGCTCGGTCGCTACCTCATGCGATCCGGCCGGCGTGCCGACGGCTGGCGTGCTCTCCGCAACGCGGTCGCGATGGGGCAGCCGCAGGGGACGTCCGGGGCCGCCCTTCTGATTGCCCGCCACCTCGTCCGCCGGCGCCGGTACGCCGCCGCCGAGCGGCTGCTCGCCCAGGCGCAGGCGGTGCTGCCGGCTCAGCCGGCGCTCGCGATCGCACGCGCCCGCTTACTCGAGTGGCGACTGCGCGACCACGCCGGCGGGCTGCGAGTGATCGAGGACGCTCTTGAAAGCGGAGTTCGGGGCCGCGCCCGCGAGGATCTCGAACGCCGCCGGGCGCGGATCCGGCAGAAGTTAGTGCGCGAGCAGGGCGAGCTGCTCGGCGGCCGAGGACGCCAGCGGGAGCCGCTACACCAGCTGCTCCTCAACTGCCCCACGGAGAGCGGAGACCAGGGCTCACCGGCACGAAACTTCAGCCCGTCT
>CAZHAC010000344.1:0-2589 GCA_964529765.1 uncultured Actinomycetes bacterium
GCAGGTCACTCGAGCCGCCGCCTGGCTGTATGGGCGTCCGCCGGTTTTCGATAGGGTTTAGCAGGGTGATGAAAAGCGTCGGCCAGCGATTCGGTGATCCAGGTGGGTCAGATCCTAGGAGGCGCTGGAGCACCGGAGCGAGCGTAGCGGAGCTACGTGAGCGAGGAGCGGACGAGCCGACAACGGAGATGGCCCGCATGGGCGCCGAAGCGTTCACGACTTTTTCAGCAGCCTGCTAGACCGGATGACCGCCGCGCTGCTGCCTTTCGTCTACAGGTACGGCTACCTGGGCGTCCTCGTCTTGATGACTGGCGAGAGCTGTGGCCTGCCCATCCCGAGCGAGGTGGTCGTCCCAGCGGCGGGCGTCCTCGCCGCCTCAGGCCACCTCAACCTGGTCGGGGTCGTCCTCGTCGCCTCGGTCGCCAACCTGATCGGTTCACTCATCGCCTACGGCGTCGCCGCTCGCTGGGGCCATCCCCTGCTCCTCGGTCCCGGCCGCTACGTCGGCATCCGCCGCCATCACGTGGAGGTGGCCGACAGGTGGTTCGAGCGCTACGGACTGCTGGCGGTTTTCTTCGGCCGCATGCTTCCGATCGTCCGCACCTACATTTCGTTTCCGGCCGGGCTGGCTCGGGTACCGCTCGGACGGTTCATGGTGTTCACCCTGGTCGGGGCCATCCCCTGGAACTTCGCCCTGGCTTACGCCGGTTACGCCCTGGGTTCGAACTACGAGACCGTCGCTCAGTTCATTCAGCGCGGCGGATATCTGATCGGCGTCCTGATCGTCATCGTCCTCGCCGTCTGGTACCTGCGCGGCCGCCGAGCAGAAGAGGCATAGGAGCGGGCGCAGCCCGCTTGCGCAATTCTTTTGCCTCGTGCACGCTGACGCCCACCACAGACGGCGCATCCAGGAGGACAGGAATTGGCGGACGAATCGAAGTCGGTCCCAATGCACGAGGCGGCGGTGGCCGCGGCAAAAGCATCTCCCACCACACACGCACCTCGGCTGGTGACGTCGCACACCGGTCGCCAGCGGGTGCATGGCACCGGGCCGCTGGGCCGGTTCAACAGTCGGGTAGCGGTGCTGATCACACAGAGCGTCGGCACCATGTGGGCGGCGTACCTCTTTTTCGCCATCTCGCTGGTTTCGTTCCCCCAGGCGCTTTTGGCCTTCCTGCGCGGCGACACCGTCACCGGGATCGCATGGCTGAGCCAGTCGTTCCTCCAGCTCGTGCTGCTGCCGATCATCATGGTCGGGCAGAACGTCATCTCTGCGAGCCAGGACGCGCGGGCGGAGGCGGACCACGAGACGCTCACGGTGCTGCACACGATCAACGTGCGCCAGCTGCAGCTGCTGGAGCAGCAGGAGAAGATTCTTGCCGCCCTCAAGACCACCGACGAGGGCCATACGTAAAGCTATCGACAACGGGTAGCCATGGTGGCTACAGTTCCTGGCGAAAATGGCCAGCGTCAGGGAGCATCCGCTCTACGCAGCCAAGGTCGCCCGGACCGCGCACCGGCACGTGGTCAACAAGATCCACCACGACGACGCCACGTTTGGCGAAAGGCTCGCCGACCGGATAGCGGCCGGAATTGGATCGTGGACATTCTTGATCGTGCAGTCGATCATCGTGGCCGGCTGGATCGTCCTGAACGTTCTCGGCGTTTGGATCTGGAAATGGGATCCGTACCCGTTCATCCTGCTCAACCTTGCCTTCAGCACTCAGGCCGCCTACACCGGTCCGGTCCTGCTGCTGGCGGGCAACCGGCAGTCGCAAAAGGACAGGCTCACGCTCGAGCACGCCGCGCACGAGGCAGACGAGCTCGAGAAAAGGACGCTCACGATCCTGCAGGAGATCGAGAAGAACACGGAGATCACGCTCAAGATCCTCGAGAACCTGCAGACACAGCAGTCGTACATCGTGGAAAGCAACCGGCGCATGGTCGAGGTCCACGAGCAGCTAGCCCGGACAGCGAAGGAAAGGTCCGAGACCTAGGTCAGCGCTCGCCGCGCTCCGTCTCGGGTGGCTCTGCGCGTTCGGCACGGCCGCGCCACTTCCACTCTTCCGGCAAGATGGCCTCGATCAGGTCGTCGTAGGTGATCACGCCCAGCAACCTGTAGTTCTCGTCGACCACGGGCAGCGCCGATAGGTTGTAGTCGGCCATCTGGACCGCCACCGACGGCTGGTCAGCGTCCGGATAAACAGCGATCGGGTCCCGCTCCACGACGTCCTCCAGCTTGGCGACCGGCGCGTGGCGCAGAAGCTGTGGCAGCGTGATGGCTCCGAACAGGCGGTCATCGTCCAGGGCGTAAACGACCGTCAGGACCTGCGGCTGCTCCGCCTGCTCCCGAATCACCTCGAGAGCACGCTGCACCGTCTCGGTCTTCGGAAGCGCGACGAACTCGTTGTTCATGAGCCCGCCGGCCGTCTCCTCGCCGTACGACAGAAGCTGGCGCACCTTGTTCCTGTGGTCGGGCGGCAGCGCATCGAGGATCGGCTTGCGGCGCTCCTGGTCAAGGTCGAGCAGCATGTCGGCGGCGTGGTCCGGATCCATGTTGGCGAGGACGCTGGCCGCCTCCTGATCGCT
>CAZHAC010000345.1:0-2588 GCA_964529765.1 uncultured Actinomycetes bacterium
TCACGGCCTTCGTCAACCACCAGATGGGCGCCAACAACCAGATCTTCCTGGTCACACCGGCGCTGACCACGTTCGCGATCGGGTTTGCGATTGCGCTCGGCTCGCTGGCGGGCGTGCTGCCGGCATGGCGAGCGGCCCGGATGGACCCGGTGCTCGCGCTGCGCTCGACCTAACCAAGCCACTACCCCCAAGGCGCTGAGGTGGGCCGCATGCGGGCCCACCTCGCGCCGCATTGGTGTATGAGCCGACGGTGTCGGCAAAGTCTTGGCTTTTGACGCCCTGCGGCTGACCACCCGGCCTGCGCTGTGCGCGGGTGTAGGCGCGCGAGTCGCTCAGTTGGCGGCCGGAACCTTGCCGTTGGTCCAGCGTGGGTCGAGCCGGACGCGTAGGGATCTCTCGGCAGTCTCAAGAAAGGTTCTGCTGCCGAGGGCTCCGATACTGCGGAACTTGAGCCGCGCGGACCTCGATCGCAGATGCCGGCGCGACGGGTAGCAGGTGATGCTCATGGCGAGCAGCGTGCTGCGGCCGGCTGACACCAGTTCGAACTGGCCCCGGACTTCATCGAACAGGTGGTCGGCTCCGCCCGGCTTCCAGGTCAGGGTGACCGCGCAGCCGTCGATCCTGTCCTCGATCTCGACGATCTGCAGGGACGAGTGCTCATCCGGTTCGCTCGTTTCAAGGTGGCCGAGTCCGAGCTGGTTTACCAGCTCTTGCCGAGTATGGGAAGCGTCGAACAAAGCTGCCGGCAGCCAGGCGTCGAGCTCCGGGATGAGAGCGCGGCGAACGTCACTCAAGGGATATGGAACCACCGCGAAGCAACGCTCGAGCATTAGGTCTCTCTCCTTTAGGCCAGGTGAAGGCCGCGCACAATCTAATACGAGCTCGGCCGGCTTGCAGGGTCCAAGCTAAGGAATGGGCCTGATCTCGGTCCGAAGTGGGAACCTGCGGAGTCGCAGTCGAAAAGGGGCGTCGAGCAGGAGCAAGGAGAGCAAGCCCACGACCGCCGCCCCTCCCAGGTACCAAGGCCAGGGTCCGAAAAGATCGAGGGCGGTGGGGGCCGGCGGCTTCGATCGGAGGTACATATAGTCGGCGCCCGTAACCGCGTCGACGGCTGCAACCAGGACTGTGAAGGCGGCCGTTACACCGGCAACCAGCCAGACGGAACCTCGACGAGGCTGCAGTCCGAGCCCGACCACCAGGAACAACGCGGCCGCCACTACCCCGCCGTGCGCGATGTAGTACTGGGTCGCGATGTAGTACTGGAAAAAAGGAAAGCCGGGAAGGTTGGCGGGTAGATCAGGCGTGAGCAGCGCCTGTGCGCTACCCGCGATCCCCGCGAAATAGGTCAGCTCGATAAGCAGCGGAAGTCGCAGCCAGAGCGCTCCGGCGGCGACCAGGACCAGCGCGTCGCAGAGCTGGAGGGGCAGCGACTGTACGAGGACGAGGCGATCGTGCTCGTAGGCCAGGTAAATCCACCACGAGAGCTCGTCTGCGATCAGGACGGCGCCGAGCACACGGGCCGCATGTCTTGTCCAACTCAGCGACCGGTAGCGGGCGCCGGCGACGAGGCTGGTCGCGAACGCTGCGACCGCCAGTAGGGCCAGGAGATGGTCGACGGAGTAGAGAGCGGACATTGACGAGTGGGCCTCGTTAGCCGAAGCCCATCCTGTCATCGTCATCCAACGATCCCCGCTCCGACCGCGGCGCTTAAGCAAGTCACTTGCGCAATCAGGTTGCCTTGCTCTAGGCTGCGGCTCATGAGTGCTCCTGCGCTCGGTTCCCTGCGGACCTTCGCAAATACCGGAGACGGCCGTCGCCTGGCCCGGTTCCTGGTCGCCGTGGTCGCACTCCACGGGCTTGGCTGCACAAGCCTGCTGGTCTTTGGAGCCCAGCGGCCGGCCTTTCTCTGGGTGGGAATCGTGGCCTACACCCTCGGGCTCCGGCACGCCTTCGACGCCGACCACATCGCGGCCATCGACAACACCACCCGCAAGCTGATGCAGCAGGGGCGCCGTCCGATGGGCGTCGGCTTCTTCTTCGCGGTGGGCCACTCTGCCGTCGTCCTCGCCATCGCCCTCCTCCTGGGGGTGGCGACGAGGGCGGCCGTGGCCAGTGTGATCGGGGAGAACGGTCAGCTGCGGACGCTTGGGGGTCTGATCGGCACCTCCGTGGGAGGCGGTTTCCTGATCCTCCTCGGGTTGTTCAACCTCGCGGTCCTGATCGACATCGTCAGGGGCTACCGGGAGATGCGCAGGCAGAACGCCTCCTGGGACGACCTCGAGCGCCGTCTCGTCTCCGGCGGGCTGATGTCGCGCATGTTCGGCAAGCTCTTTCAACTGGTGTCGGCGAGCTGGCAGATGATCCCGATCGGGATCATCTTCGGTCTCGGCTTCGACACCGCGTCCGAGGTGGCGCTGCTCGCCATCTCAGCCGGGGCAGCCGCGCAGGGATTGCCCTGGATCGCCGTCGTCTCGCTGCCCCTGGTGTTCGCGGCGGCGATGACCCTGATGGACACCGTGGATGGCGCTTTCATGTCCCGGGCGTACGCCTGGGCCTTCTCCAATCCCGCTCGAAAGGTCTTCTACAAC
>CAZHAC010000346.1:0-2584 GCA_964529765.1 uncultured Actinomycetes bacterium
CCATGGGTACCTGCTCGGGCGGTCCGCCCGCGAGCACGCCCGCGTTGCTCATCAGAAGGTCGACCCGGCCCATGACGGAGATCGCCTCGCGCGCCATGAGCTCGACGTCCACGTCCTTGGCCACGTCGCAGCGGATAGCCTGGGCACGGACACCGAGGCTGCGCAGCTCATCCGCGGTGGCGGCCATGCGCGCTTGGTTGACGTCGGCGATGACCACGTCCAGCCCTCGCCTGGCGAAGGCGAGCGCGCAGGCCCGGCCGATACCGCTGGCGCCGCCCGTGATCACCGCCACCCGCCCCTGCTCAAGCTCCATCGCCAGAACCTTAATGCCCCTAAAGATGGCTGACTTCGACGGTGCGAGGCGTTATAAGAAGCGAAGCAAGAGAGCCGAGGCTCATAAGGGGTGGATAGGGGTTGCTGATCGCGGGGCTGCTGGCGCTGTTGCTGCCAGCGCCGATTCCGTCCGTATTTCCGGTCACGGTGCCTCAAGCGGTGCCGTCGCCGGTGGTCGCGGCCTTGCCCTCTCCGGTTCAGCAGCTGCTGGCCACTGCCCCTCCGGGCACCCCTGGCGGCGTCTCCCCCACCGTCCCGTCAACGGCGGCGCAGTCCCCCGCCCCGGTCGCCGGCCAGCCGGCAACGGAGCCGGCACCACAGCCGTCCGAAGGCGTCCGGCCGCCGGCGCGGCTGGTCGCGGATGCGGCTCCCGCTCCGGCCGCCCCCGCCGTGACGGCTCCCGCCAATCCACCGACCTGGGTGGAGGCCGTCAACGGAGCCGTGCAGTCGGTGCTCGACACACCACTAGGTCCGACGCCGCCCGTGATCGGCGTTCTCCTGCTGCTCATCTCCGCGGGGCTCGCGATTCGCCGCCGGCTGCGCCAGATGCGGCACGACCGCGCCCTCGAACACGCCAAGATGCACTTCCTCAAGGTGGCGTCCCATGAACTGCGGACCCCGCTCACCGTGATCGGCGGCTATGTGTCGATGGCGGCCGACGGCTCGCTGGGCGCCCTTCCCGAACCGATGCGGCGAGCCCTGCCGACTCTCCACGATGAGGTCGACCAGCTCGAACGGCTGGTCGAGCAGATGCTGCTCTCGGCGCGGCTGGACGAGGGCCTACTCGTGCTCGAGCGGGTCCGGATCGACCTTCGTGACGTGACGAGCGGGGCCGTCCACGCGGTCTCGCCTACGGAGCGCCGCCGGCTGCTTGTTGAGCTGCCCACGGAACCGGTGACGGTGGTAGGCGACCCGGGAGCGCTTCAGCTGGTGGTTCGGAACCTGATCGAGAACGCCCTCAAGTACTCACCCGACGACCGCGACGTCCGGCTCACCCTCGAAGTCGGCTGGAACCGGGCCCGGATCGCAGTCAGCGATCGGGGGATCGGCATCCGGCGCGACGACCTGCGCATTCTCTTCACCCGCTTCGGCCGGATCGTCAACGCCGAGAACAGCCACATCTTCGGCAGCGGCCTCGGCCTCTACCTCTCGCGCGGAATCGCCCGCATCCATGACGGCGACATCACGGCCGACTCGGCCGAGGGTCGCGGCAGCACCTTCACCCTCGAGCTCCCCCTGGCCGTGGGCGGGGTCAGACGGTTGAGCGAGCGATTCTCGGCGCCGCGCCCCGAACCTGAAGCTCGTCGAGCAGGCGTTCAGTAGCCGACGCCACCTCGGCCACGGCTCGCTCGAATGCGGCCTGGTTGTGGGAAGCCGGCCTGGAGAAGCCGCTGACCTTGCGTACGAACTGACGGGCGGCGGCCTCGATCTCCTCGCTCGGAGCAGGCGTGGCACCGTCGCGAAGGACCTTGATCGACCTGCACATGAGCCAGCAGTTTACTTCTGCCGGTAGTTCCTCACGGAGGCGGGGACTTCGACGCCGGGGAGAGCAAGTAGCGGGGGGCGCACCCGTTTAGCGGGGCATGTGGCGTGCGTCGGTCATCTTCTTCGCCCTCGCCGGGGTGGTGCTTGGCGTCGGCACGGTCGCTCGCAACGTCGTCGGACTCGGCTGCGTCGGACCCGTACTGCCCGCCTGGGGCTGCCTCGCTGTCCCCTATCCCGACAATCTTCCGAGCGGCTTCACGCTCTACTACTACGTCGGCTTGGCAGGCGGGCTATGGCTCTTCTGCTACACCATCCGCAACCCGGTTTTCTTCCTCGGTAACTGGCTGCTCCGGCTCGCCTTCCCGCGCTGGATGCGCGAGTACGACGAGGCTCAGAAGCCGCTCCAGACCTGGAACGTTCGCTAGCGGACGACCGTCTCTACGAACTCGATGGCCTCTTTGGCGAGCCGCGGCCACTCGCCCGATCCTGACTCCGACACCACCACCCAACCGCGGGGTCCCCTGCCACCTGGCATCGGCGACCAAGGGGATGCTCCCGGCACCGCCAGCGCGGCCGCCTCGCGCTCGGCTCCGACTCGGAAGACCACTCCGCCCGCGTCCTCACAGATCACGGCCTTCCCGTCGAGCAGCAGCCCATCGCGCCCGAACATCTTCCGCCGCGAATACCGGGGCCCGTCAGCGATGGCGGTGCAGAGATCGTCGAACGTCATCACAAAAATGGTCGAACGTCATCACAAAAGTGATTG
>CAZHAC010000347.1:0-2580 GCA_964529765.1 uncultured Actinomycetes bacterium
GGATGGGCCAGCAGGTCAGGCCGCGAGGGACCGCCCTCAGGCAAGGTTGCGATCCACTTCAGCTCGGGCGACGGCTGTGGAGCCGTCACCTGGAATGTCTGGTCGTCGGGGGCGCTGAGCCCGAGCGCTGCCAGCGCGGCCTCGATGCGCTGATTGTCATGGGCGTCGAGCGCGGCCGCCTCGACCCCTCCCTTGACGAGGCCCGCGAACCAGTCGGCATGCGGAGCCGCGGTGCGGGGGTCGATCAGGCGCTTCCAGGCGTAGACGAAGTCTTGAGCGCGGACCGGCTGGCCATCGGACCAACGGGCGTTGGCGCGGATGCGGAAGGTCCACGTGGTGCCGTCAGGGGACACCGAGTATGACTCCGCCGCCCCCGGCTGCACGTCGCGAAGCCCGGCCTGTCCCTTGAGCAGCGGCTCCGAGAACTGGCTGATCACCGCCTGCTCGCGCTCGTCCTGAGCAAGGACCGGTTCCAGGCTGCGCGGCCCCTCGGGCAGGTGAACGCGAAGGGTCTGGTCGCCGGCCAGGCTCTGGCTCTGACTCTTGAGCGGCGCCGGCACGGAGGTGGTGCAAGCGGCGGCCGCGTTGGCGACCGCCGCGACGGCGAGCAGGGCCACGAGCGGGCGCGCCGCCCTCGGGCGGAGCACTTAACCTACGGTAGCAGTTGCTCTTCGACGTTCCCTGTCAAGCGCCGGGGCGGCCGGAGCACCGGCTGCCTTTCCCGGAGCTCGCGCATCGCGACCTGGGGCGGGGTCCCCGCCGGTGGAGCGAGGACGGTCTCCCGAACGGGCCCCAAGACCTTGGCCGGGGTGAGCGGCGCTACCGGCCGGGCACTGGTCCCGCGTTGGAGCACATCGGAGACGGTTCCAAAGCCCAGGCCACGCTGCCGGATTCCCACGATGATCGTGCGCAGCGCGGGCGCTGTCATTGGTGCGTTGGGGCCGCCGTGGAGATGGAGGATCACGATCGAGCCCGGCTGTACGCCGCGAAGGACGGTGGCCGCGATCACGGCCGGCGAATTGTTGAAACCATCACCCCCGCGGACGTCCCCCGAGATGACAGTCATGCCGAGTGAGCGGGCCAGCGCGACGTCTGACGCGTCGTAGCAGTCACCCGGGAAACGCAGGAGCGCGGGCGTGACACCGGTCGTGGCCTCGATCTCACGCCCGGCCGTGAGGATCTCTCCCGAGCGATCGGCGGTTCCGGGCAAGCCGTAGCAGGGTGTCCGGAAGGCAGCGTGGTCATAGGTGTGGCTGCCGATCTCGAAGAGCGGATCGGCGGCCAGCGAGCGCGCCACATCGGGATATGTCTGAGCCCAAAGGCCCGTGAGAAAGATCGTCGCCGGCACCTTTTCAGCGTCGAGGATGTCGCGGACCTCCTGGTTGTACCAGCTGCGGACCTGGCCGTTGCGCAGCTGCTCGAGCATGCCCGGCGTCATATCGGCATCGAAGGTCAGCGCGACCTTGCCGTAGCTGCGGGGACCGTTGTCGAAGCTCCCCACTTGGTCTACAGGCGGATGGTCGACGGTTACAGGCGCTGCCGGCAGCCTACCCTGGATGGGCCGTAGAGGCACCTTCTTCGGGGTCACGGCAAGCGCCGGCCCCGGCAGCGCCGACAGCAACACGGTGACCAAAGCCGTCAGCAGGCACAGGCAAGCGCGCTTGCCTGAGGACCCGCCCCCTCTCCTTTCCAAGTCGCGGCGGCGAGGGTAAACGAAACCGTCGTCGCAATGCTGGCGCGACACGTTTAAAGTTCGGCAATGGCAGAGCCGGAGTACACCCCCTCGCAGCAGCTATTCCGGGAGCTGCAGCGTCTGCGCTGCGCCGTCTGGCGCGGAAACGACCGCGAGTGGCTCCACGTGAACCGGGACGTTTTCGTCTCCGCGCTGACACGCATCGAGCTGATCGCCAAGCAGCTGCAGGCCGAAGGCCTGGAGCTCCAGCTCGACGAGCGCTGGCTGCTGGCGGTGGCGGGCCCGGATTCGGAGCCCGATTCCGAACAGGCGGTGACGGCACCGGCCTAGGTTTTCTCGATCGGGAGCGTGAAGCGGACGGCGGTCCCACCGCCGGGCCGCGGACCCGCTTCGATCGTGCCGCCGTGTGCCTCGACCAGGTCGCGCGCGATCGCGAGTCCGAGCCCCGAGCCGGGCGACCCTTCTCCCTTCACGAAGCGGTCGAAGACGCGTGGCAGCAGCTCCGGATTGATGCCCTCGCCGGTGTCCTCGACTCGGGTCACCAGCTGGTCGCCGTGCTCGGCAGCGGATATCCTGACTTGCCCGCTCGTGGGAGTGTGGCGAATGGCGTTGGTGAGCAGGTTGGTCAGGACCGACCGGACTCGCGCCGGGTCGGCGTCGGCCGGCGGGAGGTCATCGGGCATTTCAATATGGAGCTCCACGCCCGACTGGCCGGCGGCGGCGGCGAGGCTGGCGGCGACGTCCGCGGCCAGCGAGCGCAAGTCGACCGGTTCCCGGCGCAGCTCGAGCGCGCCCGCCTCGGACTGGGCCAGCGTCCGTACGTCGTCGACCAACCGCTCCAGGGAGCGCGCCGACTCCACGATCGGCGCCACGTGCTCGGCGTCGGC
>CAZHAC010000348.1:0-2570 GCA_964529765.1 uncultured Actinomycetes bacterium
CCAGATCGACGAGATCCATGGGCCGATCGGGCTCGACCTGGGCGGCCAGGGGGCGGAGGAGACCGCGCTCGGGATCATGGCCGAGGTGACCGCGGTCCGCTTCGCGGGCACGGGCGCCTCGATGAAGGAGAAGAAGGCGGCGGCGGCGGGGGCTTAGCGAGAGTCCCGGTTTTTCTCCCAGTCGGTCCGCATCAGCTCGGTCAGGATGAGGTCGTGCCAGGTGCCGTCGCGGAACATCTCCTCACGGTGGCGCCCGACCACGACGTAGCCGCAGGCGGTCTGCGCCCGGGCGCTCGCCTCGTTGCCCTCGTAGTAGCCGGAGCGGAGCTTGCGCAGGTTCAGCTGGCGGAAGGCGAACTCAGCGCGCAGCCGCATCACCTCGCCGGCTATCCCATGACCCCAGGCTGAGCGATCTCCGATCACGGTACCGGTGCGCCCGTTGCCGTTGCGCCAGTCGATGTCGTGGATCCCGGTGTTGCCGACCAGCCGGCCCTCGTACTCGATGGACCAAAAGACCTGGCGCTCGTCGGTGCCCATCTGCTCGATCCACTCGCGCTGCTTTGCGACGGTGCCCGGCATCACATTAGGGCCGAGCAAGCGCGTGACCTCCAGGTCCTCCATCCAGCCGGCGACCGTCTGGATCTCGTCGTCGCGCGGCGGGCGCATGACGGCGACGCTGCCTTCCAGGCGCGGTCCGTACATCGGTGGGACTGTAGCAGCTAAGCGGACAGGCGCTTGAGGACGTCGAGGTTCGCCTGGTCGGGACCCTTACCATCCAGCCCGGGGACCTCGAGGATGAACGGCATCTGGGCCAGCCTGGGGTCGTGCAGGAGCGCCCGGAAGCCCTCGTCCCCGATGTCACCGAGGCCGATGTTGGCGTGGCGGTCACGATTGCTGCCGAGGCCGGTCTGGGAGTCGTTGCAGTGGATGACATCGAGCCGGTCCAGCCCGACCACGCGGTCCCACTCATCGAGAGTCGCCTTCGCGATCTCGGCGTTTCGGAGGTCGTAGCCGGAGGCGAAGGCGTGGCAGGTGTCGAAGCAGGTGCCGGCCCGCTCGTCGTCGACCGCGTCCAGCAGGGCCCGCACCTCTTCGAAGCGGGCGCCCACGCAGCCCCCGAGACCGGCGTTGTTCTCGATCAGGAGCCGGGCACGCTTCGGATTGGCCCGCTCCATGACGGCTCGCAGATGGTCGCGGATCTGAGGGAGAACGCCCTCGAAGCCGGCTCCCTTGTGGCTGCCCGTGTGGAAGATCACACCGCTGATGCCCAGACGGTCGGCGGCCGCCAGGTAGCCTGCCAGCGTACTCTCCGAGCGCTGGCGGATCGAGGCGTCGTCACCGGCGAGGTTGATCAGGTAGACGGCGTGGAAGTAGAAGGGCGGGCGGCCGGCCGCTTCATAAGCGGCGCTGAAGCGGGCCAGCCGGTCGTCGTCGATCTTGGGCGATCCCCAGTAGTGGGGCGGCGTCGGATGGACCTGGATCGCCTCGGCTCCCATCGCAGCGGCGCGCTCGAATGCGAGGTGGAGACCGCCGGAGGAGTCGACATGGGCGCCGAGGATGGGCACGGAGCTAGGTTAAGGTGCTCGGGGTAGGGTGGGGCCGGCGACCGTCTTGCGGTCCTCGGCGCTAACCTTCGGGGCTCGTGGCCGTCTTTTTGATGAGCGACCTCGACCTGCCGATCCGGCATCGGACCTACCGGGAGCCGGATGGGCCTCATGTCGTGATCGCGCGCGGCGACGCGATCGAAGACGCGCTCGAGCACCTGGACGCCAGGCCCGACTGCCGGGCGCTGGGCGTGATCGGGCCGCTTCCCGTGGAGCCGCCCGACCTGGCGCAGCTGGCCGGGCGCCGGCTGCTCGTCTGCTGCTCGGACGGGGTCAAGATGCGCGATCTCGCGGAGGCCGGGATGGCAGTCGGCGCCGAGGTCGAATGGCTGCGCAGCGACACTCCCGACTTCGACCGTGTAGCCGCGTGGGCGCTGCCGGTCGCCGGGGTCGTGCTCGCTGCCGGTTCGGCGACCCGAATGGGCCGCAACAAGCTTCTGCTCGACATGGGCGGCCAGCCGCTGGTCTCTCATGTGATCGAGGCCGCCAGCGAAGGCGGCTGCCACCAGACGATCGCCGTTTACTTCCACGAAGAGGTCAGTTCCGCGATCGGAGATCGCGCGACCTCCGTCCGAAACCCGGACGCAGGCAGCGGGCAGGCATCGTCGCTGCGCGCCGGACTGGCGGCTGTACCCGAGGAAATGGCGGGGGCGCTGATCTTGCTCGGCGATCAGCCGCTGGTCGGCTCGCGGACCGTGAGCAACATCCTTCGCGCGTGGCGGCGGGAGGGGTCGCGGCCCGCGGTAGCCACGCGCTACGGCACCGCCCGCGACTGGAGGCCGCCGGTGCTGGTCGACCGCAGCCTCTTCTCGGAGCTGATGGACCTGACCGGAGACGTGGGCGCCCGCAAGATTCTCGACGCCCGCCCGGAGCTGGTCGATACTGTGGTCGCCAACGGTCGCGACGACGATGTCGATACTCCTGAGGACTATGCGAAGATCGTCCGCCTCTTCCCTGGACCGGACC
>CAZHAC010000349.1:0-2568 GCA_964529765.1 uncultured Actinomycetes bacterium
AGAGCGTGACGCCGGCGCCGATCAGGGCAACCTGCGGGTTAGCCGGGTTGCGTACCACCTTGGACCCACCCACCTCGAAGGTCTCGGCCGCGTCATAGAGCACGGGATAGGCGCCACGCGTCGTCCGCATGTAGACGATGCCAGGCGTCGAGGCCATGACGTCGACCAGCTTGGCGGTCGCGTTGCCGTCGGACGGATAAAGAACGACCGAAGTGTTGACCGCGCGCATAGCCGCCAGGTCCTCCAGCGCCATCTGCGAGGGGCCGTCCTGGCCGATCTCGACGCCCGCGTGTGAGCCCGAGAGGCGGATGTCCGCCTCAGATATCCCGGCCATCCGGATGAAGTCGTACGCGCGACTGAAGAAGGCGGCGAAGGTGGAGGCGAAGGGCTTGTATCCGCGTACCGCCATCCCCACCGCCGCCGACACCATCTGCTGCTCCGAGATGTACATCTCGAAAAAGCGCTCGGGATAGGCGTGGGCGAATATCTCGGAGAAGGTCGAGTTCGACACCTCGCCATCGGTCGCCACGACCGCCGGGTCGGCGCCCAGCGCCTTCAAAGCCTCCCCGTAGGCCTTCCGCGTGGCCACCTTCTCGCCGACATTCCAGCTCGGGAGCTCGATCGGCAGCGAGGGTTGCGACAGCTGGAACGGCTCCCCCGGCTCCGGCTTGAACGTCTCCACCCTCAGGTCCCGCTCGCCGCCCAACTCCATGATGGCGCGTTCGGCCATGTCCTCAGGGAGCGGCTTGCCGTGCCAGCCGTCCTTGTTCTCGATCTCGCTGAAGCCCTTGCCTTTGATGGTCCTGGCGATCACGGCGGTCGGCTTGCCGGTCGCCGAACGTGCCTCGGTCAGCGCGCGGTCGATCTCGGTCACGTCGTGCCCGTCGATCACGATCGGCTGCCAGCCGAACGCCTCCACGCGCCGGGCGTAGGCATCCACGTCCCAGCCGAACTCGGTCTCGCCACGCTGCCCAAGCCGGTTGACGTCGATGATCGCGGTCAGGTTGGAAAGGCCATAGTGAGAAGCCTTATCGAAGGCTTCCCACATCGAGCCCTCGGCCATCTCAGAGTCACCGCAGAGCGCCCACACGTGGTACGGCAGCCGGTCCAGGTACTTCCCGGCGAGAGCGATTCCGACGGTGATCGGGAAGCCCTGGCCGAGCGACCCGGTGGCGACGTCCACCCACGGGATGACGGGCGTCGGGTGACCTTGCAGGCGGGAGCCGAACTTGCGGAAGGTCAGCAGCTCTTCGTCGCTGATGGCGCCAACCGCCTTGAACATCGCGTAGCAGAGCGGTGACGCGTGGCCCTTCGAGAAGACGAAGTGGTCGTTGTTCGGCTCTTCGGGGTTCGCCCAGTCGTAGTGCAGGTGGCGGGTGATGAGGACCGCCACCAGGTCCGCGGCCGACATCGAAGACGTTGGGTGGCCGGAACCCGCCGCCGTGCTGCAGCGAATAGAGTCGACCCGGAGCTGCTGCCCCAGATCGCGGATGAAATCTATGTCTTGCTTCTCAAGTGTGCCTGCGAGAGCCATTTCATCTCCATTTGACCGCTTCCGCGGTTAACGCCGCAGGTACGGAGGCGTCCCCCCGTCGAGCAGTTGGTCGACCACCAGCGCTTGGTACAAGCGATCCTGTCGCCGCATCTCCACCTCGTAGGTCGCGTGCGCCCGGGCGTCGGGGCTAAAGGTACGCCCTCTCGGAAGCCGGCGCGGAACCTCCACCCCCAGCCTCTCCAGCGCGAAGACGGCCGCCCCGCGGCACGAGGCCTCCTCATAAGGAACGCGTACGAGCGGCTTGCCGACGCAGTCGGCCAGGATCTGCATCCAGGCCGAGCTGGCGAGCAGCGCGGCCCCGCTTGCCACCAGCCGCTCGGCGCCCGGCGCGGCGTCATCGAGCCGGCCGTCCACCCGGGCGAACGCGATGGCGATCGCCTCCATTCCGGCCCGCATTACGTCGGCCGCGGTCGTGGCCAGCGTCAAGCCGGCGATGGCGCCCGTAGCGCGAGGCGCGTAACCCGGGCTGCGTTCACCGGCCAGGAGGGGCAGGACGACGAGCCCGTGCCCCGCGGCCGGCATGCGAACGACGCGGCGCTCCAACTCCTCGGCGTCAGCGCGGAAATTCCGAATGACCCAGTCATGAAAATTGCCGCCGGTGCTGAAGGCGCCGCCGAGGATGAATCGGCGGGCGTCGAGCCGGTAGCACCAGAGGCCGTCGGGAAGCCGGTCTGGGAGCTCTGTCGTGGTGACCCGGATGGCCGCCGAGGTCCCTATCGTGACCGCGCGCGATGTCGGGTCGACGCAGCCGCTGCCCAGGTTCGCAAAGCCGCCGTCGCCGCCCGCGGTGAACCAGCGGGCCCTGGCGAGCTGCGGCCAGCGGCGGGCATAGGCGCCGGTCAGGCGGCCGCCCTCCTCGGAGATCTCTGGAAGCTGCTCCAGCCGCAGCCCGAGCAGCTCGAGCAGGCCTTTGTCCCACTCCGGTCGCCGCAAGCTGAAGAGACCGGTGCCCGAAGCCATCGAGAGCGACGTGCTGAGCTCTTTGAAGAGCCGCAGGTAGAAGTAGTCGCCGA
>CAZHAC010000350.1:0-2541 GCA_964529765.1 uncultured Actinomycetes bacterium
GGCGTGAAGACGAGCCCTCCGGTGACCCTAAGTGAGCGGGAGATCGGACTTTCGGAAGAGCGGCTCATAGTCGAGCCCGGCGGCGGCGATCGCCTCCGCCGCCCCCTCCTCGCGGTCGAGCACAGCGATCAGCTTGACCACCTGCGCTCCCGCCGCCCGCAGCTTCTCGGCGGCCTTGATCGCTTCTCCGCCCGTGGTCAGCACGTCCTCGATCAGGCACACCCGCTCGCCGGCGTCGAGCTGCCCTTCGATGTTCTTCGAGGTTCCGTACTCCTTCTCCTCCTTGCGGACAATCACGAGCGGCAGCTCCGTCTCGAGCATGACCGCGCCGCCGAGCAGCACTGCCCCCAGCTCGGGGGCGGCGAGCCGGTCGACGCCGTCCGGCACCATCGTCGCCAGCTCGGTGCCGAGCGCCCGCAGGATCGTGGGCCGGGTCTCGAAGAGGTACTTGTCGAAGTAAACGTCGGAGCGCCGGCCCGACCGGAGGAGGAAGTCGCCCTTCAGATAGGCCGCGTCAACCAGCGAGCGCGCGAGCGCTTCCAGCTCAGGACGCATGGCCGGCCAGCTCGTCGATCAGGTGGATCAGCATCTCAATCCCCCGCTGATACTGATCGATGCTGTACTTCTCGTTCGGCGAGTGCAGCCCGTCGCCCGGCAGCCCGAAGCCGGTGACCAGCAAATGAGCGCGAAGCGCCTCCTGAAAGTCGGCCGTGACCGGTATCGAGCCCCCCTCCCGGACAAAGACCGGTTCGGCTCCATAGGCGGCCTTGAACGCGGCGCGGGCCGCCGCCACGCCGGGATGATCGGTGCCTGTACGGACGGGTTTGGCGGTCCCGAGCACGCGAGTCGAGATGGTCACACCGGGTGAGGTCTCCTGCACGCAGAACCTGGTGAAAGCCTCGAAGATCCCCTCAGGGTCCTGGTCGGGCACCAGCCGCATCGAAATCTTGGCCCGGGCGCGCGCCGGGATCACCGTCTTCGCCCCCTCGCCCGTGAATCCGCCGATGATGCCGTGCACGTCAAGGGTCGGCCGTGCCCACTTGCGCTCGAGCGGGGTGAACTCGGGCTCGCCTTCGAGCGCCTTCACACCCATCGCGCGCTTTTGCTCTTCCTCGTCGATCGGCAGCCGGCTCCAATCCTCCAGCTCCTCGGCGGACGGTGGCACGATGTCCGCGTAGAAGCCCGGGATCTGCACCCTGCCCTCGCGGTCTTTGAGGGCGGCGATGATCTGGGCAAGCGTGTTCAGAGGGTTGGGCGCCACCCCGCCGTAGATACCCGAATGGAGGTCGAACGCGGCCCCCTGGGCCTCGACCTCGGTATAGAGAAGGCCGCGCAGGCCGGTCAGGAGGTTCGGCAGGCCAGGCGCCGTGAACTGGCCGTCGGCGATGAACACGTAGTCCGTCTTGAGCCGCCCCGCATTGTCATGCAGGTAACGAGGCAGCGACGGACCGGACACCTCCTCCTCCCCCTCGATCAGGAAGCGCAGGTTGACCGGGGGCTTGCCCGTCGCGAAGAGGAGCTCGGCGGCGCGGACGCCGCACATGAACTGGCCCTTGTTGTCGTCGGCCCCACGGGCGTAGACGAAGCCGTCCCGGACGGTCGGCTCAAAGGGGGGTGACTTCCATTCGTCCAGGGGGTCTGGCGGCTGAACGTCGTAGTGGCCGTAGATGGCGAGCGTCGGCCGGTCGGGCCCGGCTTTGAGCCAGTCGGCGACAACGAGCGGGTTCGTTCCGCCCTCGACATCCACCACGCGGGCATCCATGCCCGCTCGCTCCAGCCGCGCCGCGACCCACTCGGCGGCCAGGCGGCAATCCTGCCGGTGCTCGGAGAGCGCGGACACCGAGGGAATCCGCAACAGCTCAAAAAGAGCCTCCAGGGAGGCTTCGCGCTCCGCGCGCGCACGCTCGATCGCAGCCTCGGACATCGAGATCAGCTTAGACGCTGCATAAACGCGCGCGCTGTCGCCATGTCGAAGCCGTCCTCACACGGCCAGAGCTGAAGAGCTCGCGCTCAGCGCTCGCCGACGCCATGCATGAAGTGGATCAGCGTTTCGATGCCGCGGTGGAAGTGGTCGAGGCTGAAGCGCTCGTGGGGCGAGTGGGCTCCGGAGCCGGGCTGGCTGAGTCCACCGACCACCATCGGCGCGCCCAGCGCCTCCTGGAAGTCGATCGTGACCGGTATCGACCCGCCCATGCGCACCGGGCGTGCCCGGATTCCGAACCCCTTCTCGAATGCGGCTGCCATCGAGCGGGCGGCGAGATGGTCGATGCCGCAGAGCACCGGCGGCGCTGAGCCCAGCTTTTTCACCTCGACGCGAACACCGGGCGTGCTCAGCTCCTGCACGTACTCGCTGAACGTGTCGAAGATGCGCTCGGGATTCTGTCCGGGGACCAGGCGCATCGACACCTTTGCCATCGCGCTCGCCGGGATCACGGTCTTCGACCCCTCACCGGTGAAGCCGCCGACCATCCCGTTGACGTCGAGCGTCGGCCGCGCCATCTGCCGGATCGCGGGCGCAAAGGCGGCCTCGCCCTCGAGCAC
>CAZHAC010000351.1:0-2533 GCA_964529765.1 uncultured Actinomycetes bacterium
CTGGTCCCGAGCTTGCCGTACTTGAGAAGGTCGGCGTTGAAGTGGCGATCCTGCTCCAGCTTCTGGAGAAGCGGCGTCAGGTCCTCCAGCTGCCCCGCCTGGGCCAGGCCCGGGAAGTCGCCGTGGAGGCCGGCGACCAGATCGATGTCCACCTTGCCGGCCTGTTCCTCGGCCTGAAGCTGCTGCACGATTTGAGCGTCGCTCCGCGAGCTGTCGAAGTTCGCCGTGCCGTTGAACCCGCCGAGCACGTCACGCCGCATAGCCTCCGCCTCGTTGACCGGCTGCGCCTGCGAAGACATGAAGGAGACCGTTCCCGCGTTGGCCTGCGTCTGCGACGACGCTGCCGGCGCCGGCGTGCCCCCGCAGGCCGCGAGCGCCGCCGCCAGCGCTGTTACAACAGCCAGCGGTCTCGTCACCCCGAGCCTGTTCAACGGAACGATCGATCTCATATGCGAGCTCCCCTAATCCGCTTTGTACAAATGGATCTGCTGTGATCTGTGAACAGATGATCATCCGCAGTCCAGGATTTGTCTAGTACGATTCTTGGGCTAGTGGTCCCCGAACCAGCTCGCGGCCTCACCCATCGTCGCATTCAAACCGAGCTGGAGCGGCGGATCACCAGCGGTGATTGGCCGGTCGGGACGCGCCTCCCGGCCGAGCCGGAGCTGGCGCTCGAACTCGGCGTGAGCCGTGGCACCTTGAGGCGCGCGCTGTCCGAGCTGCGAACGCGTGGGCTTGTGGAAGCGGCGCCAGGACGCGGCAGCCACGTGATCAGGGCATCGCCGGTGCTCCAGCACGTCCGCCGCGTCGGAGTGGTGGTGCCGTCGGTCGCCAAGCCGTATGTCGGGGGCGTTGTCCAGGCCATCGAGGACGAGCTCCATCAGCATGGTTACTCGATGCTGTTCGGGAGCAGCGGCTCCAGCCGGGAGCAGGAAGCGGGCCGGGTAAACCGGATGCTGGAAGACGAGGTCGCCGGCCTGATCGCTTATCCCATCGACTACGAGCCGGCCACCGACGTTTACGAGGAGCTGCGTTTCCGCGGGCTTCCCCTGGTCTTCGTCGATCGCTACCTGCCGTCCGTGCCGGCAGACACCGTCATCGCCGACAACTCACGCGGCGCTTACGAGGTGGTGTCCCACCTCGCCGCCCTTGGGCATCGGCGCATCGCCTTCTTGTCGACCGACAACGTTACGACGACATCGGTTGGCGAGCGCCTGCACGGGTACCGTCAGGCGCTCGAGGCCGGCGGCATCCCCTATGACGACCAGCTTGTCTTCTGCCAGATTCCGGTCGGGACGACTGGCTGGGGCGCGCCGGACCGGCAGAAGGCTGAGACGCGAAGGCTGATTGCGGCCTTCCTATCGGATTTGGCGCCAACCGCGGCGTTCGCCATCCACGACCGATTGGCCTTCGATGTCCACGAGGCAGCGTCCGCCATCGGGTGGCAGGTCCCTGGGGACCTCTCGATCGCGGGCTTCGACGACGACCCCGTGGTACAGGGCGTGCTCCGCGGATTGACGACCGCGCGCCAGCCTCGCGAACGAATGGGGCGCCTCGCCGCGCGGCTGCTGGTGCAGCGAGTTCAGGGCTCGAACGAGGAGCCCGTGCGCTACTCACTGTCGATGACCTTCCTGCCAGGCCACTCGACGGTGCCGCCCCGACCGGCCGCGGCAACCGTGGTGCCCACGTCAGGTTGAAATCACGCAATCTCATCGCGGAGGCGGCCGCTGTGCTCCGCGCGAACGACGCCGGCGGCTGGACCAAGCCATCCGCCCACCAGTACCCGCACCTGTGGAACTGGGACAGCGCGCTCGTCAGCATCGGCTGGGCCTGGGTGGACTGGGAGCGAGCGGTGCGCGAGATCGACTGCCTGCTGGAGGCGCAGTGGTACTGCGGGATGGTTCCTCACATCAGATTCGATCCGCGGCACCTCGAGGACTACTTCCCAGGACCGGATCGCTGGCCGAATGCAGCTCGCCATCACCCGGCCGATGTGCTGACCAGCGGAATTTCGAACCCGCCGGTACTGATCCCGGCCGTCCGCCGGGTCGCCGCCAGGGCTCCCTCAACCGCGCTCGCGGATGAATTTGTCCGGCGAACGCTGCCGCCCCTCGAACGCTGGCTGCGCTACTTCCAGCGCGAGCGCACGCTGGACGGCTGTCCGCTGGTCGCAGTCGTCCATCCCTGGGAGACCGGTTGGGACAACTCGCCGCGCTGGGATCACCTGAGGGCTGCTGGGCTCCAGCCAAAGCTGCCGTTTGTCCGGAAAGACACGCGCCACGTGGGCGCCGACCAGCGGCCGGACGACCGCGACTACGACGCCTACCTGGCTCTTATGGAGCTGCTCGACGAGTCGGACTACGAGATTGCCCGCTACCGGGAGATTGCGCCGTTCGTGGTCAACGACGTCTTCTTCGACAGCTGCTGGTTTTGGGCGGCCCAGGACCTCAACGCCATGGCCGAAAGCGTCGACCTGCAGGCGCCATTCGAGCGAAATGAGCTGGAGGAGTTCGCGGCCGCCTTCGAAGAGCGG
>CAZHAC010000352.1:0-2528 GCA_964529765.1 uncultured Actinomycetes bacterium
GCACCGGGGGCCGCGGTCACACGCGGTTCGCCCGCCCCGGGAGCTGGTTCAACCCCCGGCGCGGAAATCTGAACGCACGCGAGCTGGACATGGTCGACCGCGTCCTGGTCACGTTCCTCGCCGGGCTGGCCGCCGAGTCGCGCGTCGGCACCGCCGATCCCGAAGGTAGTGGCTATGACCTTGACGAGGCGGTCCGCAGGTGGATCGCGCTCCTGGCCAAGGACGAGGCCGAACGCCAGGCTGCGTTCGACGCCTATCTCGACCGCGCCGTCGCCGAGCTCAACGCACCCGGCGCGTGGTCCGAGGTGGACACGGTGGCGCGGCGCCTGCTCAATGAGCAGAGCCTGGATGGAGCCAGGGTGCGAGCGCTGATCAAAGCGGCTGCTGACGTCGCAACCCCCCTGCGCCCTCGCATGGGCGCATAGCGGGGCGCTCGAACGCCCTTGCGCCCTCCCCCTGGGCCGTTTGCCGTGCGCGTATGCGGGACTCGAGCGGGATACCATGCGCGGCGCCGATGGCCGCGTACGACGAACAGGCAGCGCCGATGTACGAGGCCAACATCGTCCCTCGCTTCCGCCCGGTGGCGGAGCGCCTGGTAGATCTGGCAGCGCCACAACCTGGCCAGAAAGTGCTCGAACTGGCCGGGGGGACCGGTGGCCTCGCGCGCTTGGTCGCGCCTGCAGTGGCCCCGGGCGGACACGTCGTGATGTCCGATCTGTCGGCGCCGATGCTGGGGGTCGCGAGCGGCGTCCTCCAGGATCTGGGCATTCGCAATGTGATCCTGGCGCGCGCCGACCTGGCTGACCTGCCATTCCCGCCCGGGCAGTTCGATCTGGTGGCGGCGCAGATGTCTCCAGTCGCCGAGAAAGCGGCTTTCCTGCGCGCCGCGGCCGCCCAGCTCAGACCAGGCGGCCGGCTGGCGATCGCTCTCTGGGGCGGCGGCCTCTACTCCGAGGTCACCCTCCACAACCGCGTCCGCGCCTTAATGCGACTCGGACGGCTGCCCCCCTCAGTGACACCGCGAGAAGCCGCCGCCAAGCTGCGGCGACTGGGCCTGTGTGACGTGGCGGCCATGGAGGAGAGCCTGGACAACGAATGGCCGGCGGTCGAGGATTACATCACCTACCGGCGGAGCTTTGGCGGCCCCGCCCTACCGGCGGCGGCTCGGGCTCGCTACTACCGCATCCTCGAGCAAGAGACGCGCCGGCTGGCGGGTGACGGGCCGGTCCGGCTTGGCTGGCGAGTCGGCTACGTGGTGGCGACCGCGCCCTACTGAACGCTGCTGGCCGTGTAGGGGGCAGGCCGCGGGCGGGTGGCGATCTATCCTCACGAGGTGGCACCCGGGGTCCTGAGCGGCCTGCGCGTGGTCGAGGTCTCGGCCTTCGTGGCGGCACCGTTCGCGGCGGCGACCCTGGCGGGCATGGGCGCGGACGTGATTCGCGTCGAGCAGCTGGGAGGCGGCATCGACGCCAGCCGGTGGCCGCTCCACAAAGGGCGAAGCCTGTACCGAGCGGGCCTGGACCAGGGCAAGCGATCGCTGGCGGTCGACCTCCGCTCCGAGCGCGGCCAGGACCTGGTTGCCGAGCTGATTTGCGGCGGCGGCGAGTCCGGCGGGATCGTGATCACCAACCTCGGGGCGCGGGGCTGGATGGCTTATGACCGGCTGCGGCAGAGGCGGCCCGACCTGGTCATGGTGCTCATCGAGGGCTCTCCCGGAGGCGGCGCCGCTGTCGACTACACGGTCAACGCCGCCACCGGTTTTCCCTGGATCACCGGCCCCGAGGGCCTGTCCGGCCCGGTCAACCATGTGCTGCCCGCCTGGGACATCACGACTGGCGCCCTGGCCGCGAGCGCGGTACTCGCCGCCGAGCGGCACCGCCGGCTGACCGGTGAGGGCCAGCTGGTCGAGCTCGCGCTGTCGGAGGTGGCGATCGCGGTTGCCGGGCACCTCGGGCTGCTCGCCGAGGCGAAGCTGATCGCCGAGCCGCGCGGGCGCTTCGGGAACGATCTCTACGGCAGCTACGGGCGCGACTTTCAGACCGCCGACGGCAGGTACGTGATGGTTTGCGCGCTCACGCCCCGGCAGTGGAAGAGCCTCGGTGAGGCGACCGGACTGACGCCCGACTTCGCGGCCCTCGAAACCAGGCACAGCATCGACTTCGCGGACGAAAGCGAGCGCTTCCGTCACCGCCGGGAGATCAGCGACCTACTCGAGCCCTGGGTGGCGTCGCGCACGCTGGCCGAGGTCGCCGCCCTCTTCGACGCCGCCGGCGTGCTCTGGGGTCCCTACCGGACGTTCAAACAGCTTGTGGCCGAGGAGCCCGCGGCCGCTCGGCCGGCGGCGAGCCCGATCGCCTTCGCGGCGTCTCCTAGATCCGCGGCTCCGCAAGCGCCTGCGATCGGCGCCGACACCGAGGAGATCCTCATCAACGAGCTCGAACTCGACCACGCTCAGGTGGCTGAGCTGCGGACCCAGGGCGTCATCGAGTAGGAGGACAGATGTCGATCAAGGAAGGCTGGCAAGGCCG
>CAZHAC010000353.1:0-2500 GCA_964529765.1 uncultured Actinomycetes bacterium
GCGCGGCCGGTCATTTACGCCCGTTCCTCCAGCACGTGGGCAGCTGAGCCCGGCGGTTACGTGTCGCCGACAATTGGGAAGACCGAAACACACCACAGGAGGCTGCTATGAACGAACCCCAGGCAACCGTCAAAGAACTGCCAGTGAGATCTGGGGTGCGGCCCACCACAGGCCCTGCCATGCCTCACCAGCAGCTCGACCAGAACGCGCCGCCATCACTGCAGGAAGAGCTCTGGCAGCGAATGACGCAGCTGGAGGGGGTGCAGGTCGGTGGCAGCCACGTTTCTCTGCCGGACAGCCGCGCCCTCCATCTTGACCCGCAGCTCGCACGCGGACCCGCCGACGCCTACATGCTCGGAACCGAGTTCGTGCACCTGCACGGCCCGGCCGACGGGAGCTTGCACGCGATGCTTCCACCGGCGGTTGCTCGTGAAGCTGTCGAGAAAGGGTGGGCCGAGCTGCACCCGATGGCGCAGCAGGGTTTCGCGCCATCGCACCTGGTGATGATCTATGGCCCTCGCGATGACGCGGAGCTGGAGATCGTCTGGCGGTTGGTTGAAGCCGGCTACTCATTCGCCCGAGGACGCGAGACGGGGCCGGCCTGAGCGGCGCTTTACGCGGCCTGCGGCGAGTCGCGGCCCCGCGCGTAGTTCCAGGCCCTGGGCGGCGGCTTGAAGATAGGCGAAGACGATCTGCCAGCCCGCTTGGTGGACGAGCCAACCGAGGCGGAGCCGGTTCATTTGGTGGACCTTTTGGATCAGCTGCTCGCCGCTTGCGCCTCAACTCATTGTTAACGAGCTATTGACAGCACCCCGAAAATCGCACCATTCCCCCTTTGGGCGGGGGGCTTTGGCGGAGGGTAGTTAGGCGGCTGGCGTCAACTGAGACGTAGGTCGTGACGTGGGTGGCCGACCATCTTTTCCGGATCGACGATCCGGTCGAAGTCGGAGGCGGAAACCCCCGAAGCGAGGGCCGCCTCGCGCAAGCTTGTGCCCTCCCGGTCCGCCTTGTGCGCGATCGCGGAGGCCTTGTCGTAGCCGATGGTCGGGCTGAGCGCGGTCACCAGCATCAGCGAGCGCCCGACGTACTCCTCGACCTTGTCGCGGTCGAGGTTGGTCCCCTCCACGCTGAAGGTCCGCAGCTTCGTCGAGGCGTCGCCCAGGATCCGCGCCGAGTGGAGGACGTTGTTGATGATGATCGGCCGCATCGCGTTCAGCTCGAAGTTGCCCTGGGCGCCCGCCGAGGCGACGATCGAGTCCTCGCCCATGACCTGCAGGCAGACCATGACCATGGCCTCCTGCTGGGTCGGGTTGACCTTCCCCGGCATGATCGAGGAGCCTGGCTCGTTGGCGGGCAGCGCCAGCTCATGCAGACCAGCCCGCGGGCCAGAAGAGAGCCAGCGCATATCGTTGGCGATCTTCATCAGCGAGACCGCCAGGCCGCGCAGCCCAGCGCTCACGGCCACCATGCCGTCGAGCGAGCCCTGAGCCGCGAACTTGTTCGAGGCCGTCCGCAGCGGCAGGCCGGTGAGCTCGGAGAGCTTGGCCGCCATCGCATCACCGAAGCCGTCGGGCGCGTTGAGACCCGTCCCCACAGCGGTCCCGCCCTCGGCCAGATACTGGCAGGCCTCGAGCGCCCGCTCCAGCTTGTCCCGCGCATCGCGCAGCTGAACCGCCCACCCGGACCACTCCTGGCCGACCGTGAGCGGCGTCGCGTCCTGAAGGTGCGTGCGCCCGATCTTGACCACGTCGACCCACTCCACGGCCTTGTTCCAGATCGCATCGGCGAGGGCGTTGAGCTGCGGAAGCGTGTGCTGCCGGATCTGGAAAAGGGTGGCGATGTGCATCGCTGTCGGGAAGCTGTCGTTGGAGGACTGGCCCATGTTCACGTGGTCGTTGGGGTGGACTGGCGTCTTGGTTCCCAGCTCCCCGCCCAGCAGCTGGCTGGCCCGGTTGGCGATCACCTCGTTGACGTTCATGTTCGACTGCGTGCCCGAGCCGGTCTGCCAGACGTAGAGCGGGAACTCGGGGTCGAGCTTGCCGGCGATCACCTCGTCGGCGGCCCGGACGATCGCATCGGCCCGCGTGCGGTCGAGCCGGCCGGCGTCGGCGTTGACCAGCGCCGCCGCCTTCTTGACGTAGCCGTAGGCGTGGTAGACCTCCTTCGGCATGTGGTCGTCGCCGATCGAGAAGTGGATCAGCGACCGCTGGGTCTGCGCTCCCCAGTAGTGCTCGGCGGGCACCTCGATCGAGCCCATGGAGTCGCTCTCCGTGCGCTTTCCGGTGGCGCCGGTTCCAATCGGGACGTCGCGCAGCTTTACGTTTGCGGCCATCTCACATTGACTCCAACTTTGGGTAGGCGGCGCGCCACATCGCCTCGCTGACGGTCTTTGCGGGATCCGGCAGGTCGACCTGGGCCACGCCCTCCTTGATCGCCTGCTGAGCTACCGCGCCGGCCACGGTGGCCGAGGTGTTGCGCAGGTCAGCGACGTCGGGCAGCA
>CAZHAC010000354.1:0-2492 GCA_964529765.1 uncultured Actinomycetes bacterium
GAGGACATCCTCTACGACACCCTCGACTACGACGAGGGGCGGGTCGCCAAGATCACGATCAACCGGCCCGAGGTGCGCAACGCCTTCCGGCCGACGACCCTGTTCGAGCTCAGCGACGCCTTCAACGCCGCCCGCGATGACCCGCAGGCCGGCGTCATCATCCTCACCGGCGCCGGCGACCAGGCCTTCTGCTCTGGCGGTGACCAGCGGATTCGGGGCGACGACGGCTACCGCGACGCGCACGGTGTGGGCCGGCTCAACGTGCTCGACCTCCAGGTTCAGATCCGGCGGACCCCGAAGCCGGTGATCGCGATGGTGGCCGGGTACGCGATCGGCGGCGGGCATGTTCTGCACATCGTCTGCGACCTCACGATCGCGGCCGACAATGCCCGGTTCGGCCAGACCGGCCCCCGCGTGGGCAGCTTCGACGGCGGCTACGGTTCGGGCCTGCTGGCCCGGATAGTGGGCCAGAAGAAGGCGCGCGAGATCTGGTTCCTGTGCGAGCAGTACGGGGCTCAGGAGGCACTCGAGATGGGCCTCGTGAACAAGGTGGTGCCGCTTGCCGAGCTGGAGGCGGAGACGCTCGCCTGGGCGCGCAAGATGCTCCGGCACAGCCCGCTGGCGCTGCGCATGATCAAGGCCGGTATGAACGCCGCCGACGATGGCCTGGCCGGGATCCAGCAGCTGGCGGGCGACGCCACGCTGCTCTACTACCTGAGCGAGGAGGCGCAGGAGGGCCGCGACGCCTACGTGAACAAGCGGTCTCCGGACTTCTCCAAGTTCCCCCGCCGTCCCTAGGACGGGCTGATGGAGCAGGTCGCCGGCCGCGCCGCGGAGCTCTCGCCCGCGCGGGTGTGGTGGCTGGCGGCACGGCCGGCGACGCTGGCGGCCTCGATCTCGCCGGTCCTGGCCGGCACCGCCGCCGCCGTGCACGACGGGCGGCCGCGCCTGGTGCCAGGTCTGCTCGCGATTGTGGTCGGTCTCGCCATGCAGGTCGGCGTCAACTACGCCAACGACTACTCCGACTTCAAGCGCGGCGCGGACACTCCACGCCGGCGCGGGCCGGTCCGGGCGGCGGCGAGCGGCGTCGTCAGGCCCGAGCACGTGAAGCTGGCCGCCTTCGCCGCTTTTGGCGCGGCCGCCCTTGCCGGGCTCGTCCTCAGCCTCATCACCGACTGGCGGCTGCTGCTGGCCGGCGCCGCCGCCGTCGTCGCCGGGTGGCTGTACACGGGCGGCCCGCGGCCCTATGGGTACCTGGGCCTGGGCGAGATCTTCGTCTTCGTCTTCTTCGGGCTGATGGCCACGCTGGGCACGACCTACGTCGAGATCGGCAGGGTGACGAGCCTTGCCTGGGCGGCGTCCGTATCAATGGGCTGCCTGGCCTGCGCGATCCTGGTGCTCAACAACCTCCGTGACATCGAGACCGACCGCGCAGCCGGCAAGCTGACGCTTGCCGTGCGGCTCGGGCGCGTGGGGACCCGGCGTCTGCTGCTCGCACTTCTGGCGGCTGCCTACGTGCCACCGCTGGCTGTCCTGGCGCTCGGTGACGCGCGCTGGCCAGTGGTGCTGCCGCTGGTGTCGGTAGCGTTCGCGGCCCCCGTCTACCGGATGTCGGCCAGTGGTGCCGCCCCGACGCTGGTCAGCGCTCTCAAGCGCTGCGCCGAGCTCGAGGTCTGGTTCGCGCTGCTCTGGACGGTCGGAGTCCTGGCGGCATGACGCCGGTTCTGACGCAGGTACCGGTGCTGATACCGGCGCGCGAGGGCCCCGACTACCACGCCGTCATCGTCATCGCCAGAGACGGGAGGTTGATCGGGCTCGGCGAGGCGCCCATGGTCGCTGGCCGCTCCTCGGCGGCGGCTCTCGCGGCGGCCGAGAGCTGCGCGCGCCTCGACCTCGAGGCCCGCCAGCGGGGCGTTCGGCTGGCCGAGCTGCTGGGCGGCGTCCGGCGGGAGGCAGTCGAGTGCTCGGCGCTTGTCACGGACGCGCAAGCGAGCCGCGTCGCCGAGCGCGTGAGCCGGCTGGCCGATCAGGGGTATCGCTGCTTCAAGCTCAAAGCAGCCAATGGCGGCGGCATGCTCGACGAGGAGCGGCTTGGCGGAGCCCGCTGGGCCGGCGGTCGCGACGCCCGGTTGCGGCTGGACTTCAACGGCCGCCTCGAGCTCAAGGACGCGCTCATCCGCCTGCCCAGCCTGCACGCGTTTGGGGTCGAGCTCTTCGAGCAGCCGCTGCCGCCTGATGCCACGTTCGCAGACTGGACGCGGCTGCAAGCGCTGGGCCTCCCGGTGGCCGCCGACGAGTCACTGGCGGAGCCCCGTCTCGCGCGTGAGCTGGCCGGCGAGGGGATCGGGCTGGCCGCCAAGGTGGCCACGGTGGGTGGGCTGGAGGAGTTGGTGGCGCTTCTCGAGCGGGCCCGAGGACCGGTGACCCTGGGGTCCAGTCATGAGACGAGCATCGGCATTGCGGCCGCCCTCCACGTCGCCTGCGCGATCGCG
>CAZHAC010000355.1:0-2489 GCA_964529765.1 uncultured Actinomycetes bacterium
CCGGCAACCCCGGCAACCCCGGCAACCCCGGCAACGGCGACCCCGACGCCGCCGCCGCACGCCACCCTCCCCATCGGCACGCCGAGCGCGACCGCCGCTGCCCCGCTTGCCCTCCCGCGCCTCGGCCGCTTCCCGATCGAGGCCGAGCTCGGCCGTGGTTCGATGGGCGTCGTCTACAAGGGCGTGCACCCGAGCCTCAACATCCCGGTCGCGATCAAGGTCGTGCACGAGCACTCCGGCAACCAGACGCTGCGCCACCGCTTCGAGCGCGAGGCGGCGGCGATCGCCACCCTCAACCACCCCGGGATCGTCCGCCTCTACGACTTCGACAGCGACCGCGACAAGCTCTTCATGGTCACCGAGTTCGTGAGCGGCCGCTCCCTCGATTCCTGGCTCCAGGAGATGGGCTCGCTGCGCCTGGAGCTCGCCCTCGACATCTTCCAGCAGGTCCTGGCCGCGGTCCAGGCCGCCCACGAGCAGGGCGTCGTCCACCGCGACCTCAAGCCGCAGAACATCCTGATCTCCGGCCAGGGCAAGGTGAAGGTGCTCGACTTCGGCGTCGCCAAGCTGCTCGACGAAAGCCCGGAGCTGACTGCCGATGGCTTCACCGTCGGCACCCCCCGCTATATGCCACCAGAGCAGCTGCGCGGCGACCCGGTCGACGCCCGGGCCGACATCTACTCGCTGGGCGTGCTCCTCTACGAGATGCTCGACGGCGACGCCCCCTTCCGGGGTCCGGCAAGCGCGGTCATGCACGCGCACGTGTTCGAGCCGGTGCCGACTTCCGACCGCATCCCGGACGCGCTTATGCAGGTGATCCGGCGCGCGATGGCGAAGAGCCCCAATGACCGATTCAGCAGCTGCGCCGAGATGGCTGCCGAGATCCGCTCCCTGGCCCGCGCGGGCATGCTCGTCATGCCTGCCACCGAAGAGCCGCCGGCGCCGATCCAGACCGACTACGTCGAGCCGGAGCCGGTGGTGCTCGAGCGCCGCTGTCTGCGGGCCAACTGCCAGTCGGCCGGCGCCTGGATGTGCTCCTACCGCGACTCCGAGGGACGCGCCTGCGAGACCGCCTGGTGCGCCCACCACGCGGTATTCGTGGAGGATGAGCCCTACTGCGCGCGCCACGCCGCCGTCGTGCGTGCGCTCTCCACCTCGGCGTCC
This sequence comes from uncultured Actinomycetes bacterium, assembly GCA_964529765.1. GTDB lineage: Bacteria > Chloroflexota > Dormibacteria > Dormibacterales > Dormibacteraceae > CAZHAC01. Next base: position 1,165 of record CAZHAC010000355.1, read on the forward strand.
AGCAACTGGGCGGTCCGCGAGCGCCCACCCGTCGACGACCGCAGCTTTGCCCTTGCCGCCTCGCTGCGGGAGGTGCTCGATCCCGACGTGCGCGAGATGCTGCGGCGGCGCCTGCAGGCGGCGGGCGCCATCCAGGTCGTGGCCGACGGCGAGGTGCGGCGGGTCAACCGAGACGGGTCGCCGGCCTGGGAGATCAGCTGGGCGGCGCTGCGCGAGCGCGAGTGCCTGATCCGCATCGACATCCGCGTCGACTTCGCCGCCGAAGCCGTGCTCGCGCTCGTCAACGAGCTGCCCGCCTTCTCGGCGCCGCCGGAGTGGAGCAGCCAGTCCGAGCCGGGCGCCCAGGAGCGCTTTGTGGCCCGGCTGGTCCAGGCGCTGCAGGTCGCGGTCGACCGGCCGCTGGTGGAGCCGACGCGGGCCTTTGAGGTCGACCAGCCCAACGTCGACCATGCGCTGCTCAGGGAGACCGCGCTCCGGCTGCTGCTGCGGGCGGGTCCGCTGCCCCCGCACCTGATCGCCGGCGAGCTGGCAATCGGCCCGCGCCTGGTCGCCGCCGAGCTTCGGGGCCTCGCCGACATGGAGTACGTCGACGAGCGCGAGGGCATCGTGTCGCTGACGCGCGCCGGTCGCCGCCGGGCCGAAGAGCTGATGAAGCAGCGCCGCTATATCGGCCCGATGCCCGTGCAGCTCGAGGAGTACCGCCAGGTGGTCGAGCGCGAGGCCGCCCGCGGCGTGAGCGACGAGCGCCTGTCCGGAGCCCTGGTCGGCGTTGAGCTCCAGCCGGCCGCCCTGCCCGTGATCCGGAGCGCCCTGGCGACCGGCGGTCCGCTGCTCGTCTACGGCCCGCCCGGGAGCGGCAAGACGTCGCTCGGCCGCGCCCTGGCCGTGCTCTACCAGCCGGTAGCCGTCCCGGTCGCGATCGAGGCCGGCGGCGAGGTGCTGCGCGTCTTCGATCCCGAGCGTCACCGATTGGTCGGCGACCAGCCGGCCGACCGCCGCTGGCGGCGGATCGAGGCGCCGCTGATCGAGACCGGCCCTGAGCTGACAACCGAGCTGCTGGAGCCCTACGCGGGCGCCGACGCGACCTGGCTGCCGCTCCAGCTGCTGGCCAACGGCGGCGTCCTCCTGGTCGACGACCTCGGCCGCCAGCGCGTGCCGGCGCGCCAGATCGTCGACCGCCTGGCGCCGCTCGCCGAACGGCGCCACGTCAACCTGCTGGTGGGCGACGCCCACCGGCGCGTCACCCTGCCCTTCCGCGCTCTCCTGGTCTTCGCCACCTCGATGGTCCCGGCCGAGATCCTGACCGAGTTCCAGCTCCGCCACCT
>CAZHAC010000356.1:0-2488 GCA_964529765.1 uncultured Actinomycetes bacterium
CCACCGCCGAGATCGTGCCCATGCACGCCGAGGTTTACCGCGCCCGTCCGGACGTTCAGGCCGTCGTCCACACGCACTCGCCCAACGTCACCGCCTTCGCCCTCGCTCACCGGCCCCTGCCCTGCCGCTACGAGGCACTGCTGCGGTACGGGCAAGCGGAGGAAGTCCCGGTGGTTCCCTGGGCCCCGCGCGGATCGGACGAGTCGGTCAAGGGCATCGTCGACGCTCTTCGGGATCGGCCGCAGACGCGGGCGGTGCTGCTCGCCAATCACGGTCTCCTCGCCCTCGGCAGCAGCCCGCTGACCGCGGCCGGGTTGGTGATCGCGATGGAGGAGGCGGCCGAAACCGAGCTCAAGGCGGCCGCCGTCGGTGGCGCTCAGGACTTCCCGGCCGGCGCCCTCGACGCGGTGCGGCGATCGATGGCGAGGGCCGCTTCTTCGCGGGCGTAAAGGAAGACCCTCCCTGATCAGGGGAGGGTCTCGGACAGGAGGGGGTAGTGGCTGTTCTTAGGGGACGGTCGGGCGCTGGCCGGCGTTCTCCTGGGCTTCGCGAGCGGCGCTCTCGCCCTGCTCGTGCGTCGGGTCTTCGTTGGACACGAACTTGCCGTTTTGGGCCTGGTTCGGGGTCGGAGACGCCGGTGTGTTGCTCGCGGCCAGCGTCAACGCGGCGGGGGAGTTCAGGGCGGTAACAATGGCGGCGCCGGCGACACCGCTGCCCAACATCGAGCCGGCCACCGCGCCCGCCAAGATCAACCTGCGTGTACTTGTCATTGCTCTCTCCTTGAAACCTGTGGCCGTGAGCTCACAAGAGCCAGTCTTCGGCCTCAGGCTTCCAGGGAGATGGGGCGACGCTCAGGGTTTGCTTGGGATTCACGAACTCGACCCGTGAAGACGACGACGGACTGGGCCGGCGCCTGTAAACGATGTATACATCGTAGTAGGCTAAGTCTGTGAAGACCGACCCCATCAGCTTCCGGCCCTCGAAGAGCCTCGACGAGAGGCTCGATCGGATGCGCGAACGCACCGGCATCCCCAAGGGCCGGCTCGTCGAGGAACTCGCCGATGAGGCCGAGCGCTCGCGCCGGTATCCAGGGCTTGCTTTCAGGGGCGAGCCGGGCCGGCGCCGGGCCTGGGTCATCGGCTCGCCGTTCGACGTCTGGGAGGTCATCGAGGCCTGGCAGGACCTTGGCGAGGACGAGCAGGAGACGCTCGAACGCCTTCAGCTCAACCCGCGACAGCTCAAGCTCGCGCTTGCCTACTACCGAGAGTTCCCGGATGAAGTCGACGCCGCACTACAGCTTCAGCGACGCCCCCTCGAACAGCTTGCCAAGGAATATCCGTTTATCGAGGTCGTGAGGGTCGAGGAGTAGCGGAGGCGAGCAGTGCGCCTCCTCCTCGATGCCCACATCTCGGGCAGGATCGCCGGCCGCCACCTACGCGAGCGCGGCCACGACGTGCGCGCGCTCGACGAGCACCGCGAACTCGATGGCATCGACGATCACGAAGTCCTCGCCCTCTCGACCGCCGAAGGTCGAGTCCTGGTCACGCACAACGTCCAAGACTTCCCGGAAATCCTTCGCCGCTGGGCCGACGACGGCCGCCACCACGCCGGCTGCATCATGGTCGTCGGTATCCACCTGGACAACTTTGGACTGCTGATCCGCGCCATCGAGGTGGCCCTAACCCAGGCACCCGATCAGGACGCCTGGCTGAACCGCCCAGCCTTCGCCTCGCGATTCTGATTTGAGTGGTTGGGTCGAGTCGACTCATGATTTGGAGGGCCGGATGAAGTTTGGGTTTGTGCTGCCGGGCGGGTCGCCGTCCGTGCAGGTCGAGCAGGCGGTGATCGCCGAACAGGCCGGGTGGGATGGCCTCTTCGTGTGGGAAGGCCCTTACGGCGCCGACGCCTGGTCGCTTCTGAGCGCGATGGCGATGCGGACCGAGCGGGTGCGGCTGGGGACGATGCTGACGCCCCTGCCCTGGCGGCGGCCGTGGAAATTGGCGAGCCAGGTGGCTACGCTCGACGCCCTTTCCGGCGGGCGCGCGATCCTGTCCGTCGGCCTCGGCGCCGAGCTCGGGAGCCAGGGCGAGGTGACCGATCGCCGGGAGCGGGCCGAACTGCTCGACGAGGGCATCGACATCATCACCGGCCTCTGGTCGGGTCGCGAGCTGATCGAAGGCCGCGGGCGCCTGGTCCAGGTGCCCGGCGACCTGCTCCACCAGGTGCAGCCTGTCCAGCAACCTCGTATACCGATCTGGGTGGTCGGCGTGTGGCCGCGCACGAAGTCGATGCGGCGGGTCTTGAGGTGCGACGGACTGATCCCCTTCGTCAAACCGAAGGAAGCTTCCGAGATGGGAGTCGCAATGACCCCCGACGACATCCGCGACATGATCGCGTGGCTGGACGCCAACGGCGGCCGCCGCCCGGGCTTCGACGTCGTCACCGAAGGCGAGACACCCGGCGATCCCGTGCGGGCCGGCGAGCTGGT
>CAZHAC010000357.1:0-2487 GCA_964529765.1 uncultured Actinomycetes bacterium
GTGGAGTCGATGGCGGCGAGGAAGAGCCCGATCATCAGCCCGGCCATGACGCGGACGAGCGCCGGCGTCCACGGCAGAGAGCGTTCCTCAGCGGTCACCCGATCAGCCTACGTGCTGCCGGGATCAGGTATTCCAAGGAGGCGGTGGTGCCGTCAACATAGTCGAGCGTGACGCATAACGAACGCGGCAGTTTCCGGTTCCTGGGCGCGCCAGGACAGCCTTTCTCTTCGGCGGTGGTTGCCGACGAAGGCTTCGACATAGCGCGCGTGGTGCTCCAGCCGGTGGTCCCGTTGGAGCGCGGCTTCGCCATCGTTCGCCAGTACCTCGAGGAGGCAGGCCGGCCCATCCAGGCGCTCTGTGGGATGGAGCTGCGCATCCCCGCCCCGCTCTCGCGAGAGGGCTTCAAAGAGTTCAACCGTGCTTACATCGACGTCCTCGACGGTTGGGACCTGCGGGTGGACGGCATGCTGCCGCCGGCGCGGACCAACGTGGCGCCCATAGACGGGTCGATTTCCGAGCCGTCGCTCTTCGCCTTCTCATACACCGCCCACGAGCCGGCGCTGCCCGGCGCGTTCCTAATGGCCGGTGCACCGGAGGCGGAGGAAATGGCGATCGGTGCGGAAGCGGGCCTGCGCTCTATTGTGTCTGTGCTCAGCGAGCGAATGGAGTCTGTCGGGGTCAGCTGGGGCCTGGCTACGGCCGCCAATTTCTATGCCGCTGAGGCCTGGGCCGAGGAGGTCAACTCGATCCTGCTGCCGGCGTTCAGAGAGGCGTCGCGCACCGTTCAGCTCACCTGGGTGGCGGCGCTGCCACCGGTCGTTCCGTATCAGTTCGAGGTCGATGTCCGGCGCTGCGGCAAAGAGGTGACCGTAGTCACCGAAGCCAATTAGAGGAGGGATATGGAGGCCAGGAACAAGGTCGCGATTGTCACCGGCGGGGGCAGCGGCATCGGGCGCGCAGTCGCCCTGGCGCTGGCTCGGACCGGCTTCGCCGTCGTTGTCGCCGGGCGGCGGTGGGAACCCCTGGAGGCGGTGGTCCAGGCCGGGGAGGCGGAGGGAGTCCGGATGCTGGCGATCCAGACCGATGTCACCGACCCGCGCTCCGTCCGCTCGCTATTCGGCGAAACCAAGGTGACCTATGGCCGGGTCGACCTCCTCTTCAACAACGCGGGTATCGGCGCTCCACCCGTTCCGCTCGAGGACCTGACCTACGAGCAGTGGAAGGCGGTTGTCGACACCAACCTGACCGGCGCCTTTCTCTGCACCCAGGAAGCCTTCCGCGTGATGAAGGACCAAGAGCCCCAGGGCGGGCGCATCATCAACAATGGATCGATCTCGGCGCATGCTCCGCGTCCTTTCTCGGCTCCCTATACGGCCACCAAGCACGCGATCACGGGGTTGACACGCTCGACTTCACTAGATGGCCGGGCCTATGCCATTGCCTGTGGGCAAATCGACATCGGTAATGCCGCGACCGAGATGACCGAGCCGATGGCGGCGGGCGTTTTGCAGGCGAGCGGGGCGACCATGGTCGAGCCCCGGATGGACGTCGCCCACGTCGCCTCGGCGGTGGTTTACATGGCGTCGCTGCCGTTAGACGCCAACGTTCAGTTCATGACGGTAATGGCGACCAAGATGCCTTTTATCGGGCGCGGCTAGTAAAGGCTCGAGCGCGGCCGTAAGGGCCGGCTTTGCTGGCCCGTGTGAGTCCGTCTTCCAGGCGACACGCAGCGTTGCAGCGCCGCCAAAGAGGAGGGCGGGCCCGCGGGGGAACCTGAGGTTCCCCCCGCGCTTTAAAGATGCCTTTTATCGGACGCGGCTAGTGCGCTGATATCAGGGCTTAGGCGTGTTTGGCGCGGCGGGCTGCATGGTAGCCTGATACAAGCGCCCGCAGGGGGCGCGCGCCGAGGTTCCTTCTTTCTCGAACGGGTGCCTTCGTGTCGTACGGATGATCGTTCGAGATCAGGAGACCTGCCATGCAAACTGGCACCATCAAGAAGCTCGTGAGCGATCGCGGCTTCGGATTCATCTCCGCCGAGGATGGTAAGGATTACTTCTTCCACCGGAGCGGCACGGACACCGACTTCGACCGCCTGCAGGGTGGCGAGAAGGTGACCTTCGAGATCGAGGCCTCTCCCAAGGGACCTCGCGCGAACCGCGTTCAGCTGGCGTAGCTGACGGTCACCCCGGGCCTTCGCTTCGGCGAGGGCCCGGTTTCTTTTTTGTGGCCGCCTCACGCGAGGCTTGCCGCCGATCACCGATCGTGATTCGCTACCCGGCGTGAACCTGCTGCGCGCGCGCCGAGCGGAGCGCCTTCTCAAGGACGGACTGCGGGCCTTCGTGGCGTTTGATCTCGCTGGTGCTGATGGGGCATTGCGGGAGGCCGTGGAGGTCGCGCGGGCGTCAGGCCTGCGCGGCCTGCTCGCCCGATCTCTCGAGAGTCGCTACCAGGTCCTCCGGCAGCGGCGGCACTTCGACGAGTCGGTTC
>CAZHAC010000358.1:0-2483 GCA_964529765.1 uncultured Actinomycetes bacterium
CGTTGGAGATGACCGAGAACGACCGTAAGCGGTCGTACCTGCTGAGCCTTCTCACATCCCGCCAAATGGCCGCCGAGATGCGTGCCTTTGGGATCGCTCCTTACTTTCGAGACGGCTACGAGAAGCTGAGCGACGAGCGGCTGGTGCGGCTGCGGCAGCACCTGCGGCGGCGGGCGCTGCTCTCCACAGCTGGGTCCCTCGGCACCTCGCTCGTGACCGGCGTCACCTTTGCCGTCCTGGCCTGGCTCATCATCTCAGGCCACCTCGGACTGGCGGCGGCGGGCGCGGCGGCGACGGCCACGATTCAGCTCGGCGGGCAGCTTCAGGGCATCGTGTTCAGCGCCGGCCAGCTCTACGAGTCCTCGCTGTTCATCGACGATCTCGACCGCTTCCTGCAGGTCCTGCCCGGCATCAGGGCCAATCGTCCGACCGCGTCTGCCCCGCGCGGCTTCGAGACCCTGGCGGTCAAAAACGTGGACTTCACCTATCCGGCAAGCGGGCCTCATCGTCGCTTGCCGGTGCCGCGCCGGCACATTGGGCCTGGGCTGATGGCCGCGATATCGACGTTCGCCGGGAACTCACCTGACGGTGGTGGCCGGCCGCACGCCTTGCGCGGAGCTTCAATGGAGATCCACCGCGGCGAGATCATCGCCCTCGTCGGCGAGAACGGCTCTGGCAAGACCACCCTGGCCAAGCTGATCAGCGGCCTCTACACGCCGGACTCGGGGACCATCGAGTGGGACGGCGTGGATACCGCGAAGGTCGACCCGGACAGCGTGCGCGACCAGGTGGCGGTGATCTTCCAGGACTTCGTCCGCTACATGCTGACCGCCCGCGAGAACATCGGAATCGGACGGATCGAGCGGGTGAGCGACGCCGAAGCTGTCAGTGCGGCGGCTCGCCACGCGGGCGCCGACGGCTTCATCGAGCGCTGGCCGGAGCAGTACGAGGCGCTGCTGGGACCCATCTTCGAGAACGGGCGTGACCTTTCTGTCGGGCAGTGGCAGCGGATCGCGCTCGCCCGAGCCTTCTTCCGCGACGCGCCGCTGATCATCCTCGACGAGCCCACCGCTTCCCTGGACGCCCGCGCCGAGGCCGAGCTCTTCGAGCGCATGCGAACGCTCTTCGAAGGGCGATCGGTGCTGCTCATCTCGCACCGCTTCTCGAGCGTGCGCAGCGCCGACCGGATCTATGTGATGAAGGAGGGGCGGATCGTGGAGAGCGGGACGCACGCCGAGCTGATGGCGCTCGACGGGCTGTACGCCGAGCTCTTCAGCCTTCAGGCGCGGGCGTACACGGAGACTTGACGGCCCCCGTCGCCTACGGCGACACCTCCCCACCAGGCCAAGTGGGGGGAGTTCCGGTGACTTAGGGGTCTAGTCGGCGAATTGGAGCTGGCGCTCGACGGTCAGGGCCACGCGGCGGATGCGAAGGCGAACCGGGCGGTTGCCTGCCGCGCGCTGCGCTTGCCGGAGGCCCTGTAGCACGAACCTGTAGAAGACGTTCACCGAGCAGTTAAACGGGAGGACCGGCAGTAGGGTTACGCCTTTTCTGAGTCTTTTCTCAGCTCTTCTCCATGGTCACGTTGCCGTTCAGGGTCGCCCCGTCCTCGATGGAGAGCCGCTGGACCCGAACGTTGCCAATCAGCGAGCCGGAGCCTGCCAGCGACAGCCGCTCGCGCGCTGTGGTATCGCCGTGGACCTCGCCGCGGATGTTCACGTTGCGCGCCTCGATGCTCGCGCGCACGGTCGCCCGGTGCTCGATCTCGATGTCGCCGCTGGCGTGGAGCTCGCCTTCGACGTTGCCCTGGATGCGGAGGTCGCCCTCGATCACGAGCTTGCCCTGGAGCTGGTCGCGCGGGCCGAGGACGACGCTGTTCGTCGCCACCCCGTTGTTGTGCTCGCCGCCGCGCCGGCGGCGATCTCCTGGTGTTTGAGCCTGCTCGGCAGCCTCGGGCGTGACTTCGGTGTTTTCCTGAACTTCCATATCGAATAAACCCCCTAACAGCCTTGGGTACCCGCAGGTACCAGAACTACAGGCCGCCATGCTAGCCAACAGCGATACCCTGCGGTCTTGATGGGTCGCGGATTGTCCGGCTACCTGCGCCGGCAGGCGTGGGCGAAGCCGTTCGCCACCTCGCTGGCCGCTGTCACCGCGGCCGGCATGTTCCTGGTCCTCCTGATGGGGGAGACCGTCACCTCGACCGGCTCCGCCGAGGGCTGTGGACGGGACTGGCCGCTCTGCCAGGGCCAGCTGATCCCCAACTTCGCGCTCGCCACCTGGATCGAGTTCTCGCACCGGTTCGTGACCGGGGTCGAAGGAGTCCTGATCCTGGCGCTGTGCGTGTTCGTAGCAGGTCTCTGGTGGGACCGCCGCCCCGTGCGCGTGCTGGCGCCGCTGCTCGTGCTCTCCCTGCTGCTGCAGGCCGGGATGGGGGCCTGGGCGGTCAAGTACCCACAGTCTCCACTCGTGCTGGCGCTGCA
>CAZHAC010000359.1:0-2481 GCA_964529765.1 uncultured Actinomycetes bacterium
GACGGGCACAAGCTGTACGCCGTTAGCGGGTCCAATCTGAGCGTCATCGACACGTCGAGCGGCGCCTCGCCGGCGACCTACCAGATGCCTGCTGCGTTCGAGCTGCCTCAGGTTCAGCCGGGTGTGCCGGCCGGCCTGTCCCACAACGGGAAGTGGTTGCTGCTGGAATCGGTCACGCCGGCGCGCTCGCGGTTTTGGAGGCTCGACGTTACGACCGGCAAGGGAACGACCGTCGACCTGGACGGCAGGTTCGAGTTCGACGGAATCGCCGACGACGGCTCCGGGCTCTACCTGTTGCAGTGGCTGCCCAATCAGCCGGGACGTTACAGCGTCCGCGTGTACGACTTTGGCGCGCGGACGCTCCAGCCCTACACGCTCACAGATAAGACCGAGAACCTGTCGAGCATGTCGGGCACGCGTCTGGCGAGCGTGACGGAGCCGACCGGGCACTGGCAGTACACGCTCTACATGGGCGGGCCTACCGGCGCTTTCGTGCACGCGCTGGAACTCATGGGCGACTTTCCGATCGCGTGGTGTGTCGAGTTGCCCGCTCTGGACCCGATCACTGCGCAGGGCTGGTCGATCGCTATGACGGCTGACGGGAGCGTGATCTACGCCGCCAACCCGGCGGCGGGCAAGCTGGCCACCATCCATCCGCAAGGGGACGGCAAGCCGACCATCGACCGGGTTGCGGACATCGGCCGGCCCGGCACCGCCGCCCTTCCCGGTGTGGTGAACGCGGTGGCGAAGGAGATGGCTGGCGGGCTGGCGGTGCTCGACGCCGACCGGATGTACGTCCCGGGGTCGACCGGCATCGAGGTGATCGACCTCAAGGCTGGCCGCCAGGTCGCGACGTGGCTTCAGAGCTGGGGGATCCGGAGCCTGGCGCTCGTACCCGGCGGCGGGCAGCTGCTCGCAATCGACCAGCGCAGCCGGCTCCTGCGGATCGACACGACGAGTGGGGCGGACACGGTCGTCGCTACGGCGCTTGGGAACGCCGACGCCATCCTCGGAGTCCGCTAGGGCTCGGCCGAAGCGGCGCGCAGCACCAACCCGTGGCCGGCAGCCCGCCCATCCATGGCCGATTGCGGCCCGCAGCAACTGTGGGCTGTGCGCCCAGCCTTTACAAGCACACTTGACACCCCGCCCCGAGCCAGCGAACCTACCGCGGCAACACCCCCAGGGTGGGCGGTTATGGCGGAGGGTTGTTTAGGGGGGCCTATTGGCCGCCGGCGGACTTGCGCTCCCTCGGCTTCGCCGGGGTGCTTCGGGTCGCTAGGTGTCGAAGCGGGCGGCGCGGGCAGTCGCGTTGCATGCCGCCAGCTCTGCTTCGGTCATGCCCATGACCGAAGCGGCGAGCTCGAACTCTCTGGAAAGCGTGGTGGCGGCCACCGTCCGGGAGTCGGTCGAGATCGTGCAGCGCACACCACCCCGAACCAGCCGGGGCAGCGGGTGCTCGGCCAGTGCCGGCACCGCCTTGCACTTCCAGTTAGCGGTGGGGCAGAGGTCGAGCACGACGCCCTCGCGCCGGATGCGGTCCACGATGGCGGGAACCTGGGCGCCGATCACGCCGTGTGCGATTCGCTCGATGCCGAGGTCGAGCGCCTCCTCCACTCCCTCCGGCCGGCCCGCCTCGCCTGCGTGGCAGGTCAGGTGGAGGCCGGCCGCCCGCGCGGCTTCGAAGGCGGGCCGCTGGGGGGCGACCGGCCAGCGGGCCTCATCGCCGGCGAGGTCGAAGCCGACCACGCCGCGACCAGCGAAGCGGCCGCTCGTGCGCGCGAGCTGGACGTTCTCCTCCACGGGGTGGTGGCGCATGGCGCAGACGATCGCGACCGCGCGAATGGGGCCGGCCGCCAGCCCACGAAGCACCGCCTCGATAACCTGGTCAACCAGCAGCCCCGCCTGTAGGTGGAGAAGGGGCGCCCAGCGCACCTCCAGGTAGTCGATGCCGTCGGCCGCCGAGTCCTCGCAGAGCTCGCGCGCGATCCGCTCCAGCGCCGCCTCGGTCTGCATGACCAGCAGCGCGTCGTCGAAGTAGGAGATGTACTCGGCCTGGGAGGGGCAGTCCGGAGGAGCCACCAGGCGCAGCGGCCGGCCGTCAAAACCGTCGAGCTCGGCGGCGAGGGCGGCGGCCGTGGCCGGCCGAACCGCACCGTCGAGGTGACAGTGCAGCTCGGCCTTCGGCCACGCTTTGAAGTCAGTCAGAGGATCAGCCTGTGGTCATGATGTCGGTCATCTTCTGGGCCGCGTCGTTGAGGCCTGCCCTCACGTCCTTACGACCGGCTGAGATGTTATTGAGCTCGGTGCTCAAGGCGTCGCGCTGCTCGTTGCTGGTCGGCACCGAGGGGAGCACGATCAGCTGGCCCTTGCTCAGCATCCCCGCGCCGACGCCCTGTGACGCGTTCTGCGCGTAGAAGTCGGACTGGAGGTTCTTGTAGGCCGACTGGCGGACCGGCATGTACGACGAAGTCTGGGCCCATT
>CAZHAC010000360.1:0-2472 GCA_964529765.1 uncultured Actinomycetes bacterium
CTAGCGACTGCCGGGTCGCCTCGAGGAAGGGCGATCCCGAATCAGGTCTGGCGTTGTCCAGTCGCAGCAGGCGGTCACCGGCTAGCGCGGCCAGTGCTCCGGCGGCCCTGGAATCGGCCGCCGCCTGTTTCGGAAGGGGGGGAGTGTCCCCCTTCGGGCAGCCAGGCACAGCCCGTGAGCCCTATCCCTCCGCGGCTGCCTCGGCGAATCCGGCCGCGCTCAGAAGTGAGACCTGCTGGCCGTTGTAGACGGCCACCTCCGGTATGTCGTCCACGTGCGTGAGAACGAACTCGATGTCGTCATCCCGTCCCACAGCGCGCAGGTACTCTGCGCTCGGACTCCGTCGAATCACCCCGAGCTGAGCGCCCCGCCACTCCTCGACCTCGCGCAAGGAGCTCTCGTTCTCCGGTTCATAGCCGGCAGCCAGCAGCTTATCCCCGATCCAGGCGCAGACAAGCTGGTCCTCCAGCCGGGGCTTGCCTCGGGTTCCGGCCCCGATCAAGGCGATCCGCTGATGAGCCGCCAGGCGTGCCGCCGTCGCGGAGAGATTGCGCAGGCTGGCCACGTAAACGGCCGACGCTCCACGGCAGTTGGCCAGCAGCAGCGTGCCCGCCGAGGTTAAGAGAACGATTGGACTCGTGCCATCGACGCGGTCGAGCGCCGCTGGTGAGTTGTCGTAGTCGAAGCAAGGAGGCTTTGTCCCCTCCTGTTCGCCAGCCAGCAGTGCGTCGGCGAGTCGGCCGGCGGCCATCATGGCTTCCGCCATGGTGGCGACGGGGTAGACACGGTGCCCCCGCGCCAGCGCCGTCAGGATGCAGGTGGTCGCTCTGAAGACGTCGGCGACCGCGATCGCGTGGGTATCGCGGTACCGAGCAGCGCTTTCCGGGAGGCTGTCGATGACGAAGCTTGCTCTCATCGTCAGGCCAGCCGGACCGGCCGCGGCGCCAGCTCGCGCGCGTAGGCGTCTGAGTGCAGACCACGCCGGTAGATCTCCACGCGGAGCAGCTCCTCGATGCGCACGTTGCTCAGGTTCACTCGGTTCCCGAAGTGGTTCAGAAAGTCGAATTGCGATCGTTTGTTGGGCGCTTCGAAGACCGTCTGCTCCAGCCCGAAGGCCTCGGCGAACGCTTCAGCGGCTCCGAAGTTGAGGCGGCCAGAGTCGTCGAAGAGGCCGACCTGCTGCGCGCTCTCGCGGGCCTCGACCACGATCTGCTTGGCGCCCGCGTCCAGCCAGCGCCGGCCGGTGTCGACCAGCTCGGCGACCACCGCCGGCGTAAAGGCGCCGCCGTGCTTTTCCCCGAGCTCCATCTGTACGGTGAGCCCGTAGGTGCCGGCCAGCGCGACATAGTCGCGAGGCTTGCGCCGCAGCTTGGTGAAGCCTTCTCCCGCCTCGATCCGGTCGATGCCCAAAGACGCGACCAGCTCGAGAAAAGACTCCAGACGGCCCCGGTCCTCAGCGATCTCGAACGGGCCGCCACCCGTGACCAACGGCACCCCCAAACGGCGGGCGGCTTCGACTTTGGCACGCGTGGCCGGTTCGCCGGCTATGAGCCAGCAGGCCATCGAAATCTTCAACCGGCTGATCAGGAAGTAGCTCTGCTCGAGGTGGCTCACGACCGTCGCCACGTCGTAGCCGGGGTCGAAGGGGCTTGTGTGGGGCGGAAGGTCGGGAACTCCCAGAGAGCGCACGAACTCGTGTGTGCTCCGGGGCTCTTCCCGCTGCGTGACGGGTGCGGCGTCGATCGTCATCCGGTTCTCCTCTCCAGCCAAGGATGTGGCGTCCAAGCTATGGCTCAAGTGGCGACTTCGCATGAGGCCCTTGTCCCGAACCACGGTGGGCGAAATCGAGCGCGCGAATGACGACGCTGGCTGGCTCCCGGAGGGGAGGTCCGGTGACCACGCCGCAGCGCGAGCAGGACCGGGCTCTCCACACGTCGGCCCTGAGACCAGGGATCAGGCCACCTGACCACGCGACGAAGCGCGCATGAGCACGCTCTTCGACGCCAGCACCAGCAGCCAGCGGAGGTCGGTCGCGTAGCGACCTCCCAGCCGGGCCGGCTCGTGGGCGAGCCTGTAGAGCCATTCCAGGCCGGCTCTCTGCATCCAACCGGGAGCGCGGGTCGCCCGGCCGGCGAGCAAGTCGAACACACACCCGACGCCGACCGCGATCGAAACCGGAAGGCGCTCCCGGTGGCGGTCGATCCAGAGGTCCTGCTTGGGATGGCCGAGCGCCACGAGCAGCACGTCGGCGCCCGAATCCCTTATCTGCTCGACGATCGCGTCGTTCTCCATCTCCTCGACGGAGGCGCGCGGCGGTTCCAGCACGCCGCAGATTCGCAGTGTCGGATTCCTGGCCGTCAGGGCGGCGGCGGCCGCCTGGGCGGCGCCGTTCTCCCCGCCCAGCAGGAATAGCCCAGCGCCACGATCCGCCGCGTCGGCCGCGATCAGCGGCACCAGGTCGGCTCCGGCAAC
>CAZHAC010000361.1:0-2470 GCA_964529765.1 uncultured Actinomycetes bacterium
GGAGGTCAGGCGACCGCTCGTCCGAAGGCGCGGCCGGCGAGGCCCGCGGCCATCGCGGAGAGGCCGCCGAGGACCAGGAATCCTTTGACCACGCTCAGATCTTCGACATGGTTGGCGAAGAGCGCGCGCTCAGCGTCGACGGCGTAGGCGAGCGGGTTGAGGGCGGCGACATCCTGGAGCCAGGTGGGCGCGAGGCTCATCGGCAGCAGCACACCCGACAGGAGGAGCAAGGGCAGGGTTGCGCTGAAGACGATGGCGCCGAAGGTGTTTTCGTCGGGCAGCATGAGAGCCACGGCGTATGAGGCCGAGGCCATGAGCAGCGCCAGCAGAGCCATCAGGATGAAGGCGAGCAGCACCCCGGGCAGCCGCAGCACGAGTCCGAAGGGCACGGCCACGACCACGATCAGCGCCGCCTGCAGGATCAGCAGGACGATGTCGCGGAGCGTGCGGCCGAGAAGCAGCGCCAGCCGGCTGACGGGGGTCACGCGAAGCCGCTCGATGATGCCGGCGCGGAGCTCGGCGATCAGACCCCAGCCGGCGCTGGTGACGCTGAAGAGGCCGAGCTGGATGAGCAGGCCCGGCACGAACACGTTGTAGGCCCCTCCCGCGGGAAAGCCGGGGAGTGCGGCAACGGACTTCAAAAGCGGCGCGAACAGCACGAGGTAGAGAACAGGCTGGCCGAGGCTGACCCCCATGTAGAGCGGGCTCATCAGGGTGCGCCCGAAGTAGCGCTGGAAGACCAGCCAGGTGTCCCGAAGGACCTTCATTTCAAGCCACCTCCCGGAGTGAACGCCCCGTCTGGAGCAGGAAGACGTCGTCCAGGCTGGGCCTGCTGAGTGCGATCGATGTCAGCTCGATGCCCGCACGGTCGAGGATGAGGAAGATCGCCGGCATCGCCGTTGCGCCTTCGTTGACATAGATACGAATCGCCGGACTCTCGGCCCCGATTGGATCCTGGCGGACGACGAACGGCTGCTTCCTGAGCAGGTCGTGGGCCGCCCGCCGGCCGTCGCGCACCTCGAGCGTGACGACGTCCCCGGCGACCTCACGCTTGAGCTCCTCGGGCGTCCCCTCGGAGACGATCCGGCCGTGGTCGATGATCGCCAGCCGGTCGCAGAGCGCGTCGGCTTCCTCCAGGTAGTGGGTGGTCAAGAACACGGTGGTCCCGGCCGCCCTCAGGCGCCTGACCTCCTCCCACAGGTGAGCGCGGCTCTGCGGGTCAAGGCCGGTCGTCGGCTCGTCGAGGAAGAGCAGGACAGGCCGGTTGACCATGCCGAGCGCGAGATCGATCCGGCGTCGCTGGCCGCCCGAGTAGGTCTCCGTCGGACGGTCGGCGCACCCCTCGAGATCGAAGGCGTCGATCAGTTCGGCGGCGCGACGGCGCGCCTCGCCAAGTGAGAGGCCATAGAGCCGCGACTGGAAGACGAGCTCTGCCCGGCCGCTGAGAGTTCGGTCGCAGCCACCGTTCTGAGCGACGTAACCGATCCGCCGGCGGACGAGCGCCGGCTGGCGGCGAAGGTCGGCACCGGCGACGATGGCCTTGCCGGCCGTCGGCTGGAGCAGCGTTGCCAGCATCCGGAGGGTCGTTGTCTTGCCGGCTCCGTTGGGTCCCAGGAAACCGAAGATCTCGCCCTGCGCGACCTCCAGGTCGACGCCGGCCACGGCTTCGACGGGTCCGCGGCGGGTGCTGAAGACGCGCCGGAGCTGCTGTGCCTGGATCGCCAGGCCGTTCGGGGGT
The DNA here is from genome assembly GCA_964529765.1 of uncultured Actinomycetes bacterium. Lineage (GTDB taxonomy): Bacteria > Chloroflexota > Dormibacteria > Dormibacterales > Dormibacteraceae > CAZHAC01. The sequence goes on from CAZHAC010000361.1 coordinate 1,739, forward strand.
ATGCTCATGGAGTGGAGCCTACTACATAGTGAAGCAACTACACAATGATCTCGATTCAGTAATCAGCGATCGCTCGCGCGCCCTCGAGGAGCTTTGGGCGCTCACGCTGCGCCTGGGCCACCTGATGCAGCAGGGCCTCGCCGAGCGCAGCCTCACCGTGGCTCGGGCCAACGTGCTCTGGGAGCTGCGTTTGAACGGTCCTCGCACGCAGCGCGCTCTCAGCCAAGCGCTGCGGACGACGCCTCGCAATATCACCGGCCTGGTCGACGGGCTGGAGGCCGATGGCCTGGTCGAGCGAGCGGCTCACCCTTCCGACCGCCGTGCGACTCTGGTCACCCTGACCGACCAGGGCAAAGCGCTGGCGAACACCTTGCGCGACGGGCAGGACGGCTTTGCCCAGTACTTGTTCGCCGATACTTCGGCCGTCGAGCTGGAGTCGTTCAGGGCCACGCTCGACCGCGTGCTGAGCCGGGTTCAGGCCGTGATGCCTTCCGACGGCTCAGCCGATTAGTCGGCTCGCCTTACGTATCTCATGTCACAAAAGGGGGGATTGCGGGCACCATAGGTTGAGGGGACCCGAGTTGGCGGAGACCGCGGCCGATGCCGACCTCAAGCAGCAGCTTGCCAGTGGGCTCAATGAAGCGCGCCAGCGCACGCATCGACTGCTGCAACCCCTTGACGATGAGCGGCTGACGACCCAGTTCGACCCGGTCATGAGCCCGCCGGTCTGGG
>CAZHAC010000362.1:0-2469 GCA_964529765.1 uncultured Actinomycetes bacterium
CGCTGCCGGGTTCGCCGGTACCAGTCGTAGAGCTCGGGCGGCTCGAGCTCCTCGGCGAACAGGGCCACCGGCGCGATCGTCGACGACCAGATGGCGGCGGCGATCTCCCAGGAGCCCATGTGCGCGGAGATGACGAGGACTCCCTTGCCGTGAGCGAGGGCGGTGTCCAGGTGCTCTTCGCCCTCGATCCTGAGCAGCGGCTGCAGCTGCTCGACGCGCGCTTGGGGGAGCTGCATCAGGTCGGCGTAGGCCTTCGAGTGGTTGCGGAAGTTGTCCCGCGTCAGCTTGCGGATCTCTTTCGGCGAGCGGTCCGGCAGGGCGCGCCGCAGGTTGAACTCCAGGCGCCGCCGGGAGGCGGTGGCGAAGAGGTAGGCAAAGCGCGCGACCACGATCGCCAGGGCGTAGGCCCAGGGGCGCGGCAGGCGCTCCATCACCCACTGCAGGATGCGGAACCCGCGGTACTGGATCAACTCAGCTGCTGGAAGGCGAACCACTGATCGGGATTGGCGCGGATGAAGCGCTCGAAGTGGCCGGCCACCTCCTGCATCAGCTCCCGATGCGAATCCTTACCCGAGCACCGGCCGTCGGTGGGCATGGGGGGATCGACAAATATGTGGTACTTCCCAGGCCCGGTCCGGACGGCATAGGCGGGCAGCAGCGGGGCGCCGGCGCGGCAGGCGATAGACGCCGGTCCGCCCGGCACGGTGATCTGCCGGCCGAACATCCGGACGTGCACGCCAGGACCATGCGGAAGGTCGCAGAGCAGCGCGACGATCCCGTTGGCTTGGAGTTCGGCGAAGATCGCCCTCACCGCCGAGCGACCGAGGGGGATGACCTTGAGGCCGAGCGCCTGGCGGGTCGCGACGACGGCGCCGTCGAGACTGCCAGGCATCCGATCGGCGACGGCGGCGACACGGTAGCCGAGGGCACCCGCGAAGGAGCCGGCCATGTCCCATGAGCCCATGTGCGGAACGGCCATGATGCACCCTCGGCCGCCGGCGAGCGCTTGGTCGACGTGTTCGAGGCCGCTGACGGTCACGCGCTCAAGCACCTGCGCGGCGCTCAGGCTGGCGATGAGGATGAAGTCGGCCAGCACCTGACCGTAGTTGTGGAGCGCGGCTCGGGCGACGCGGGCCACCTCGGGGTCTTTGGGCTCACGGTCGAGGACGGCTGCGTAGTTGTCGAGGATGGCGGGCCAGCGCCCCGGATTGATCCGGTACCAGAGCGCCGTCCCGGTCCCAGCAAGTCTGTAGCGGGGACCGGGCGGCAGGGCCGCGGCGGCGCGAGCCGCGGCCCGGTAGCTACTGCCCAGCAGCGCCGGCAGGCGCCTTCTCCGGGGACTTGGCGTTCGAGTACTGCTCGATGAACTGCTCAGTGAGCCGCCGCGCTTCATTGTCCGTGTACTGGATCGGCGGCGACTTCATGAAGTACGAGCTGGGGCCCTCAAGCGTGCCGGAGAGACCATGATCAAGCGCCAGTTTGATGCAGCGGACGGCGTCGATGACGATGCCGGCCGAGTTGGGCGAATCCACCACCTCGAGCTTGAGCTCGACGTTCAGGGGCACGTCGCCGAAGGAGCGGCCCTCGAGCCGGATCTGGGCCCACTTGCGGTCCTGGAGCCAGGGCACGTAGTCGCTCGGCCCGATGTGCACGTTGTCGTCACCGATCTCGTAGTCGAGCTGCGAGGTGACCGAGCGGGTCTTGGAGATCTTCTTGGACATCAGCCGCTCGCGCTCGAGCATGTTCAGGAAGTCCGTGTTGCCGCCGAAGTTCAGTTGGTACGTGCGCTCGAGCTTTACCCCGCGCTCCCGGAAGAGCCGGGCCAGGGTCCGGTGGACGATGGTGGCGCCGACCTGCGACTTGATGTCATCGCCGATCATCGGCAGGCCCGCCTTCTCGAACCGAGTCTGCCAGTAGTGCTCGCGGGCGATGAACACGGGGATGCAGTTCACGAAAGCGACGCCGGCGGTCAGGCACTGCTCGACGTACCACTTGGTCGCCTCCTCAGAGCCGACTGGCAGGTAGTTGACGAGGACGTCGGCGCGGGTCTCCTTCAGGATCCCGACCACGTCGTCGGTCTCGCCGGGCGCCTTCTCGATGACGCCCGAGAGGTACTTGCCGATCCCGTCATGGGTCATCCCCCGGTGCACCTTGATGCCGGTACGGGGAACGTCGGCGAACTTGACCGTGTTGTTCTGGCCGGCCCAGATCGCCTCGGACAGGTCTTTGCCGACCTTGGTCTTGTCGACGTCAAATGCGGCGACGAACTCGATGTCGCTGACGTGGTAGCCGCCGAGGTCGACATGCATGAGGCCCGGGACGAAGTCGTCGGGTGCGGCGTCGCGGTAGTAGTGGACGCCCTGCACGAACGCGGAGGCACAGTTGCCGACGCCGCAGATCGCCACTCTGACCTTGCCGTTGCCGTTCTTCTTCATACGCTCACTCCTATGCGCCGGTGCTCGGTCAGCA
>CAZHAC010000363.1:0-2448 GCA_964529765.1 uncultured Actinomycetes bacterium
TCGCCGAGCGCGTCCGCCAGCACCGATAGCTCGCGCTTGATCAGAGCCATGGCCGCCTGGATCATCGGTGCCTCGGTTGCAGTACGCCTGCAGCCCAGTGCAATCCGCACTCCTTCACCGCCTGCTGCTCCCACCACCAGCGGCCGGCCCGCTCATCCTCGCCCGGCTGTGTTGCTCGGGTGCAGGAGGCGCACCCGATCGAGGTGTAGCCCTGCGCGTAGAGGGGATGGACAGGCAGGTCGCTGTCCTCGATGTGGCGCCAGACCTGCTCGCGCGTCCAGCGGACTAGCGGGGCTAGCTTGGTCAGCCCTGGCCGTTGGGGATCGGGCGCCGAGACGGCGACGTTCTCGCGGCTGGCCGACTGCTCCCGGCGAAGCCCGGTCACCCACGCCTGGTAGCCATGCAGGGCCCTGTCGAGCGGCTGTCGCTTGCGCACGTCGCAGCACAGCCGGCGAAGCTCGACCGACTCCCGAAAGAGGTTCGGACCGTGCTCGTTGACCATGTCCTGCACGGTCAGGTGGTAGGGCGAGACCACGTTGAGCTGGATCGGCCAGCGCCGCCGCACCTGCTCCATGAAGTCGTACGTCTCCTGGTGCAGGCGGCCGGTGTCGATCGTGATCACCTCCGGCCGTTCGATCACCCGGGCCGCGAGGTCGATGAGAACGATCGACTCCGCCTGCAGGCTGGCCACGATGGCGACCCGGCCGAGCGAGCGGTAGGCCCACTCCAGAACTTCCTCGGCGCTCATCTGCTCGAGATCGGAAACGGCCACGCTCATGCGCTCAGCGCCTCGAGATGGCGGGCGGCCAGGTTGTCGACACCGACCCGGTGGCACCAGTCGCCGAAGCCCTCGCCCTCGTGGCGCTCGTCTTTGAACTGCTCGAGTGGCCCGCGCAAAAGCTCCGGGATGTCGTCGATGGGCACGTTGTGCGCGAACAGCTTGTTGAGGCGCGTGCCATCGAAGTCGCCGCCCAGGAAAACGTCGTACTTGCCCAGCGTGGTGCCGACGAAGCCCACATCACCGAGGTAAGGGCGCGCGCAGCCGTTGGGGCAGCCAGTCATCCGGTAGCTGATCCGCTCGCCCTCCAATCCGAGCTCCGCCACCACGGACTCGATCCGGCGGATCACGTCTGGCAGCACCCGCTCCGACTCCGCCACCGCGAGGCCGCAGGTGGGCAGCGCGGGGCAGGCCATGGCGTGGCGCAGCGTGTTCGAGTAGGACTCCGAGCGAGCGATCCCGTATCCGTCGAGCAGCTGCTCCAGGCGCTCGCGCCCGGCGGCGTCGAGGCCGGCGAGGATCAGGTTCTGCTGGGCCGTCAGGTAAACCGTCGGCCGCAGCTCGTCGACGATCGCCCGCAGCCCGCTCGCCAGCCGCCTCTCACCGACATCCGCGATCCGGCCGTTCTCGATGTAGAGGCCGTAAAACCGGTTGCCATCCTGCTGGACGTGCCAGCCCAGGTGGTCGTCGACCGGGTCCCAGCGCACCGGCCGCGCCCTCTCCAGCGCGAAGCCTGCCTCTCGCTCGACCTCTGCGCGAAACCAATCCAGCCCACGCTCGTGGATCAGGTACTTGAGGCGCGCGTGACGGCGATCGCCGCGATTGCCGTGGTCGCGCTGGACGGCGACGACGGCGCGCGCAGCTGCGATCGCACGGTCCGGGGAGACGAATCCAAGCGGGCGGGCGACGGTCGGAAAGGTGTCAGGCTTGTTGGCCGTCCGGCCCAGCCCACCACCGACCAGCAGGTTGACGCCGGCCACCCGGTCGCCCTCGCGGAGGACGACCAGCGCGAGGTCGTTGGCGTAGGCGTCGACGCAGTTATCGCCTTCGATCGCGATCGCGGTCTTGAACTTGCGCGGCAGGTAGCGCTCCCCGTACAGGTCCTCGTGCTCGTCTGGGGGCGCCTCCTGGACGACCTGGCCATCGACCCAGATCTCGTGGTAGGCGCCCGTGCGCGGGGTGAGCGCCGGCACCAGGTCGTCGAGGAACCTCGACACCTCATCCCGGAAGGGATCCCCGAGCGGAGCCGGGCAGCACATGATGTTTCGCTCCTGGTCGCCGCAACCGCCGAGGGTCGTCATCAGCGCGTCGTTGATGGCCTTGATCGAGCGGCGAAGGTCGCCCTTGAGCACGCCGTGGAGCTGGAAGTCCTGGCGGGTGGTGACGCGCAGCGAGCTGTTGCCCCACTGCCGTGCGATCGCGTCGTGGGCGAGGTAGCCCTCGGGCGTCACTCGGCCGCCGGGGATCCGCGTGCGGATCATCATCATGTGGTGGCGCTTGCCGGCCGCGCCCTCGGCACGCGCGCGCTTGCGCGCGTCCCGATCCTCTTGCTGGTACACGCCGTGGAACTTCAAGAGCTGCACGGACTCGTCTGTGAATGCAGCCGTGTCCTGCCCGAGCTCCTCCGCGATCGCGCCGCGAAGGTGGTTGCTCGACTCCTTTATCCGCTC
>CAZHAC010000364.1:0-2446 GCA_964529765.1 uncultured Actinomycetes bacterium
GGGCGCCAGCGCCTTCGGCTGCGAGCAGATGCTGGGCGATGCCTGGGAGTGGACTGCGAGCGAGTTCCTGCCCTATCCCGGTTTCGAAGCCTTCCCCTACTCGGAGTACTCCGAGCCGTTCTTCGGGAGCACGTTCAAGGTCCTCCGCGGCGGCTCCTGGGCGACCCGCCCGCGGGTGGCGCGGAACACCTTCCGGAACTGGGATCACCCCATCAAACGGCAGATCTTCGCCGGGTTGCGCTGCGCCATGGACGGCTGATGTCGGCGCTGCCGCGACCCGTGCAGGACGTCCGCGAGGACTTGCGGCAGCAGCTGATAGACGACGTCCGGGGTGGCCTGCTCGCGCGGCCCAAGACACTGCCCTCGCGCTGGTTCTACGATCGCCGGGGCTCGGAGCTCTTCGACGCAATCACGGAGCTGCCCGAGTACTACCTGACGCGGACGGAGACCGAGATTCTCCGCCGGCACGCGGACCAGATCGCGGCGATCACCCAACCACAGGTGCTGGTCGAGCTTGGGGCGGGCACTTCCACGAAGACGAGATTGCTGATCGCGGCGGCCCGCCGGTGCGGCCCCTTACGGGTCTTTGTGCCCCTCGACTTCGACGAGGGCGTGATCCGGCAGAGCGCGGCCACTCTGGCCTCCGACTTCCCTGGTCTGAGCGTGCAGGGAATCGCGGGCGATTTCATGCACGACCTGGACGCCCTTGCGCAGTCCGGACGCAAGCTCGTCCTGTTCCTTGGGAGCACGATCGGGAACCTCGACGACGAGCAGAGGCGCACGTTTCTTGCCAAGCTCGGGCGCTCGATCCGGCCTGGCGACGGAGTCCTGATCGGCTTCGACCTCGTGAAGGATCCGCGCGAGCTGGTGGCCGCTTACGACGACTCCCAGGGCGTTACCGCTGAGTTCAACCTCAACCTCCTGCGCCGGCTGAACCGCGAGCTGGGAGCCAATTTCGATCTCGACCGGTTCCGGCATCTAGCCGTCTGGAACGCGGAAAGGAGCCGCATGGAGAGCTACCTGCAGTCGCTGGACGAGCAGGGAGTGGTGCTGCCGGCGGCGGGGCTCTGGATCAATTTCGAGGACGGCGAGAGGCTGCGGACCGAGATCAGCGTCAAGTTCACGCGCGCGGCAGTCGATCGATCCTTCCGCGAGGCCGGGCTTCGGCTCCAGAAGTGGATTACCGACGATCGAGGGCGCTTTGCGCTGGCCCTCGGGCGTGAGGGGAGGGGAGCGCAATGACGTCTGTGGCGGCAGCCCCGGCTGAGCTGCTGAGGCGGGTGACGAAGGCGGTAACCGGCCCGCCGCGCTGCTCCGGGTGCGAAGGCCGAGCCGTAGGGGACTGGCACGTGATGCCCTCAGGAGGGATGTTCGGGCTCTGCAGTCGTTGCGCCGAGCAGTGCTGGCAGGAGCTTCCGACCCCACCGCCGCCGCGGAGGGAGGAGACCTAGCTGTAGAGGGTTGAGAGCTGGCGACCGATGTCGCCCAGGCGGGCTCTCAGCTCCTGCGGCTCGAGGACCTCGACCGCTCCGCCGTAAGCCGTCAGCAGGCTGGCGGCGACCTCACAGGCAGGGAAGTCGAGGACGACGATGCCGCCGTCTAAGCGGCTCGTGATGCGATCGCCGAGCATGCGTGCGAATTGCCCCGAGACCTCCGGATCGACGCGCACGCGCACGGAGACGCTGGCGGGGGCGCCGCCTTTGAAGCGGGTTACCTGGGCCGCCCAGGTCGAGCGCAGGTCGAAACCAAATGGTCTCTCGAAAGGCTCGTCGGTCAGTTCCGCGTCCTCGATCCTTGAGACGCGATACACGCGGGGCTCGCCGCCAACCCCGGCCAGCATGTACCAGGTGCCGGCCTTGCAGACCAACCCGTATGGCTCCACCGTCCGCTCGACGACGCGATCCAGCGACTTCCGGTAGCGCAGGCGAAGGCGCCGGTCGGACCAGAGGGCGTCCTGGACGCGGGCCAGGTGGGGTGGCACAGGCGCCGTCCGGAACCATCCCTCGCCGTCGATCAGGACCCGCTCCTGGAGCCGGCCGGCGCCACTCGGACTGGCGGCGACGGCGAGTTTGCGGGAGGCCTGTTCAAGCTGGGACCCGAGGCCCAGGTCGGCGGCGGGGCCGCGACCACCGAACGCCAGCAGGGCCTCCAGTTCGGCCTCGGTCAGGCCCGTGAGATCGGTCCGGTAACCGCCGAGCAGGTAGGCGCCGCCGTTCGGCCCTCGGTCGGTGACCACCGGAACGCCGGCTCCGCTCAGGGCGTCGAGGTCCCGATAGACAGTGCGGCGGGAGACCTCGAGCCGGCCGGCGAGGGCACCGGCGCTCATCCGGCCGTGCGCCTGGAGCAGCAGGAGGATAGAGAGGAGCCGGTCGGCGCGCACGGTCAGAGGATAGGTCTCTGATCGTGACAGAAGTTGTCATATATGACGGCGCAAGCTCGTCCCATG
>CAZHAC010000365.1:0-2436 GCA_964529765.1 uncultured Actinomycetes bacterium
ACTACAGCGCGGCCGAGAGCTCGCTGGAGGTGTCCCGGCGCTGTCCCGGGCCGGTGCTCGAGGCAGCCGAGCGGCTCCTCCGTGCGACTCAGGGCCCGGCCCGGCCAGCCCGCCGGCTGACCAGCGTCAAGACGGCCGCCGGCGATCCGGCACAGCGCCCGGTGATCACCGTCGCCCGCGAGGACAACGCGATCGATGAGGCCTTCTTTGTGGCGCGCGAGATCCGGCGGCTCGTCGTCGAGGAGGGACGCCGGCCCGGCGACTGTGCTGTTCTGCTGCGGAGCACGACCGCGCTGGCGGCGCCGTTCGAGGAGGCCATCCGGGCGCTGGGCCTGCCGTACGAGGTCCGCGGACTGGGGGCGCTCGGGCGCAACGAGGTGGTGCGCTTCGTTCTCTCGTACTTGCGCGCGCTGGCCTCGCCGGACGACGGCGAGGCGCTGGAGCGGGTGCTCGGGTCGGGCCTGAGCGGCGTCCCGGCCCGGACCGTGGGCCGCATCCGGCGCTACGCGATCGAGGAGGCGCGGCCCTTTAAGAAGGTTCTCCATCGTGTGCTCTACCGGCTGGCCGCACGTGACGCCTCGCGCTGGCCGCTCCCCTGGGGAGAGGTCCAGACCGGGGAGGAAGGATCCGACCCCGCCTTTCTGGCCCTGATCGGTGAGGCGGAGCTGGACGCGCTCCACGCGGCGCTCACCGCTTACCACAAGCTGCGCCTACAAGCGGCCCGGCTGCCGGTGTCCGCCCTCGCCTACGCGGTGCTGCTGGAGACCGGTGTGCTCGGCCGCCTGGTCGGCCTCGATGTCGACGACACAGTCCGCGAGGAAGCGCTGGCCGACCTCAAAGCGACCGCCGACGGCCTGCGTGAGCTGGAGGAGGTCAGCGAGCGCTTGACCGGCGAAAAGCCGACGCTGGCGGCGGTCGGACCGCGCCTGGAGTCGCTGGTTGCGCGCGCCGTCGACGAAGCCCAGCCGGCGTCGGCGCGGGAGCGCAACGCGGTCCAGGTCATGACCGTCCACCAGGCGAAGGGCCTCGAGTTCCCGTTCGTCTTCCTCTCGGGGTTCGCGCACGGAATCTTCCCGCTCCCGCTCCACCGGCATCCGCTGCTCGACCCCGGCGAGCTGGCATGGCTGGAGACCGAGCTCTCCGGCTTCCGACCGTCCTGGCCACAGGACCAGCTCGAGCAGGCGGCCGAGGAGGCACGCCTCGCCTACGTGGCTATGACGCGAGCACAGGAGCACATCTGGATCACGTTCGCCGACGAGTACGACGAGCCGGCCGGCCCTTCCGCTTTCCTCGATCTGGCGGCGCCCGAGAGCGAGCAGATCTCGCACTCGCGTTCGAGCGGCATGGTCTCGGCGGCGTCGGTCCTCACGGTCAGCGAGGCCGAGACCGTGCTCGCCCTGGCGGCGCCGCTTCCACCCGAAATGAGCGCCCGCGCGGCGGCTCTCGGCGCCGACCTCGACTTCATCGCCTCGCCCGCCTCCGGCCAGCCGTTCCGTCCCTACTCGGTCGCGGCGCGCGAGGTGGAGCCCGACCACTTCAGCGCGACCGCGATCAACGACTACCTCAAGTGCCCTCGCATCTACTGGTACAGCCAGCATCCGGGGCTCTCCTCACCTCCGCGAAGCGTGGAGATGGAGCGAGGCAGCTTCCTGCACGAGGTCCTCGAGGAATTCCACGGCCGAGAAGCCGAGTGGCGCGGACTGCCTCCAGACGACCAGCGGCACTGGCTGCTGGCCGAGCTGGAAAGCCGCCTCCAGGAGTACCTGGCGCGGGTCGAGGGGACGCTCGAGCGCAAGGCGGAGGAGCAGGAGGTGCGGCGGATCCTGGATAACTACATCCGCTTCGCGACCTCCTCGCAGCCGATCCGCCGCCTGGGCACCCTGGCCACCGAGAAACGCTTCTTCCTGCAGCTCGAGAGTCCCGAGATCCGCGGCGGCCCGGCCAGGATCGTCGGCAAGATCGACCGCATCAACGACACCGGTAACGGAACCTGCGAAGTCGTCGACTACAAGACGGGGCGCGGGGGGACGGCGCCCAGGAAGTACGGCGAGTACTTCGGTCCCGAGCTCCACGACGTCCAGCTGGCGCTCTACTACCTTGCTTGCCGGGAAGGAGTCGACGAGGACGGCGAGCCGATCGGACTCCAGCCGCGCTGGCTCTCGCTCTGGTACCCGAAGGAGTGGGTCTACGGGCAGATGCGCCAGGTGCTGTTCGCGGTCGGCGACCCGGCGCCTGGCGTCCGGGAGTGGGTCCAGCGCGAGCTGGCGCCCGAGGACCTGGAGCGCAGCCGGGAGGTGGTCGCGGCCGCGATCGCCGGGATCAAAGAGGGCCGATTCGCCCCCGCCCCCCGCGACGTCGCCGGCACCTGCAGGTCGTTTTTCGGTTGCCCGCACGCGTCGATCTGTCCCTTCGGAGGCCAGCCCGTTGATCCGTGAT
>CAZHAC010000366.1:0-2428 GCA_964529765.1 uncultured Actinomycetes bacterium
TCGAACCTAGAATCCGCTTCACCGTGATCCGCCTGCCCCGGCTCGGACTGCAGGGACGGATGGCCGCCTCCTACGTGGCGGTCACCGCTGCCGCTGTCGTCCTGGTGGAGGCGATCGCGGTGGTCGCCATTCTTCCGGGCCTGCTTTCTCAGATCGACATGAGCCGCCGTGTCTCGATCACGGCCGCCGATCTGGCCACCTCGGCGGCCAAGGCCAACCAGGACGCCATGACGCTGAATCTGCCCTCTGACTTCATGGTCGGCGACCCCACACTCGATCCCAACGGTGTTCGGGCCGCCGGCTCCGGGCTGGCGATCCCGTACGTGCCGGGCAAGGTTCGCAGCATGCCCGCAGTTGGCGTGATCCTGGACGCGAGGGGCGTGGTGGTGGCCAGCTCCTTTCCCAACTCGTTTGGGATCGGGCAGCCGTGGGAGTCTGTGCTGCCGATACAGAAGTCGAGCAACGGCGCTCAGAAAACTCTGTCAAAGAGCAGTGCCGGCGGTGCCTTCAAAGACTCGAACGGCGTCATCAATTGGGCGATCGAGCCCATTTGGTACCCCGATAAGGTGACGGCCGCCGCCAAGTACCAGCCCTCCAAGACCGGAAAGGGCGGACCGGACATCTACTTGATCGGCTGGGCCTACGTGCAGGCTCCGGGCGCCGTGCTGGGCTACAGCATGGGTCCGATAACGCTGGCACCGGTGCTCGCCCTCAAAGCTCTGCCGAGCTCGTCGGTGGGCCCGCTGATCATCGCCGGCGGGTTCCTGCTCCTGCTGCTGCTCCCGGTCGGCGCCGCCTTCGGCGTCCTCACCTCGCGCCGCCTGGTTAGCCGGCTCGGCGATCTGGCGACCGCAACCGGCGCCTTCGCCGGTGGCGACCTCGACCGGCGTGTCGGCGTCGGCCGCGACGACGAGGTCGGAAGGCTCGAGCGCGGGTTCAATGACATGGCTTCGCGCATCCAGGAGATGACGGGCGAGCAGGCGCGGCTCGTCGACGAGCGCGCCCGCACCGAAGAGCGAGAGCGCATCGCGCGCGAGCTTCACGACTCGATCTCCCAGGACCTGTTCTCGGTCAGCCTGATCGCGGGCGGCCTCCAACGCGCCCTGCCGGTCGACTCGCCGCTTCAGACTGAGCTGGCGGCTCTTCGCGACACCGTGTCGGGCACGATGAGTGAGATGCGCGCGCTCCTCCTGGAGCTGCGCCCGGCCGCACTCGACGAGCGTGGCCTGGTGCCCGCGCTGAAGGACCTGTGCGCCGCTTACGAGCAGCGTCTGGGGGTTACTGTGGACGCGCGTTTCGACCCGATCGAGGTCGCACCCCCGGCTGACCACGCGATGCTCAGGGTTGCCCAGGAGGGGATCGCCAATGCGGTGCGCCACTCGGATGCGCGTCGCATCCGAGTCCGCCTGGGACTGCGCCGCGGCCGGACCGAGCTGATCGTCGCCGACGACGGCCGCGGATTCGACCCCTCAAAGGCAGCGGCGCACGGGCTCGGCCTGCGGGTGATGCGGGAGCGGGTTCGCGAACTGGGCGGCTCGCTGGTGATCAGCAGCCGGCCGGGCCGAGGTACGCGCCTGGTCGCCACCATCCCTTCGTGATCCGCGTCCTCGTCGTCGATGACCACAAGCTGGTCAGGCAGGGCTTGCGATTCCTGCTCGGCCAGGAGGAAGGCATCGAGGTCGTTGGGGAGGCGGCCGACGGAGAGCAGGCGATCGAATCCGCTCGCCGTCTGCGCCCAGACGTCGTGCTGCTCGACCTGCTGATGCCGAAGCTCGATGGTGTGTCAGCCCTCCCGAAGATCAAGGCCGCCCGGCCGGACGCGCGCGTGGTCGTGCTCACCTCGGACCAGGACGACGACCGGATCCTGCAGGCGATCCGCTCAGGCGCCACCTCCTATCTGCTCAAGAGCGCGGGCGTCGAGGAGGTGGTCGCCGCGGTCCGTGGAGCCGCGGGCGGCGAAAGTCACATCGCGCCGGCGGTGGCGGCTCGCCTGATGGGGGAGGTAAGGAGGGATCGAGATCGGGTCGACCAGCTGTCAAAGCGAGAGCAGGAGGTGCTGATCGCCCTCGCGCGCGGGCGATCTAATAAGGAGATCGCGCGCGATCTCCAGATTGGCGAGGAGACGGTCAAGACCCACGTTTCGAACATCCTGGCCAAGCTTCACCTGGCCGACCGCCGCCAGGCGGCCCTGTACGCCCTGCAGCAGAGGCTGCTCCCTCTCGATCGCGCGCTGGACGAGTGAGGCCGCGTCTCAGCGCGCCCGCAGCTTCCGGCGTTGGGAGCGGCGGATGCTGATCCCGGTCATGACGATCGCCAGCAGCGGCACCAGCCACCAGGCGGTGATCCGACTCGCGGCCAGAACCCAGGTCGCGGAGAGCCCCAGCAGGATTACCACGGCCACCGTCCAGTCGTCGCCGAAGATGTAGTT
>CAZHAC010000367.1:0-2428 GCA_964529765.1 uncultured Actinomycetes bacterium
CGTGCGTGTAGGGCTCGGTTCCGACCAGGTACCCCTGCGCCTTCAGATCGTCCACTACCCGCTCCCGGGCGACCTCGGGCGGGAGGCCGTCGTAGGCGGGCGCGAACGGGGTGTTCATCCGGCCGTCAACGTGCATCGCGCTGATCACCGGGAGACCGTGGCGCTCCCCGATCTCGTAGTCGAGCGGGTCGTGACCGGGAGTCACCTTGAGGGCGCCAGTGCCGAAGTCGCGCTCGACGGCGGGGTCGGCGATGACCGGCAGGCGGCGACCCACCAGCGGCAGGATCGCGTACTTGCCGACGAGGTCCCGGAAGCGGGGGTCTTCAGGATGGACGGCGACTCCGGTGTCGGCGAGCATCGTCTCGGGGCGAACAGTCGCGATGACGATCCGGCGATCGCTGTTTTCGATCGGATAGGCGATCGAGTAGAGCGTGTCGTGGTGAGTCTGCCAGTCGACTTCGAGATCGGAGATCGCCGAACGGTCGCGAGGGCACCAGTTGACGATCCGCGGGCCGCGGTACATCCACCCCTGGTCGTAGTAGCGGACGAAGGCCGTGCGCACGGCGTGGACGTACGCCGGGTCCATGGTGAAGCGGGTGCGCGAGAAGTCGAGCGAGGAACCCAGGAGGCGGGACTGCTCAAGGATGGTGGCGCCGACCGACTTGTACCACTCGTCCACCAGCTCTCCAAAGGCGGCTCGGCCGATCTCCTCTTTGGTCGTCCCCTCAGCCGCCAATTGCCTCTCGATCACGTTCTGGGTGGCGATGGCGGCGTGGTCGGTGCCGGGCAGCCAGAGCACCTCGTACCCGGCCATCCGCCGGTAGCGCGCCCACGCGTCCTGGATGCTCTGGTTGGTCGCGTGCCCCATATGGAGCTCGCCGGTCACGTTGGGCGGGGGGAGCGCGATCGAGTACTTGGGCTTCGGACTCCGGGCATCGGCGCGGAAGAGCCCGGCCTGCTCCCAGCGCGCGTACCAGCCACGTTCGATGGCCGCCGGGTCATAGGCGGTGGCCATCGGTTTGGGTTGGGTCTCAGGTTCGGTGCTCATGTCAGGGCGTGCCTCTACTACGGATGGGGGCTGAGGAGGCCGGCGCCGCTGTGCGCGTCAGCGCAGCTGCGCCGGCGGAAGTACGTCTACGGGTACCTCTACTCGGCGCATGGTGTTCGTGATGTTACCGCGATCCGGTGCCGGCGCCGTTCACCGCTTGCTCACCGCTTGCTCTTTTGGGCAGCGATCGCGCTTTCGGGAATCGAGCCGGCGTCGACAGCCCGCAAGAGGCCTGGGGCGGCGCTGATGACGCGGCCGAAGAAGCGCTGCTCGATTGGCGCGACCACGATCTCGGCCTTGTTCTTGCGGATCGCCATGACCACGGCATTGGCGACGTCCTCCGGCGTAACCAGGCGCACCCGGACCCGGGCTCCGCTCTCGGCGAACATGCCGGACTCGCTGACAAATGTGGGGCTGATCACTGAGGCGCCGACCCCGGTACCCCGGAGCTCAGCCGCCAGCGCGTGGCCGAAACCACGAATCGCGAACTTCGTCGCGTTGTAGATGGAGTTCCTGGGAGCCGGTACCTGCCCGGCCATGGAAGCCATCAGCACGATGTGGCCCGACCGGCGCTCGAGCATTGGGGGCAGGGCAAGGCGGGTCATGACGATCAACGAGCGCAGGTTGACGTCGAGGGCGCGGTCGATCTGCTCAACCGTGAACGAGGTCAGAGCGCCGCTCGCAGGCACGCCCGCATTGGCCACGAGGATGTCGATGCCGCCTGCCTCCTCGATCACACGCTCGGCTTCACCCCGGCGGCTCAAGTCAGCCGGGATGACTTGGGCATCGCCGAGCTCGGCGGCGAGCTGGTTGAGCTCCGCCTCGCGGCGCGCGCTGAGAACAAACCGGCAGCCTTCGCGGCGCAGGCGGCGCGCGATATAGGGGCCGAGACCGGAGGACGCCCCGGTCAGGAGCACCCGCTTACCGGCTAGGTCTCTCACACGCTCATTTTGCCTCCTCCCCACTTGATGGGGAGGTGCCTCGGCGTGCCCAGGCGGAGGGGTCGGTGGGTCCGAGATGACCGCGCGAGTAGCCGCAGTTGGGGGTTGCTGCCACCCCACCGCTCCACCCCACGAAATCTTCGATTTCCGCGGACCCCGGTCTGTTCCCCTCCCCTCCTAAAGGCGGGGAGGATCTGTCGCCTTAACCGAGCGAGGTGCCTGAGGCCACCCCACCCCTGTTCCCCTCCCCTCCTAAAGGCGGGGAGGGGCCGTGCAGTCGGCTACGCCGACTCCCCCACTACTTGGGGCGGAGCGTCGTTTTCGTCGGCGTACTCGAAGTCGGGTTCCTTGACCTGGCGGATCGCGTCTGGGGTGATCGTGCAGCGCTTGATGTCAGGGCGCGACGGGATCTCGAACATCGAGTTGAGGAGGACCTCCT
>CAZHAC010000368.1:0-2407 GCA_964529765.1 uncultured Actinomycetes bacterium
CTCAGCCGGTGTTCTGCAGGCCCGCGGCGATGCCGCCGATGGTCAAGCGGACGAGCTCAGGCTGCGTCTCGCGCAGAAATCGCAGCTGGAGGAATGACAGGGCGTCCACGTAAGGGTTCCGAAGGTCGACCGCCAGCCGCAGGATCGGGTGCCGCTCGAGCAAGCGCCGGCTGCCGGTGATTTCCAGGATCAGCCGGCGGGTCAACCGGTACTCCTCCCGGATTACGGCGACCAGGTCGGGCCGGCCGCCACGTTCCAGGTAAAGGCCGGCGATCATCGGGTCGGCCTTGGCGAGGCTCATCTCGGCGTTGTCGACGATCGAGGCCAGCAGAGGCCATTCGGCCGCCATCCGGCGCAGGTAATCCAGGCCCTTACCCTCGACCACCGCGTTCAATCCACTCCCGAGCCCGAACCAGCCGGGCAGATTGCAGCGGTTCTGCGTCCAGGCGAAGACCCAGGGAATCGCGCGCAGCTGCTCGAGGTCGCTCGGCGGCCCGCCACCTCGGCGCGCGGGACGCGAGCCGATCGCGAGCTCCCCGATGGCGTCCACCGGCGCCACCTGCGCAAAGAACTCCGCGAAGCCGTCGGAGTCGACAAGCTTGCGGTAGGCCGCCTCCGAGGCGCCGGCCATCAGCTCGGCCGCGTCTGCGAACCGTTCATCGGCGGCCGCCAGCGCCTCCTCATGGCGAGGCGTCGAGGCGGCCAGCACGGCACTGGTGACCTGCTCCAGGTGACGCAGCGCAATCGCCGGGCTGCCGTAGCGGGCGAAGATCACCTCGCCCTGCTCGGTGACCTTGAAGCGCCCGTTCAACGATCCGGGTGCCTGGCTGCGAATCGCCCGTCCCGCCGGCCCTCCGCCTCGTCCCACGGCGCCGCCACGTCCGTGAAACAGCGTCAGGCGGATCCGGTTGCGCGTGGCCCAGGCGGCGAGCGCCGACTGGGCGCGGTAGAGAGCGAGGTTGGCGGCCAGGTAGCCGGCGTCCTTGGTCGCGTCTGAGTAGCCGAGCATGACCTCCAGCCGGCGGCCACGGCTGTCCAACCAGCGCCGCCAACCCGGGAGCTCGAGCAGCCGATCGAGCACGCTGGGCGCCGCGGCCAGATCGGCGCGCGATTCGAAGAGGGGCACCGGGTCGATCTCCAGCCTGCCGTCGGGCACCGCCAGCCGCGCCAGGGCGAGCACCGAGACGAGGTCGGCGGCCGAGCGGGTGAAGCTGACGACGTAGCGCCGGCAGGCCTCGACCCCGTAGCGCTCCTGCAGGCGCGCCATCGTTCGGAATGTCGCGAGCACCTCGCGTGCGGTGTCCGAAAGGGGGGATACGAGGGGCACCGGCTGTCCGGCCGCGATCGTGTCCAGACGGCGGTCGTCCCCGGCCACGCCGGGCATCAGCTCGCCGAGCACCTCGCGATGAACCGATGAGTGCTGACGTACCTCGAGCGAGGCCAGATGGAAGCCGAAGGTCTGCGCCTGCCAGACCAGGTGCTGAAGCTCCCCCGCGGCCACGCGCCCGGCGCCGGCCGCGCGCAGTGATTCCTGGGCCATGAAGAGGTCGCCAAGGAACTCTTCCGGCGACCGGTAGGCGCCTTCGCTCCCAAGGCGGGTCGCGCGCAGCCGCTCTGCGGCCAGGAGGAGAAGCTCGCGGTGCGGCTCAGCCGGGGATTGGGCTCGGAACTCCCGGCCTCCAGCGACCACGGAGCGAGCCTGCGCGAGACCCTCCAGCAGTGCTCGGGAGGGCGGTGTCGACTCCTCGGCGAGAGTCAGCGAGCGCCCGATTCGGCGGCTGGCGTTCTCCAGGCCGAGCAGGACATGGGTGGCCTGGATCCCCAGCGCGGCCTCCGTTACCTCATGGGTGACGTGCGGGTTGCCGTCACGGTCGCCGCCCACCCAGCTGCCCAGGCGGAGAAACGGGCGGACTAGCGGAGGGGGGAGGGCCCGCTCGAGCTCTCGGTAGAGCACCGGAAGCAGAGTGAAGAGCGACTCGTCGAAGACCGCCATCACAGTGCGCACCTCGTCGAGCGGTGTCGGCCGTTGCCGGCGGAGCTGCGCCGTCCGCCAGAGGATGGTCACCTGCTCGCACAGCCGCCGCTCAGCGCCGGCACGTTCGGCCGCCGACAGCCGCTGGTCGTCGAGCTCGTCCATGACCTGGGCGATCCGACGGAGGACGTCGACGACAGCGCGCCGGCGGGCCTCGGTCGGATGGGCGGTGAGGACGGGACGGATCTCCAGCTGCGTCAGCAGCCGCTCAGTCTCAGCCTCCCCGACCGCGGCGCGCAGTTCGGCCAGGGTGGCCGAGAGCGACTCCGACACCGCCGCCCCGGACCGGCTGCGCTCGTGGAGTATTCGCACCCGGTGGCGTTCTTCGGCCAGGTTGGCGAGCTGGAAGTACACGGTGAAGGCGCGCGCCACCGC
>CAZHAC010000369.1:0-2403 GCA_964529765.1 uncultured Actinomycetes bacterium
TTCATCACCAACGGTGGTATCGCCGACGTCCACGTGGTCGTGGCTTCGGTCGATCGCTCCCTGGGCTCTCGCGGCCACGCCTCATTTGTGGTCCCGCCGGGCACGCCCGGGCTGTCGCAGGGCAAGAAGGAAAAGAAGCTCGGCATCAGGGCTTCGCACACCGCGACGGTGGTCCTCAACGACGTGCGCGTCGCTTCCGATTGCCTGCTTGGTGGCGAGGAAAAGCTGGATGCGAAGCTCGCCCGAGCGCGCGAGGGCGCAAGCACAGGCCGGACCAATGTAGCCATGAAGACATTCGAATCAACGCGGCCGCTGGTCGCCGCGCAGGCGCTGGGTATCGCCCGCGCCGCCTTTGAGTTCGCCCTCAATTACGCAAAGGAGCGCAAAGCGTTCGGCCGGCCGATCATCGAGAACCAGGCCATCGCTTTCAAGCTGGCCGACATGGCGCTCGAGATCGAGGCCACGCGCGCTTTGATCTGGCGCGCGCTTTGGGAGAGCCGAAACGGTGGCGAGTTCAAGATGGCGGAGGGCTCGATGGCCAAGCTGAAGGCAGGCGAGGTCGCCGTCAAGGTCACCGACGAGGCGATCCAGATTTGCGGCGGTTATGGGTACATGCGAGAGTTTCCAGTAGAGAAATGGCACCGGGACGCCAAGATCTACACGATTTTCGAGGGCACCTCTGAGATCCAGAGGTTGGTTATTTCGAGGGCGCTGCAAGCCCTTTAGGAGTTTCCGTGACGATCATCGAGGCTGAGGTAGCGGTTCAAGCCCGTGAGGGACGGCGCGAGGCCCGGCGGCGGCGGCTTATCGAGGCCGCCGTCGACCTCTTCGCGACCGCGGGCTTCAACCAGACATCGGTTGACGACATCGTCGCCCGCGCAAAGACCTCAAAGTCCGCTTTTTACGAGTTCTGGAGCTCAAAGGAAGACTGCGTTCGAGCGCTGCTGGACGAGATGGGAGCGCGCGTCGTGGAGGCGGTTTTCCAGGAGGCGGCGCGCGGCAGCGACCACCGTGACCGCATGCGGCGCGGCATCGCCGAGTTCGTCAACGAGTGCTGGACGTACAAGTCTCTGGCGCGGGTTTTGCTCGTGGAGTCGGTGGGTGTCAGCCCTGCCGTGGAGGAGGCCCGGCGGCGGTTGCAGGCGCGCTTCGCACACCTGGTCGAGGCCGAGGTACGCAACAACGCCGGCGACGATCCCTTCTACGAGGAGATCGACCCCGACGTTTTCGGACGTGCGGTGGTGGGCGCCTGTTACGAGGCGGTTTCGCACTTCCTGACCGTCCCGGGGGCCGAGCGCGACTCGGTCGCCCGCGGACTGACGAGCATCTTCGCGCCTTCCCGCCAGATCTAAAAAAGCAGGGATTCGGCAGCCGGGCGCGTTCTCTCTAGGTGCGCCTCTTCGCTGCCCGTGGCTGAGGTTGAGTACCAGCCGGGGTCGAAGGCCGACTTCGACCGGCTGTACCAGGCCAGCTATCAAAAGCTCTTCCGCACGGTCCTCGCCGTCGTCGGTAATCCCGCGGCCGCTGAGGACTGCGTCCAGGACGCCTGCCTGAAGGCGTTCCGCTCCTGGGCTCGCTTCAAGGGCGACGCCCCAGCTGAAGCCTGGCTGCACAGGATCGCGCTCAACTCGGCGCTCTCCTGGCGGCGGCGGGAGAAGGTGCGCGAGGTGGGGGAGCTGCTGCGCCGCCTGGGACGTCCAAGCGACCGCATTCCCGGTCCAGAATCGGTGGTCGAGCCCGACCTGGTGGCGGCACTCCGTGAGCTGCCGCCCAAGCTGGCGGCGGCGATCGTGCTCCGGCACGTGCACGGGTACACCAACCGCGAGATCGCGTTCGCGCTCGGCGTCCCGGAACGCACGGTCGCCTCTCGCCTGATTTTGGCGCGCAAACGGCTCCGCGCCCGGCTCGAGGAACCGGTCGCGGGAGAAAATTCCCGCCCGAGTGCGTACTCCGCCTGGCCGGCGCGTCCTGAGTGAACGAGATGTCATTCGATGGCGGCGATTTCGAAAGCTGGCTGGAGCAGGGACTCAACCGAGCGCTCAACGCGCAATCGGGAACCAGCCCGCTGGCGACACAGGCCTCATATCACGCCGCCTTCATTTCAGGAGGAGCTGGATTGTCCCTTTCGTCTTCGATCACGGCCGCACTAACGAGCAAGCTCGCGGCGAGCGCCGCCCTCGGGACGCTCATCGTCGGCGGCGGCACCGCGGCGGCGGCAACGGCCGCCACGGGCAGCGCCAACCCGAGCAACTGGGGTCAGTACATTTCGCAGACGGTGGTTCCGGGCTGCAAGGCTCAGCTGGCGTCGGGCGAGCACGGAATCGGCGCCTGCGTCTCCAGCATCGCCCGCCTGCACGGTGAGGAAGTCGCTTCGGCGGCCCGCCACCATGGCGCCAGCGAGGC
>CAZHAC010000370.1:0-2403 GCA_964529765.1 uncultured Actinomycetes bacterium
GTGTAGAAGCCGCCCGCCGGCCAGGAGCCCCCGAACACCTCGCGCGTCCCAGCCGCCGTCCGGGTGTCGTAGATCGCCTTACCGTCGCCGCTCTGCTCCAGGGTGGAAGCGGCCGGCTCCACGGTCACCAGTGCCTGCACGGTGTCGCTCTTCAAGGCGGTGATGGCGGCGCTGCCACTGCCCACAGCCACCGTCTTGGCCGCCTTCGGGTCGAGACCGTTCTCCTTGAACAGGTAGCGCACCATCTCGTCGGTCGAGGAGCCGAGCGAGGTGACGCCGATGTTGAGGGCGGCGATGTCCTTGATCGATTTGGCCTCGGCGTGCTTCTTGTTCACGAACAGGACGAGGCCCGGGTTGAGGTCGAAGAGCGTGAACATCTCGATGTACTTGCCCTGGGCTTGCGTCCGGATCGTGTGCTCGTAGAAGCCGGTCACAACGTCGACCGAGCCGCCGGTGAGCGCCTTCAAGGCGTCGGCACCCCCCTTGAGGTCATCGATCTCGACGGTGATCCCTTCGGCCTTGAAGTAGCCGAGCTGGTCGGCCAGGGTCAGCGGCATGTAGATGATCTGCGCCTGTCCCCCGACGCCGAACTTGAGCGAGGTTTTCTCTGGCGGCCCGGATGCAGCCGGCGACCCCGTTGTGGTGCCGGTCGAGCCGCCACAGGCGGCGGCCAGAAAGAGAGCCAGGGCAAGCAGAGCCGTCTTCCTCAAGTGTCCTAACCTCCTCGATACCCCACGAAATCTTCGGTTTCGCGGGGACCCCGTTAAAAACCACCCGGGATACCTAGGCAGCCAGGAGATCACCCGCCGGCTGCGGCTTCCACTTGACCAGCCGGCGCTCGACCTGCGTAACCAGGAGCTCGACGACCACCACGACGGCGCTCAAGACGATGAGGCCGGCGAACACTCCCGTCGTGTCCAGGTTGCCTTCGGATTGGTTGATTATGTGTCCGAGGCCGGTCGACGAGCCAAGGTACTCACCGACGATGGCGCCGACCATCGCGAAGCCGACGGACGTGTGCAGGCTCGTCAGGATCCAACTCATAGCCGAAGGCAGCAGCACGTGGCGGGTCATCTGGCGGCCCTCCGCTCCCAGCATCCGCGCGTTGTTGAAGACATTCCGGTCGACCTCACGCACGCCCTGGTAGGCGTTGAAGAAGACGATGAAGAAAACCAGCGAGAAGCCGAGCGCGATCTTCGAGTTGGGGCCAAGCCCGAAGAGGATGAAGAAGATCGGCGTGAAGACCAGCCGGGGCAGCGCGTTGATGACCTGGATGTAGGGGTTGAGCACCCGTGCCCAGAAGTCGGAGCGGCCGAGCGCGAAGCCGGCGACGACCCCGGCCGCGACGCCGAGCACGAAGCTCATCGCGGCCTCGTAGAGCGTCGTGAACACGTTTCGCAGGATCGTGCCGTCGCCCATCCACTCGACAATCCGCGCCCAGATCCGGAGCGGCCGCGACCAGAGGAAGGGATCGATGATGAAGTGCTCGTCGTCGTAGCGCGTGCGTGCGCCCCACTCCCAGATGACCAGGACCAGAGCGAGGATGGCCACCTGCATCCCGACGATGACCGCGCGCCGCCGCCACCAACGTCGCTTAGGCGCGCTTGCGCTCATAGCTCGCCATCACCTCCTCCCTGAGGTCGTTCCAGACGCGCTGATAGACCTCGCCGAAACCCGGCATGAAGCGCGCCTCGACGACGTTGCGCGGCCGCGGCACGTCGACGGCGTAGTCGCCCTTGAGGCTCGCCTCGGGACCGGCCGTGAAAAGGATCACGCGATCGGAAAGCGCGATCGCCTCCTCGAGGTCGTGGGTCACGAAGAGAACCGTCGCCCCAAGGTCCTGCCAGAGGCCCAGTAACTCCTGCTCCATCAAAGCGCGGGTTTGGGCGTCGAGCGCCGAGAAGGGTTCGTCCATGAGCAGGATCGGCAGCCGGTTGATGAGCGCCTGCGCCATCGCCACTCGCTTCCGCTGCCCACCCGAGAGCTGGTGCGGGTAGCGGTCCTCGAAGCCGGTCAGCCCGACGCGCGCCAGCCACCGGCGCGCCAGGTCGGCTGCCTCCGCCTTCGGCGTACCGCGCAGCAGCGGGCCGAGGAGGACGTTATCGAGCGCCGTCTTCCAGGGCAGCAGCGCGTCCGCCTGGAACATGTACGCGCAGTCGCGGTTAACCCCCGCCACTGGCTCGCCGCCAGTGAGAACCCGGCCGGCGGTCGGCGCCAGCAGCCCGGCCACCAGGTTGAGTACCGATGACTTACCGCAGCCGGTCGGCCCGACAAGGGCCAGGAACTGACCGCGCGGAACGCTGAAGCTGATCTCCCTGATTGCCGGGAAAGCGCCGTACTGGAGCTTTACGTCCTCGAGCGCGACCGCGGGCCCGTCTGCCGCCATCGTTCAATCCAGCTGCC
>CAZHAC010000371.1:0-2394 GCA_964529765.1 uncultured Actinomycetes bacterium
AGGCGGCGGATGACCTCGCTCGTAGTGTCACCCGGCCGCCACCGGTGGTGCCGGCGACCGAGGATGACCTCGGTGGCGAGCGAGCCCCGGATGTAGTCGACGAGAGCCTGGGCAACCGACCGTCCGTGGAGATGAACGAACTCGCCACCGAGCTGGTGCGTGAGGGTCGTGTAGCCGCCCACCCATTCCTTCTGCTCGGCGTTCATCGACCTCGTGCGCACAGTCACCACGGAGAACTTCGCGTCCTGGCGAGCGGCATAGTCGGCGGCCCCTCGAATCCGCCGCTCGAGCCCTTGTCGGGGCGGCAGGCAAAGGACTATCCGTTCGCGCACGTCCCAGGGCGCCTCCGGGTGGCTTTCCCGCATGTAGGCGACGAGCTGGCGATCGGCGTGTTCAGCGATCACCCGGAAGGCGGTGGCGCGCAGCGCCTCCAGGACGCTGATCCGCAGCTCCTGCTGCATAGCCGACGCCAGCTCGCCCGGCGAGAGCACCGCCTGGTCGCGCAGGCGATCCAGGAGGTCGGCCGGCGGCACGTCGACCAGCTCCAGCTCGTTTATCGCCTCCAACGCCAGGTCGTCGATCACCAGCGGGGGTGTACCGCCGATGACATCGGCGAACGCGGCGGCGGCGCTCCTCACCGACAGCAGGTGGAGACTGGCCAGGACGGTGATGCCGGCGGCGAGGAAGGCTGGCACGGCGTCGAGCACAGGGCGTCCCGAGAGATCCTCCGCCGCCAGATCGTCCACGCAGACCACCTCGGGATTGCGCACCATCACCGCCTCGGGATTCAGCCGCATCTGCGGTGCCAGGTCTCGGCTCCGGCCCAGCACCTCGAGGCCGGCCAGGGCCTGCGCAGGATCGCCGTGAACGCGATAGGCAGCAACCACAACATCGGTACCCCGGCTTTCCCGGCGCCGCGCCTCGTCGAGCATGGTCGTGGTGGCGCCGACGCCACGGGCGTAGCCCAGGTAAACGCGGAACAGCATGTGCCGGCGGCGTTCCGTCGAAATCTCGCGCAGAAGCTGAACCGGGTCCGGGCGCTGATCGTCCGCGGATCTCACTGCCTGACCCTCGCGACCACGTGCACGTCGCTGTCGGGCAAGCCGTCGATAACCCGGTCGGCGATTGTGGGGAAGAACCGCCCCACGGCCGAGTTCGTCGCCGCCTCGCCGATGAAAACGTGGTCGGCGCCGGATTGGCGAGCGGCTTCGATGACTGCGGCGGCGACATTGGTACCGCCGAGCACGGTGAACGAGCAGCGGAGCTGCTCGGCCAGCGCTCGGAGCTTCTCGTCGGTGGGGCCACCACCCACCTTCACGACCATGCAGGCCCCGCCCCGCCGGCGCGCGAGGCGAGCGCCCCGCCTTATCAGGTCCTCGGAACTCTCGCTACCCGAGACAGCAACCATGACATCCTCCGGCGAAGCTAGAACGCGGCTCGTGCGGGCCATCGAATCAGCCACCAGCCGCAGGCCGATCTCGCGCAGGGCGGCCAGGTTCTGGGGACGGAAGAAATTGGCCAGCGCGTCCTCGACCTTGCCGGGGGCGTAGATGTTGCCGTGGCGCATCCGCTTGCGCAGCGCCTCTGGCGTGATGTCGATGAACTGCAGCTCATCGGCGCCGTCGAGCACCCGGTCGGGCAGCGTTTCCCGGACCCTGATGCCGGTCACCTTCTCGACCAGGTCTTTGACGCTCTCCAGGTGCTGCACGTTGACGGTGGTGAGGACGTCGATACCGGCGTCCCGGATGGTCTCCACGTCCTGCCACCGCTTCTCGTGCTCCAGTCCCGGAATGTTGGTGTGTGCCAGCTCGTCAACGAGAGCGATCTCGGGACGCCGGGCGAGCACCGCATCGAGATCCATGTCCTCGAACACCGTCCCTCGGTACTCGAGCCGCTTACGAGGCAGGATCTCGAAGTTCTTCAGCAGCTCGACCGTGCGCGGCCGGCTGTACGTCTCGACGAAGCCGACCACGACGTCGTGCCCGTGCGCGAGCAGCCGCTTGCCTTCGCGCAGCATGGCGAAGGTCTTGCCCGCCCCGGGGGTCGCCCCCAGGTAGACCTTCAGCCGGCCGCGCCCGGCTTCCGCCTCGGGTTGGCTGGGTACCACCTTATGAGAAGTGTTCCCATTCGAGCCGCCGCCCACAGCGCTCACGTGGTGGACCCATCAAAGACCTCGTGTGACTCGATGGCCCGTTTAGCGCCCCGCCCCGCTGTCCAGCGCCATGTTCAGCTCGAGCACGTTCACGTAGGGCTCGCCGAAGATCCCCAGAACCCGCCCGTGCATGGAACTCTGGACGAGCGCGCGAACCTTGGCTTCATCCAGCCCGCGAGCGCCGGCGACGCGCCGGACCTGGATCAGCGCCGCGGCCTGTGTGATGTCAGGATCGAGGCCGC
>CAZHAC010000372.1:0-2393 GCA_964529765.1 uncultured Actinomycetes bacterium
CCGGCGCCCGAGCTGCTCGGCCAGGCGGTGGTCGGCCTCCCCGAGCTGCACGAGGAGCAGATCCGCGACGCCCAGCTGATCGCCTGCCCGGGCTGCTACTCGACCTGCTCGATCCTCTCCCTGGCGCCCGCGGTGCAGGCGGGCCTGGTCGGCTCAGACGTCGTCGTCGACGCCAAGTCGGGCGTCTCGGGCGCGGGTCGCGGGACCACCCTGGGCACGCACTTCAGCGAGGTCGACGAGAGCGTCCACGCCTACGCGATCGGCGGCCACCGTCACCTGCCGGAGCTGGTCCAGGAGCTGGCTGCGCTCTCCGCCGGCCAGCAGGCGCCCCGGATCACCTTCGTTCCTCACCTGGTACCGATGGTCCGCGGGATCCTGGCCACCTGCTACTTCGACCTCATTGGCAGCGCAGACGAGCTGGCGGAGGCCTACATCGAGTTCTATCGAGGCGAACCGTTCACCAAGGTCGTCGCCGCCACGCCCGACACCAAGCTCGCCAGCCACACCAATCTCTGCCTGGTCAGCACCCACGTCCAGGACGGCAAGGCTGTCGTCACGGGCGCGCTCGACAACCTCGTCAAGGGCGCCTCGGGCCAGGGCGTCGAATGCTTCAACATCGCCTTCGGCTTGCCGCGCACCGCCGGTCTCGAGGTACCGCTGCAGTGGCCCTAGGCGTCACCTATCCGCGGGGCTATCGCGCGGGCACCGCCGCCTGCGGCATAAAGGCTTTTACGGCCGGCGCTTCTGCAATTCCGACCGGCCAGAATGACGACCTGGCGGTCATATTCAGCGACCTGCCCTGCGACGCCGGCGGCATATTCACGACCAACAAGGTCAAGAGCGCGTCGGTCGTGATCGACCAGCTCCACCTGCAGCAGAACCGGGTGCGCGCGATCACGGTCAACAGCGGCAACGCCAACGCGTGCACCGGAGCTCAGGGTTTCCGCGACGCTCTGCAGACGGCCAAGCTGACCGCCGACCGGCTCGACCTCGACCCGCCGCAGGTGCTGGTCTGCTCGACCGGCGTGATCGGCCGCTACTTGCCGATGGACGCCATCAAGCAGGGGATCCGCGGCGCCACCGCTACCCTTTCCGGCGAAGGTGGCGAGGCCGCCTCGCGAGCCATCATGACCACCGACACCGTCAACAAGACGGCCGAGCTCGAGGTTGAGATCGCGGGCGCTCCGGTCCGCGTCGGCGGCATGTGCAAGGGCGCCGGGATGATCCACCCCAACATGGCGACCATGCTCGCCTTCGTCGTGACCGACGCCGCCGTCGAATCAGGGCTCATGGCCTCGATGGTCAAGCGGGTGGGTGACCGCAGCTTCAACCAGGTCACGGTCGACGGCGACAGCTCGACCAACGACACCTTCCTCCTGCTCGCCAACGGGGCCGCAGGCAATGAGCCCGTCAAATCCGGCACTCCCGAGGCGGACCTGCTCGAGGCGGCGATAGTCGAGGTGGCCCGGCGGCTGGCGCGCAAAATCGCCCAGGACGGCGAGGGCGCGACCAAGCTGATCAGCGTCCGCATCGAGGGCGCGCTTGACGACGTCGAGGCGCGCCTGGCCGCCCGCGCCGTCGCCTCGAGCAGCCTGGTCAAGACCGCCATTCACGGCGGCGACCCCAACTGGGGCCGAATCGTATGCGCGCTTGGTTACAGCGGGAGCGAGCTGGCGATCGACACCCTCACGGTGGAGGTCGCCGGGGTCACCGTGTTCGACAAGGGGGCCGGCGTCGAGGCTGACCTCGACCGTGTACGCGAGGGCTTCGAGCAGCCCGAGATCGAGATCCGCGCCCGCTTGGGTCTCGGCGATGGAACCGCCGAGGCCTGGGGCTGCGACCTTTCAGCTGAGTACGTGAGGATAAATGCCGACTACACGACCTGAGATCAGCCACGAAGAAAGAGCGCGCGTCCTGGTCGAGGCGCTGCCCTATATCAAGCGTTTCCACGGCCAGAAGATCGTGATCAAGGTCGGGGGCAGGGCGGTCGAGGAGCAGAAGGAAGACACGCTCCTCGATGTCGTCCTGCTGCGCTATGTGGGCATGCTGCCCGTGCTCGTGCACGGTGGCGGCGCCGAGATCACCTCCCTGAGCAACCGCCTCGGCCTCCAGGCCGAGTTCAAGCGCGGTCTCCGCGTCACCGACGCGGAGACGATGGAGGTCGTGAAGATGGTGCTCACGGGCAAGATCAATCCCGACCTCGTGGCCACGCTGAACCGGCTGGGCGGTCAGGCTGTCGGGATGAGCGGGGAAGACGGACCGAGCATCATCGCCGAGGCGCAGGACCAGGAGCTGGGCTTTGTCGGTCGGGTCGTCCAGGTCAACCCGGAGCCGATCGACGCGCTTCTCGGCCGCGGCTACGTCCCGGTGATCGCGTCCATCGGCCTCGGCTA
>CAZHAC010000373.1:0-2387 GCA_964529765.1 uncultured Actinomycetes bacterium
TGACCTGGCCGGTGATCGCGACCATCGGCACCGAGTCCATGAAGGCGGTGGCCAGGCCGGTGACCAGGTTGAGCGCGCCCGGACCGGAGGTGGCGAAGACGACGCCGGGCCGGCCACAGGCCCGGGCATAGCCGTCGGCCATGTGCGCCGCTCCCTGCTCGTGGCGAACCAGAACGTGGCGCAGGTTCGGGTGCTTAGGCAGCTCTCTGTAAATCGGCAGGTTGGCGCCCCCGGGGTAGCCGAAGATGACCTCGACGCCCTCGCGCTCGAGGGCCTCCAGGACCATTTCGGCTCCGGTCATCACCGGCGGCGCTTCTGGTTTGACGGTATCTGGTGCGGTTTGGATCATTCGGTCTCCGTAAAAAACGGAGCCCCCGCCTCGGTGGAGGCGGGGGCTCGCGTCGCGAAGAGGGTGGTGTTGCTACCTCGGCGCGCGCGGCCCCGCCCTAAGGAGGGCAAGAAGCGAAAGCTCGGAAAGGAGTACGAGCCGCGTCACACGAAGAACTCTAGGCCTGGATTGGGCAGATGTCATAGGCATTCGGGCACAAAGAAGGGCGACGCTCTCCGTGTCTGGGTACCAAATTGCCTCCCACGCCGGTTCGTAAACTAGCGGGCGATGCCACGAACCATGGCCCAGAAGATCTGGGACGAGCACGTGGTGGCGCCCGGCGAGGGCAGCCAGCCCGACCTGCTCTACGTCGACCTCCACCTCGTGCACGAAGTGACCAGCCCCCAGGCCTTCGAGTCGCTGCGGCTCAACGGCCGTAGGGTCCGGCGGCCGGACCTGACCCTCGCGACGATGGACCACAACACGCCCACACGGGGCGGGTATGAAGCGGCCGACGAGGTGGGGAAGCAGCAGCTGGAGGCGCTCAAGGCGAACTGCGAGTGGGCCGGCATCACGCTCTACCCACTCGGCCACCGCAGCCAGGGCATCGTCCACGTGATCGGTCCGGAGCTGGGTGCGACTCAGCCCGGGCTCACCATCGTCTGCGGCGACTCACACACGTCGACCCACGGCGCCTTCGGGGCGATGGCCTTCGGGATCGGCACCTCGGAGGTGGAGCACGTGCTGGCGACGCAGTGCCTCTGGCAGCGCCGCCCAAAGCAAATGGCGGTGACCGTGGAGGGCGAGCTGCCGCTCGGCGTGACCGCCAAAGACGTCGTCCTCGGGCTGATCGCGCGCGTCGGCGTGAGTGGCGGCCAGGGCCGAGCCGTGGAATACCGCGGCTCGGCCATTCGCGGTCTGTCGATGGAAGGCCGGATGACCGTCTGCAACATGTCCATCGAGTGGGGAGCGCGGGTGGGCATGGTCGCCCCCGACGAGAAGACGTTCAGCTACCTGGAGGGCCGCCAGCGGGCCCCACAGGGCCTGGAGTGGGAGCGCGCCCTGGTCCGCTGGCAGGGGCTGCCGACCGACGCCGGCGCCGCCTTCGACGAAGAGGTGGAGATCGACGCCTCGACGCTTGAGCCCTACGTGACCTGGGGAACCAACCCCGGGCAGGCGGCGCCGATCTCCGGCCGGATCCCGGAGCCGCAAAACGAGACGGACCTGCGCGCTCTTCGCTACATGGACCTGAAGCCCGGCGTCGCCCTGGCGGACGTCTCGGTGGACCGAGTGTTCATCGGCTCCTGCACCAACGCGCGCCTGGAGGACCTGCGCGCCGCGGCTCGCGTGATCGACGGCAAGAAGGTGCACCCGCGCGTGCGCGCGATGGTCGTTCCGGGGTCCGCGCGCGTGAAGATCGAAGCCGAGAAGGAGGGCCTGGACCGGGTGTTCACGGCGGCCGGCTTCGAGTGGCGGGACGCCGGCTGCTCGATGTGCCTGGGCATGAATCCTGACATCCTGCAGTCGGGCGAGCGCTGCGCGTCGACCTCCAACCGCAACTTCGAGGGCCGCCAGGGAGCGGGCGGCAGGACACACCTGCTCTCGCCGCCAATGGCCGCGGCGGCGGCCATCCACGGCCACCTGGCCGACGTCAGGGACCTCGTCCGATGAACCCCTTTCGATCCCACGAAGGCCGCATGCTGCCGCTCGACCGCGCCGACGTCGACACCGACCAGATCATCCCGAAGCAGTTCCTGAAGCGGGTCGAACGGACGGGCTTCGGTCCCTTCCTCTTCTATGACTGGCGGCGTAACGATCCCGACTTCCCGCTCGACCAGCCGCGCTATCAGGGCGCGTCGGTCCTGGTCGCGGGGCCCAACTTCGGATGCGGTTCTTCGCGTGAGCACGCTCCCTGGGCGATCGAGGACGCCGGCTTCCGGGTTGTGATCGCGCCCAGCTTCGCCGACATCTTCCGCACCAACTGCGGGAAGATCGGGCTGCTCGCGATCACGCTGCCCGAAGGTCAGGTACGGCAGCTGATGTCGATCGCCGAGGAGGA
>CAZHAC010000374.1:0-2376 GCA_964529765.1 uncultured Actinomycetes bacterium
GGGTCCTGTTTCACCCCGGCCAGGCGGCACATCTCGCGTGCGACCGCCACCGAGACCTCGATGAGCTCCTCGTCGCCGCTCCCGGCCAGCGCGCGCAGAGCCTCGGCGACCTCGAGCGCGTTGCCGATCGAGCGGCCGAGCGGGTTATCCATGGCTGTGACCAGCGCCACCGTGCGGTTGCCGTGGCCTTCGCCGATTTGCACCATCTCGGAGGCGAGGAAGATGGCCATGTCGAGGTCGGGCATGAAGGCGCCGCGCCCGAACTTGACGTCGAGCACGATCGCATTTGCCCCCGCCGCCAGCTTCTTGGACATCACGCTGGAGGCGATCAACGGCACCGAGGGCACGGTTGCCGTCACGTCCCGAAGCGCGTAGAGCGCTTTATCGGCGGGCACCATCCGCGGCGACTGGGCGGCCACCGCGAGACCGATCTCCCTGACCTGCTCGATGAAGCGGTCGGGCGCGAGGTCTACCGTAAGCCCGGGAACCGACTCCAGCTTGTCGAGTGTGCCGCCCGTGTGGGCGAGCGCCCGCCCCGACAGCTTGGGTACCGGGACCCCGCAGGCGGCGGCTAGTGGGGCGGCGATAAGGGTCACTTTGTCTCCGACGCCACCCGTCGAGTGCTTGTCGACCTTGACGCCGGGAATCGACGAGAGGTCGAGGGTCTCGCCACTGGCCACCATCGCGCGGGTCAGCTCGAGAGTCTCGGCGCGGGTCATGCCGCGCGTGCAGACGGCCATGAGCCAGGCTGCCATCTGATAGTCCGGGATACCGCCACCGAGGTAGCCGTCGATCAGGAAATGGATCTCCTCTGGCGAGTGCTCCTCGCCGTCGCGCTTGCGGCCGATCACCTCGAGTACGTTCACGTTGGGTCGGAGGCTAGCATCCGGTCGAATGGCCAGCATCGAGGAGTTTCAGCGTCTCGACCTACGCGTGGGCCGGATCGTAGAGGCCGAGGATTTTGCCAGCGCCCGGAAGCCGAGCTACCGGCTGCTGATCGACTTCGGCTCCCTCGGACTGAGGCGCTCAGTGGCGGCGCTGAAGAACGACTACGGGCTCGCCGACCTGCCCGGCCGCCAGGTCGTCTGCGTCGTCAACTTTCCTCCGCGCCGGATCGCCGGCGTCGACTCCGAGGTCCTCGTGCTGGCCGCGACGGAGCCCGACGGCACCCTGCGCCTGCTCAGGCCAGACACGGAAGCCGAGCTCGGGAGCCCGATCGCCTAGCAGGAAGCCTCTGGCCCTGTCCGGAGGTTGCCGGCGGGGATCACCCAGACCTTGGAAGCGATGTCCTCGCTCAGGGTCACCTCGCGCTCGCCGTCCCAGACCCGAACCGCCCGGCCGACCACGTCCAGCTCCCGCACTTCGAGTACGCGGCCGGGGGTGATTCGTCGCTGAAGCAGGTATCCGAGCAGCGGGGGCGCCTCGCGCTCGGCGACCTCGCTGATCCGGGTAACTCGCACTCGGGCCCCGTCGCCCTGGACTGAAAGGCGCTCCTCGTCCGCGGCGACCTCCGAGTGCCCCGGGATCGGGTTTCCATGCGGACACGTCTGCGGGCTGCCGATCGCCTCGTAGAGCCGTGCTTCGACCAGATCAGACACCGCGTGCTCGAGACGCGCCGCTTCCTCATCAGCCAGCACCCAGTCCAGCCCGAGAGCGTCGGTGAGCCAGCGCTCAACGATCCGGTGACGGCGCACGATCCCGGCAGCTGCCTGCTCTCCAAGCGGGGTCAGCGAAATGCCGCGCGACCCGTTGATCCGCACCAGCCCATCCCGTGTCATGCGCCGCAAGGCGACGGTGACGGTGGGCCGGCTGACGCCAAGCCAGTTCGCCAGCCGCGCGCTGCGCACCTCTTCGCCTTCGTGGGCGATGTAGTAGATGGCCTCCAGATACCGGCTGACGACCTCCGACACGGGGTGGCCGGTGCCCGAATTCAAGTTAGTGTCCGCTAATTCCACGGTTCGTAATCTCTAATATGAAGCTGATGAGCCAGGGTACTGCGGCGCTGCTGGGCGCCATTGCAGGATTCACGATATTCATCGGCCTGCCTGTCGCGCGCCTCAAGGGACTCTCGCGATCGACCCAGGGATTTCTCAACGCCCTTGCCACCGGGATCCTCGTGTTCCTCCTCTGGGACATCCTGAGCCACGCGAGCGCGCCCGTCGAGGCGGCGATCAAGTCGGCGGGCACCCAGGGCTTCGGAACCTTCGCCGGCCTGATTGCGATCTTCGCCGGCGGGCTGGGCGCCGGCCTCCTGCTTCTGACCTACTTCAACGGCATGGTCATGAGCCGGCTCAAGCTTCGTGAAGCCGCCAACCCCGCCTCGGCGATACCGCCCCAGGCGATCGCGCTCTCGATAGCCACCGGCCTCGGCCTCCA
>CAZHAC010000375.1:0-2375 GCA_964529765.1 uncultured Actinomycetes bacterium
AAACCCTTTTCCGGAAAAGGTTTGCCAGAGCGGGCTGATGCTATGCGAGGTCTTTGGCTCTGTCAAATGGCGAAGACGCTCACTGGAGGACGCTCACTAGTCGAGCGTCTCGAAGAAGGCACGTTCCCGGCTCTCCAGCCGCGGGATCGCCTCGCCCTTGATGTACTTCTCGAAGTGCTCGGTCGCCATGTGCGCCTGGTATCCGGCCTCGTCCCGGTACTGCTCGTAGAGGAAGAAAACGAGGGGATCGTCGGGCGAGCGGTGCGCCTGGTAGAAGACGCAGCCCGGTTCCTGGCGCGAGAGCGGCGCCATCGTCTCCAGGACCTCCCGAACCTTATCTGCCTCGCCCGGCTTGCACCGGTAAGTGGCGGCGACGACGTAGGCCATGTTCAATCTCCTTCTAAGCAGGCTGATGAAAAAAGGCTTCGGGCCATCACCCTGCTGGTCTGCCGACTCGGTTGCGCAGAAGGCCGATCCCCTCTGCCTCCATCTCGATCAGGTCGCCCGGCTGGAGCCAGCGATTCTGCTCGACGCCGGAGCCGCCGGTCGCCGTGCCCGACCCGAGCACCTCGCCTGGGTAGAGCGTTTGCGCCTGGCTGGCGTAGGCGATCAAATCCTCGATCCGGTGGTGCATCCTGGCGGTCGTGTCGCCGCCCCAGGTCTCGCCGTTGATCCGGACCGTCAGACGAAGGTCGCTGATGTCCACCGCGTCGGCGGTGGCGATGCAGGGGCCGAGCACGTTCGACCCATCCCAATCCTTCGCCTTCGCAGGCCCCATGCCGACCGGAAGCTCCCGCGTCTGCACGTCGCGGGCCGACATGTCGTTCCAGATCGTGTAGCCGAACACGTGCTCCAGAGCACGCTCGCGCGCGATGTCCTTGCCGCGCTTTCCGATCACGATCGCGAGCTCCAGCTCGTGGTCGAGCTTCTGCGTGTAAGCGGGCCAGGGAATCTCCTGTTCGGGACCGATCACGGTGTCCGGCATGCCCTTGTAGTAGGCGGGCGTCGTGTACCACTCGGGCGCGATCGGCCGGCCCAGGTTGGTCATCGAGTTCTTCAAGTGGCCTTCGAAAGTGAGAAAGTCGCGCAGAGAGCGCGGCCGGAGAGGCGCTTCGAGGACCGCACCAGGCAGCGCTGCCGATGACTCGGCTTGTCGCGCCACCGAGTCGCGGAGCTCACCCCAGCGCTCGATAAGTGCCACCATGTCCCCGTCGAAGCCGGCGTCGTGGACGCCGTCGGCCAGCTGGACGCCAACCCGGAGGGCGCCTCCGTCGCGGTACGTGACCAGCTTCATAGCAATGCCTCCAGCCCTACACCCCACGAAATCCTTGATTTCGGGTGACATCGTCCGCTCGATAATCGATGAGCGATTATGGCACGGTAACGGCTAGGCTATGTGTCCTGACGGCTTTCCGACAGTGCGAGGTGGCGTCTGATGGCGGTTGAGACAGCGGTGCTGGGTCAGTTCTTCGGCGACGACAGCTTCCCTATCGAGTGGGAGTCGGAAGAGGAGAAGGAGCTCCTCTGGATCTTCGACGACCTCCACATCCCGCAGCCGGTGTCGCCGATGTTCTTCGACATCGGCGGCTGGTGGCTCACTTGCGACCACATGTTCCGGCGCTTCGCGACTCCGTTCGGCGCCGACTGGATCGCCAAGAAGATCAACGGCTACGTGTACGCGGCGCCGGTCCCCGCCGACAGCCGCCTCCGCGTCGACTCCACCGAGTACAACGCGCGCTACGGGTGCCGGGTCCCCCGTGACGCCGATTACCCGGCCAAGATGGGGCCCTACCTCAACGCCGTCCTGCCGGTCTACGCGCAGAACTTCCTCCAGTGGTGGCGAGAGCGCTTTCGCCCCGAGATGGATCGCAACTTCGCCTACCTCGACGCTTACGACTTCTCCGGCAAGAGCCTGGGCGAGCTGGCGATCCACCTGGAGGACGCGATCGACATCCACGACCGCCACTGGAAGATCCATTGGATGCTGAACTTCTCGCAGTTCAGCGCCACGATGAACCTGCGGGCGGTCATCGAGAAGCTGCGGGGGTCGATCGACGAAGACCTCTTCGGGCGGCTGCAGAGCTCGGTCGAGGACCGCAACTGGGATTCGATCGAGGCGCTCTGGCGGATGAAGAACGAGGTTGCCGGCGATCCCGAGCTGCGCCAGGCCTTCACCGGCGAATCGGCGCGCGACGTCCTCGCCCGGCTCCAGGGGTCGGACACCGGCCGGCGTTTCCTCGAGCGCAGCCTGGCCCCCTACCAGCAGGAGTTCGGCAACAAGTCGATCTGGAGCCACGAGTTCGTCTATCCGACCTGGAAGGAGAACCCGGCCCCGATCATCGAGGCGGTGCGCGGCTACCTGGAGTCGGACTACG
>CAZHAC010000376.1:0-2374 GCA_964529765.1 uncultured Actinomycetes bacterium
TACCGCTGTATTCGCGATATTCCGCCGAGCGCGGGTCGGGCATCGGCAGGTGCCAGTTGCCGCGAGCCATCTCCCAGCGCTCGACGCGCCAGCCGCGCTGGCGGGCGACCTGGGAGAGCCGGGGGTCGGGATTCACGGCCACCGACGTCCCCACGAGCTCCAGCATCGGCAGGTCGGAGAGCGAGTCCGCGTAGGCGAAGCTCTCGGCCAGATTCACGCCCTCGCGGGCCGCGTACTCCTCGAGGAGCGTCCCCCGCGCCTCGCCGGCCGGCGGCGGCGCGGCCAGGTCGCCGGTCAGCTGGCCGTCGCGGACCAGCAAGTGGGCGCAGTTGAGCTCGACCTCGAGCAGCTCGGCCAGCGGTTCCACGACCACGTCCAGGGCCCCGGTCAGGAGCAGCACCCGGTGTCCCGCCCGCTTGTGCTCGCGCACCCTGCGGATGCCGTCCGGATAGACCCGACGGAGCGTGACCTCGTTCATGGCTTCGCGCCCCAGCCGCTTCATCTCGGCGTAGTCGAGACCGGCGTACTCGCGGTAGAAGCTGCGCTGGAATTCGGCCCGGGACCGGCGTTCCAGATAGAGCCAGCGTGGCGCCTGGCGCGCCATCCGGGCCAGGAAGGCGGGCCAGTCCTCGAGCGGCTGCGCCTTGAGACGCATCCAGAAGTAGTACTCGACCACGTTGGTCTCGACCAGCGTGCCGTCGACGTCGAAGACCGCGACCACGTCCCCTCGCCCCTCGCGCCGGCGGATCGCGCTGGCCACGCTGTCGCCCGTCACCTTGGGCGCCGTGCTTCCGCTCGGCGCGGCGCCCCGGCGAGGCCCGGTGTCGGCGCGGGCCATCCGGACCACCGTCGGCATGTGGATCTGCTGGAAGTAGGTCTGCCAGTCGTAGAGAGCCGGGTCGAAGGGAAACACGTGCCGCTCCTCCTCCGGCGTCTTCTCCCAGAGCGAGTACGTGTTCCGGCTGCCGAAGACGCAATCGACCTCGGTGTAGATGCCGTACAGCTCGAGCAGGTTGAGGCCGCGCTCAAGCCGAGCCTTCTCCTCAGTGAGATCATCCGAGAGCTGGGAGACTCTCGCTCCCACGGGCAGCCGCTCGACAACCCACTGCGCGGCCCCCACCGCCTTGATGGCCAGCCGCGCCCGGCCCTGGAGCTCGTCGCGTGTTGGGAAGGTCCAGGTCGGGGGTCCGATCGCCTGCCCGTAGCGGTCGCGAAGCGGGTGCTCGGTGAAGAACTGGGTCGCGTTCTCGTAGATCCCGCGCACGCGCAGCGGATTCCGCCAGCCGGAGGCGACGTGGTAGATGCGCGACTCGGCGCGCGGTGGCGGGTTGGCCGCGATCGCCAGCACGGCGTTGACGACGTAGTCGACCGGGATGATGTCGAGGACGCCATCGGGCAGGCCGTTGAAGTCCTGCAGGATGCCGCGGCCGAAGGCGAGGATGATCGGCTCCGCCATCCGGAAGCCCTCCAGCCAGCCCGGAAACGGCTCGGCGACCGCGCTCTCCACGATCGCCGGCCGGGCGATCGAGAGCGGGATCTCGCCGTGCAGCTCGTAGACGGCATGCTCGGCCATCGCCTTGGTGAAGCTGTAGATGTCGCTGAAGCCCATCGCCCTCGCGTGAGCGCGACCCCGCTCGACCAGCCGGTCGTGGACCCACTTCTCGCGGAGGCGCTCGGTCTGGCGGGCGGTCGCCGGTCCGCCGGCGGTGCCCATCCGCGACTCCGCCTCCCGCC
Source organism: uncultured Actinomycetes bacterium (assembly GCA_964529765.1). Taxonomy (GTDB): domain Bacteria; phylum Chloroflexota; class Dormibacteria; order Dormibacterales; family Dormibacteraceae; genus CAZHAC01. Next base: position 1,735 of record CAZHAC010000376.1, read on the forward strand.
GCAGCTTCCGCAGCACCTCGGGCCTCCGCGATTCCTCCTCGACGACGGGGCGCAGGTTCGTCAGCACCTCCGCCTCGTGGCGCCAGTTGAGCCCGGGATCGAGCGGCAGATCCTCCCGGACCAGCCCGCGCAGCATTCCGCCCACGTAAGCCGTCGAGATGTGGACGTAGTGAGGTAGGGCTTCGCTTCGCCGGAGCTCCTCGACCATCCGTGCGGCGCCGAGGAGGTTGATCTCGGCCGAGAGGTCGGCCGGGTTGTCGAACTCGACCGCGGCCGCCGACGCGATCACGATGTCGCAGCGGCGGAGCTCGGTGCGGCCCTCTTCGTTCAGCCCCAGACCGTCCCGGCCGAGGTCCAGCTCGAGCACGTGGAGCTTTTCCCGGGCCAGCCTGGCGAACGCTTCATCACCCAGCTCAGAGCGCAGGCGGTTGAAGCAGGGACTCGCGAGCACCTCCTTCTCGAGCCGGTCGGCGGCCGCTCGGCGCCGCGAGGAGCGGATGGCCAGGTTCAGGCGGCCGACTTCGGGAACCGAGCGGAGGATCTTCTCGACCAGCGACTTGCCGAGGTAGCCGGTGCTCCCCGTGATGAGGATCGTCTTCCCGGCCAGTCCTTCTCTGATCAACCCCCCGATTCTAGGGGC
>CAZHAC010000377.1:0-2368 GCA_964529765.1 uncultured Actinomycetes bacterium
CGCCGTCGAAGCGGGCCAGGTTCGAGGAGCACTCGGCGGGCGCGATGATGTAGTAGGCGGCGAGCCCGTAATCGGTGTGCGGCAGGCTGACCTCGACCAGCTCGGCGCCGGCGCGCTCGAGCGTCCGCAGCGCGTCGTCGATCCGCGCGCGAACGCCCGGCTCCATGCCTTCCACCTCTGTGTACTCGCGCGGCACCCCCAGGCGCATGCCCTCGACTCCCTTCTCGAGCGCGGAAGTCATGTCGACCGGGCGATCGGCGCTCGTCGAGTCCAGCTCGTCCCGCCCCGCGATCACCTGGAGGACGAGGGCGGCGTCGGTGACCGAGCGCGCAAAGGGGCCGATCTGGTCGAGGCTGGACGCGAATGCGATCAGCCCGTAGCGGCTGACCCGGCCGTACGTCGGCTTCATACCGACCACCCCGCAGAGCGCGGCGGGCTGGCGGATCGAGCCCCCGGTGTCCGTCCCCAAGCTGTACACCGCCTCCCCCGCGGCCACCGCCGCCGCGCTCCCGCCACTGGAACCGCCGGGAACGCGCTCCAGGTCCCAGGGATTGCGGGTCGGGAAGTAGCCTGAGTTCTCGGTCGAGCTGCCCATCGCGAACTCGTCGCAGTTGGTCATGCCCAGGAAGACGGCCCCGGCCGCGCGCAGGCGCGCGATCGCTGTGGCGTCGTAAGGCGGCCGGAAGCCGCGCAGGATCTTGGAGCCGGCCGTGGTCTCGACGCCTTCGACGCAGAGGACGTCCTTGATGGCGGCCGGGACGCCGTCCAGCGGTCCCAGCGGGCGGCCTTCCGCGTAGCGGCGATCGGCAGCGACCGCCTGCTCGCGGGCCTCCTCCGCGGTCAGCCGCAGGTAGGCGCGAACCTTCGGCTCCACGGCCTCGATGTCAGCGAGCTGCCGCTCGAGCAGTTCGGTCGCCGACACCTCCCGCCGCCGGAGCCGCTCATGCAGCTCGGTGACGGTTCCGACTATGGTTCCGCCTCCTGTATCGCCTTGACGGCGAAGTAGCCGTCCTGCTGGGCGGGCGCGTTCGCCAGCGCCTGCTCCTGGGTCAGGCCGGGGCGCGCCACATCCTCGCGCAGCGGGTTGCGCAGTGCGACGACCTGGGCGGTGGGCGGGATCGCCTCCGTATCCAGCTGCTGGAGACGATCGATGTGGGCCAGGATGCCGCTCAGCTGCGTCGCGTAGAACTCCTCCTCGCCTTCCTCCAGCCCGAGCCGGGCCAGGTTGGCGACATGACGCACCTGCTCGCGGGAGAGAGTCACGCGCCCGAGAATACCCTGACCGCCGAACCGTCCGCTTTCAGCTGCGCGGATCGGACCGGCCGCGCCACAAGCCGGCGAGCACGAACACCGCCACCGGGAGGCCGATGCAGGTCAGCGCCCAGCCCACGCAGGCCAGCGTCGCCGCCACCTTCGCCCACCGGCGGCGGCGCGTGAGACCGTAAGCGGCCACGATCTGGGCGCCGAAAAGAGCCACCGCCCAACCCGCGATCAGGATGGCGCTGGTCCGCACCTGTGAGGGATCGGCCTGGAGGTCGGGCAGGTGTGGCGAGGCCGCGATCGAGGCGTAGACCGCTGCCAGCGCCAGCGAACAGGCGGCGCCCACCCAGAAAAGCACGATCACCCAGAGCGGAGCGAGCGCGGGCGCAAGAGCAGGCGCAAAAGCAGGAGGTAGATAGCCGCCCTGCGGCGCGGGCACTGTGTTGGCGCGAGCGGGCTGGGGAGTTCCGCAGCGAGCGCAGAAGCGGGCGTAGAGAGGCAGCTCGAGCCCGCAAGCGGGGCAGGCCGCCGTTTCTTCAGACGTAGTCGCGGACCATATCGAGGAAGCCCGCTTCATCGACCACGTCGACCTTGAGCCGCTGCGCCCGCTCGAGCTTGGAGCCCGCCCCCGGCCCGGCCACCACCAGGTCGGTCTTGGCGCTCACGCTGCTTGCCGCCTTGCCACCAAGGCGGCGCACCAGCGCCTCGGCGTCCGGCCGCGTCATCTGCTCGAGGCTGCCGGTGAAGACGATCGTCTTGCCCGAAAGCGGGCCCTCGCCGGACGGCCGCTCCGCCTCCTGCGGCCGGACGCCGGCATCCAGGAGATGGTCGACCAGGTCGGAAGCCGGTCCCCGGAAGAAGGCGGCGATCTCGCCGGCCATGTTCGGCCCCACCCCCTCGACCGCCACCAGCTGCTCCTGGCCGGCACCCCGAATCGCCTCCAGCGTTCCCAACTCACTTGCCAGGAGGTCCGCAGTCGCATCGCCGACCTGCGGGATCCCGAGCGCGAACAGGAAGCGGCCGAGCGCCGGCGTCCGCGAGCGGTCGATCGCGCTGATCAGGTTTTCGGCCGACTTGCGCGCGAAGCGATCGAGCGCCTCCACCTGGT
>CAZHAC010000378.1:0-2364 GCA_964529765.1 uncultured Actinomycetes bacterium
CCGCCGACTCGCGAAGGAAGTCCATCAGCAGCTGGTGGCGCATCAACGACGCCTGGCCGGGGCCACCGGGGACGACCAGGACATCCAGTGGCGGGCAGTCCTGGAAAGACGTCGTGGCCGCAATCTCCATTCCACGCTCGCCGAGCACGGGACCTGGTCGGGTCCAGACGAGGTGGGCACGGGCGTCGGGAAGCCTGCTCAGGACCTCCCAGGGACCGACGAGGTCGAGAACGGTGAGGCGTGGAAAGACGAGGAAGCCGATGTCCACGTCAAGGCAATTGTGGCGCGCAGACACGCGCTCACGGGAATTTGAACTTCCGAGGGTTCGCGGTACTGCGCGCCACCAGGCCGGTGCCGGCGCCCTGCGAACCTGGAAAGCTCGCCTAGCTCTCCGGAATCTCGTCGAGCGGCAGCTGGGCTCCCATCGCGTGGTAGCCGCCGTCGACATGAATGGTTTCACCGGTCACCTTTGGCATCCAGTCGCTCAAGAGCGCGACCGCGGTCCTGGCGACCGGATAAGGGTTTTTCACGTCCCAGCCCAGTGGCGCCTGGGCCGACCAGGCGTCGACCACCTTGTCGAAGCCCGGAACCCCGCGAGCGGCGATCGACCGGATCGGACCCGCCGCGATGGCGTTGACTCGAATGTTGTCGGGGCCGAGGTCCCGCGCCAGGTAGCGCATCACCGACTGGAGGGCCGCCTTGGATACGCCCATCCAGTCATATGAGGGCCAGGCGTGGGCGGAATTGTCGAAGTCGAGCGTGACGATCGAGCCACCGTGCTCGCGCATCAGAGGCGCCAGCCCGGCTGCGACCTCTTTGAGTGAGAAGGCACTCACCTGAAATGCCGTCGCAACGCTCGCCCAGGGTGTCTTGAGGAAGTTGCCGCCGAGTGCGTCTTCGGGCGCGAAGGCGAGCGAATGGACAACCCCGTCAACCCGGCCCCACCGCTTCTCGAGCTCGACGCGGACCCCCTCGATGTCCTCGGGCTTGGTCACGTCCAGCTCGAGGACGTCCGGCACCGGATTCAGGCGCTTGATCGTCATCTCGGTGATGGAGCGGACACGGCCGAAGCTGGTGGTGACGATCTCGGCGCCGGCCTTCTGACATTCGTCGCCGATCGCGTAGGCGATCGAGGCGCGGTTGAGGATCCCGGTGACGACGATCTTCTTTCCTTGGAGCAGCACGGCGTTAAAGGTTAAGCCCGGCTAAGGTTCGGCGCCGGTCGCAGCGGGGAGGTCGGGATTGCGCGACCAGTCGCTCCAGGATCCCTCGTAGAGCCGGCCGCCCAGCAGGCCCGCCAGCTCGAGAGCGAGCAGGTTGTGACAGGCGTTGACGCCGGATCCGCAGTAGGCGATGAGCTCCTCCCCGCGCTCGACGCCAAGCTCGCGAAACCGCTGGCGCAGGCGCGGGGCTTCCAGGAAGCGACCTTCGCCGTCGAGATTCCCGGCCCAGTGCGCGCTTCGCGCACCCGGAATATGACCGGCGCGGGGGTCGATCGGCTCGGTCTCGCCGCGATAGCGCTCGGGGGCGCGGGCGTCGAGCAGGACGGTCCGCGCTGGCCTAGAAAGGACCGTCTGGAGGTCGACGACATCGTCCGGCCGAGCTGTCACGGCTTTGAAGCTGCCACGCGGCACGCTGACATCGCCAGGCTCGAGCGGCTCCGGCCAGGCCTGGATGCCTCCGTCCAGCACGGCCGCCGCCGGGTGGCCGAAGTGCCTCAGCAGCCACCAGAGGCGGGCCGCGACGGAGCCCGAAGCGTCGTCATAGGCGACGACGAACGTTGTCTCGGAGACGCCGGCTGCGCGCATGGCTTCGGTGAACGTCTCCCGACTCGGGATCGGATGGCGCCCGGGACCGTCGGTCGGAGTCATCTGGTCGAGGTCTACGAACATGGCTCCTGGAATGTGACCGGCGCGGTAGGCCTCCTGGCCCGAGCGTCCGTCCAGGTACCAGCGAAAGTCGATCACGCGCAGGTCGGGATCGGAAATGTGCTGGCGAAGCCAGTCTGCTGTAACCAGTGGCCGGGGGGCGATCGCGGTCATCGTCCCGCTAGCCTACTGGCCGTGGGAGCGCGCAAGGGCTCGTTGGTCGTGATCTCGGGACCGATGTTCAGCAACAAGAGCGGTGAGCTGCTGCGCCTCGCCACCGTGCACCGCATCGCCGGCCGCCATGTGGCCCTCTTCAAACACTCCCTTGACGATCGCTACGAGGGATCGGAGGCGATATCGACCCACGGGGGCGTCTCGATGGCGGCCGAACCGGTGTCCAACTCGGCCGAGATCGGCCTGCTGGCGACGGACGCCGACGTGGTCGCCATCGACGAGGCTCAGTTCTTCGACGACGGCCTGGCGGCGCTCGCGGTCC
>CAZHAC010000379.1:0-2357 GCA_964529765.1 uncultured Actinomycetes bacterium
CAAGCTCTAGGCCGCGCCGGCCTGGCAAGCTCTGGCGGCCCTGTGGTTAAAGCACCCACCCTCCGAATCCCCGCCCTCCCCGGGGGGTACGCGCCGAGGTTAGCGGTCACGTCAAGGGTGGTTGTTAAGCGCCAGCTGTCTGGCGGAAATTTACGTTAGAGCGGTTTGCGGCCCGGGAATCCCTCGCCGATCCGGTGCCAGTAGGCGACCCGCTCCTCGCCCAGCTTCCAGCACAGCTCGACCAGCTCGCCTTCCCGGTAGGCGAGAAAGTCGACCAGGCCCATCCGGGCGTCCTTCAGGTGAACCCCCATCTCCTGAAGGGCGAAGATGCCCTCGCCCAGCGAGGCCTCCGCCCCCTCGATCTCGGCCTCGCGCCGTTCGAGCTCCTCCCGCTCCTCCTGGGAAGCGCCCGGGCGCAGCGCCCGGTAGCGCGCCACCTTGACCTGGTCGTCCAGGTCAGGCAGCCGGTGGGACGTCTCGACTATGCGTTGAACCAGCCGGCGGACCGCGGGCAGCGCGGCGTTCGCCGAGGCGGCGTCGAAGGTTCGCAGCTCCTCACGCTTGCTTGCCACACCGAAAGAGTAGCCCGCGGCCGAGCCCGACCAGCGGCCGGGCGACCGCTACTTGGTGGTCACCGGGCGAGTCCCGTCTGGCGCCTCCGCCATCGCCGCGCGGAGCGCCTGTGCGGCGCCCATGAGCCCGGCCGTCTCGTACGGCACGACGAGCTTCGTGTTCTGGCTCTCGGCCCACTTGGAGAGCGTGTCCAGCTGCAGGATGGCCATCAGCGAGGGATCGGGATGCCCTTCGTGGATCGCGTTGTAAACGGTCTCGATCGCCTGCGCCCGCCCTGCCGCCTGCAGGATCTGCGCCTCCTTCTGGCCTTCGGCGTAGAGGATGGCGGACTGCTTCTGGCCCTCGGCGGTCTTGATCGCGGCCTGCTTCTGACCCTCGGCGATGTTGATGGCCGACTGCTGCTGGCCCTCCGACTGCAGGATCGCCGCCCGCTTCTCCTGATCGGCCTGCTTCTGCAGCGCCATCGCCTGCAGGATCTGCTGAGGCGGCACGATGTCGACGATCTCGATCCGGTTGATCCGGATCCCCCACTTGTCGGTGACCGACTCCATTTGGGTCTGCAGCTGCGCGTTGATCTGCTCTCGCTGGCTGAGGGCGTCGTCCAGGGTCATGGCGCCGAACACGGCACGCAGGGTGGTGCGCGACAGCTGGTCGACCGCGATGAAGTAGTTGCTGACCTGGAAGAGGGCGAGCCGGGGATCGACAACCTGGCTGAAGATGGTCGCGTTCACGGCGACCGAGACGTTGTCCTTGGTGATCACGTCCTGGCGGTCCCCGGTGCGTGGGGTCTCACGCATGTCGACCAGGGCAAGGCTGTCAATGAAGGGAACGAGGAAGGTGATGCCGGGGTTGCGCACGCTGTGGAACTGACCGAGCCGCTTGACGACCCCGACCAGACCCTGCTGGACGATCCTGACCGAGCGAAAGAGAACCACCAGCGCCAGTAAGACGATGAGTGCGGCGACGATGAGCGGGCCCATATTTACCTCCTGATTCCCCGTGTTTTCGGGGTCATGGCGCGACCACCAGAGTCGCATTGCGAATCTCGAGGACGAGCACTTGCTGCCCGGCCTTGATCGGGGAGCCATCGGCGGAGACCGCCGGCCAGCGCTCACCCATGATCTGGACGTGGCCGGGCTGCTGGGCATCAGGGATCGGGTCGGTGACGAGCGCCGTGCGGCCGATCATCACCTGAGCTCCCGACGCCAGTGCCGGCGCACGCCGCCGGCGCACGTAACGCATCAGTGGAGGCCGGCCGGCAACGAGTCCCACGAGCGCCAGGACGAAGAAGACGATCGACTGCCAGACGATGTCGAGCCCGGCCGCTGCGGCCACCGCCGCGCCCAGGGCGGCGATCGTCACGAAGAGGGCGAAGAACGCCACCGTGAGCACCTCGGCAACGGCGAAGACGATCGCTAACGCGATCCAGAAAACCGCCACCTCACCATCCCTCCACGAGACTCAATCCCGCGGCAGACGCGGGGCTTCACGCGCCCCAGCATCCATTCCAGCGGTAGCTTAATCCGGTGCTGACAAAGGAGGAGATGCGGCAGCGAATCGCGCGCTCGCGCGTAGCCACGCTGGCCACCGTCCGCCCTGACGGAACACCGCACGCGGTACCGTTCTGCTTCGTGCTTGCCGGTGACCAGGTCTTCTCGGCGGTCGACCAAAAACCGAAGGCTTCGCCACGGCTGGCCAGGCTCGAAAACGTGCGCGCTCATCCCCGGGTCACGATGCTGGTCGACGAGTGGTCCGAGGACTGGTCGCGCCTCTGGTGGGTTCGG
>CAZHAC010000380.1:0-2348 GCA_964529765.1 uncultured Actinomycetes bacterium
ACGTCCTGGACGACGCCGTCCTCCACGAGCACGATGCCGTCTTTCACCTCCCGGCCCTCAGAGAAGAGCCGTCGGGCTTTAATCGCAAAACCACTCATGCCGCCACCCGACCTCCACGCATTGAAACCACCCGATCAACCAATCCACGCAGCTTGGGCACGTCGTGGAAAACAGCCAGCAGCGCTGTGCCCGCCCGCTTCCGCTGCATCAGCACCCGCAAGACGGTCTCCCGGCGCCCGGGGTCGAGCGAGGCCGTGGCTTCGTCGAGCATCAGAAGTGGACGCGTGCGCGCGAGGGCGCGAGCGAGATTGACCACCTGACGCTGACCGCCGGAGAAGGTCGCCGGGGGCACGTCATGCAGCTCGTCGGGCAGCCCCAGGCTGGCCAGGAGTTCCCGCGCCTCCTCCGGCGAGCAGCCGGCCTGGACCACCAGGTCGACCGCGGCGACGCGGGGCACCACATCCAGGAACTGGGTGACCAGGCCGACCGTCGTCCGCCGAGCTTCCAGCACCTCGCGGTCGGACGCGCTCACGAGGTCGATCTCGCGGCCGGCGGCGCCGACCAGCACGCGGCCCGAGTCAGGCAGCGCCTGCCGGTAGACGCAGCGAAGCAGCGTGGATTTGCCCGAGCCGCTCGGCCCGGTCACAACCACGCATTCGCCGAGGCCGACCTCGAGATCGACGCCCTGCAGCACATCCTCCACGCGCCCGTCGATAAGGTGGCGCACGTACCGCTTTCGAAGGTCCCTGACCTGGAGCACGGTCACGCCAGTTGAGAACTCACGAGGAGCTGTGTGTACGGGTGCTGGGGATCGTTCAGGAGCTGGTCGGTGAGGCCGCGCTCCACGATCCGCCCCTGGCGCATGACGAGGAGCCGGTCGGCGAGCATGCGGATCACGCCGAGGTCGTGGGAGACCACCAGCATCGCCACCTGCGTCTCCCGCTGGAGGCGGCGGATGAGGTCGAGAATCCGAGCCTGGACGGAGACGTCAAGGCCCGACGTCGGCTCGTCGAGCATCAGGATGGGCGGCCGCGTGGCTAACGCTTTGGCGACCTGGACGCGCTGCTGCATCCCCCCGCTGAAGGTGCGGGTGACGGCGTCCAGCCGCTCCAGCGGCAGCTCCGTTGCCTGGACCAGCTCGCCCGCCCGCGCCCGCAGCGCGGCATATTCGCGCATTCCGGCGGCGAGCATCCGGGAGGCGATGTTGCCACCGGCCGTGAGGTCGAGGTCGAGTCCCTGCGCCGGCGTCTGGTAGACGATGCCGAGAACCTCGGCACGCAGCCGGCGGCGGGCGGCCCCGGTCACCCATGTCACGTCCTCTCCTTGCAGGCGCACACTCCCCGAGAGCGGCTGGAGGTCCAGGTTGGCGCAGGCGAGGGCGGTTGACTTACCGGAGCCCGACTCGCCGACGATGCCCAGGACCTCCCCCGGCCCGACGTCGAACGAGAGCCCGCGGCACGCCCAGACGCTGCCGCACACGGGGCAGCGTGCGGGCCCATCCAGGTTGGCAGCGCACTCGCGGCACCCGGGGCCGTAACGCACCGTCATCTCCTCGACCTCCAGCACTGCCGTCATCGCTCGGCCTGCTCGCGGCGGCGCCGCCGGCAGTGGTCGGTGTCGGAACAGACCATCCGCGGCTCTTCCGCGCCCTCGTCTTCAACCAGGTAGGTGTCGGTGGCGCCGCACAGCGCACAGGGAACGGTCATTCGCTCGCGCTCGAAAGGGCGATCCCGGAAGGCCAGTGGCCGGACGCGTGTGTAGGGTGGCAGCGCGTACACGATGGCCTCGCGGCCGGCACCGAAGAGTGAGAGGAAGGGCGCCCGGTCGAGCCGCTCGACGTCGTGCCGCGGGATCGGCGTCGGGCTCATCACGTAACCGCCCTCCACCTCGACCGGGTGGCTGTGAGTGAAGCTCGAGTGGCCGACCTGAGCCAGGTCCTCGTAGAGGTAGAGCCAGACGGGGGCGTAGTCGCGCTCGGCGTGGAGCCGCCGGGTTACCGAGGGACGCGAATCGACGATCCGCAGGGGATCGGCGATGGGGACCTGAAAGACGAGCACCTGACCTTCGTGGAGCTCGTCCTCGGGGATGCGGTGCCGCGTCTGGATCAACGTCGCGACGCGGGCGTCAGTCGTCGTGCGCAGGCGAGTCGTCGCCTGCACCAGGTCCCGGATCGCGATCGCATTCATGCTGTCGTCGGAGCCCTGGTCGATCACCTTCAGCGTGTCCTCGGGGGTCAGCACCGAGAGGGTGACCTGGAGCCCGCCGCTCCCCCAACCGCGCGCGACCGGCATCTCGCGAGAAGCGAACGGAACCTGGTGACCTGGAAGGCAGACCGCCTTCAAGAGCGC
>CAZHAC010000381.1:0-2340 GCA_964529765.1 uncultured Actinomycetes bacterium
CGGATGATCTCCGAGATGCTCGACCTCGACCGGATGGAGTCCGGCCGGATGCAGCTCAACTACGGCCGGGTCGATCTCAACAAGGTCGTCATCGAGGTCGCCGAACGCTGGCAGGCGACGACCGACGCGCACCGGCTGGAGTTGAAGCTGGCGGGTGGCATCGGGACCGTCGACGGTGACGCCGATAAGCTCACGCAGGTGGTCTCCAACCTGGCCAGCAACGCGATCAAGTACTCGCCGAAGGGCGGCACCGTAACCCTGGCCACGGCTCGCCATGGGGGTGAGGCGGAAATCCGCGTCTCCGACACCGGCCTCGGCATTCCGCCCGCGGCCGTCACCACGATCTTCGAGCGCTATGCGCGCCACGAGGCCAAGGACCGGGAGTTGATCAAGGGCACCGGCCTCGGGCTGCCGCTCGTGCGCCAGATAGTGGAGATGCATCGAGGCCGGGTCTGGGTCGACAGCGAGGTGGGGAAGGGCGCGACCTTTCACGTGGTCATCCCGGTCCGCCGGCCGCGGGGCACGGACGGACAAGAGGCCGGTCATGAGGCTGGGCAAGAGGTGGGCACCGGCACATGAGCGCCCGGATCCTGGTCGCCGACGACGACCCGACCATTCGCCGCTTGATGACCGTCTTCCTGAGAACGCTCGGCTACACGGCGATCGTGGTCGCGGATGGTGAGGAGGCATTGCGCTCGGCGCTCAGCGAGCCACCCGACCTTGTGATATCCGACGTCCATATGCCCGAACTGGGCGGCCTCGAGCTCACGCGCCGGATCCGGGACGAGCCCGCACTGGCCGGTATCCCGATCCTCCTCTTTTCGGCCAGCATCGGCCAGGCGGACGAGAGCCTGTGGCGCAGCGCGGGAGCCGACGGCTTCGTCGTCAAGCCGCCGACGCTGGCCGTGCTCCGCGAGACACTCGACCAGATGCTCAGGGCCGCCTAGACAAGAAACGGCGACGGGGCTCAGGGCCTTATGGTGACCCGGTGCCCGACGCTGCGGCCACCTTTCGCACGCACCGCCCGCTCGACCTCGGCGCCACCCTGTTTCCGGTCCGGCGCGGCTATCTGGACGCCTCCGTGCGCCTTTCAGCCGGCGAGGCCTGGCGGGCCACGCGAACGCCAGAGGGCCCGGGGACCGAGCACATCGTGGTCGACCGGCGCGCGGGAACCGTCACCGTCGAGGCCTGGGGCCCGGGTGCGCGCTGGCTGGTCGAGCACGCGCCCGACCTGGTTGGCGAGGGCGACGACCTGACCGGATTCGAGCCGCGCCACCACCCGCTGGTCTCCGACCTGCATCGTCGCCATCCCGGGCTTCGCATCCCGCGAACCCATGCCGTCGTCGAGGCCCTGACCGCCTCCATCCTCGAGCAGAAGGTCCCCGGAAAAGAAGCCAGGATCGCGTTGAACAGGTTGGTGCGCACGCTCGGCGAGCCGGCGCCAGGCCCGGCGACGGGCCTCTCGGTGCCGCCCGATCCGTCGTGCCTGGTGGCCACGGGTTACGAGGTCTTCCACTCATTCGGCGTCGAGCGCCGGCGGGCTGAGATCATCCGGCGCGCGGCCTCCTATTCGACGCGCCTGTCCGAGGCGACCGACTCCGAAACGCTGACCAGGCGCTTGACCGCGATCCCGGGCATCGGGCCCTGGACGGCGGCCGAGGTAGCGCTGGTCGCGCTCGGCGACGCCGACGCGGTGCCCTTGGGCGACTACCACATGCCGCATCTGGTCGCCCACGCGCTCGACCCTGCCCATCCCGCCCGCTCGGACGACGTCCGCATGCTCGAGCTGCTGGAGCCGTTCCGGCCGCACCGGGCGCGGGTGATCCGGCTGCTGCTCGGAGCCGGACTCGACGCCCCCCGGCGTGGGCCGCGGATGCCGCTCAACGAGAGCCTCGGATTCGGGCCCCGCATCCAGCCGCGCGTACACTCGGACGCAACCTACCGAAGGAGTTAGAGCATGCCGGAGCCAGTCATCGTCGCCTACGGCCGGTCCCCGATCGGCCGGGCGTTCAAGGGTCATCTGATCGACGTTCGACCCGATGACCTGGGGGCCTACGTCACCAAGCAGGTCCTCGACAAGGTGCCTCAATTGGAGCCGCAGATGATCGACGACCTGATCTGTGGCTGCGGACTGCCGGGCGGCGAGCAGGGCTTCAACCTGGGCCGGGTGATCAGCGTGCTGGCGCGGCTCGACACCCCGGGCTGCACCGTGACGCGCTACTGCTCGTCCAGCCTTCAGACCTCCCGCATGGCGGCGCATGCCATCCGGGCCGGCGAGGGCGACGTCTTCCTCAGCGTCGGCGTCGAGTGCGTCTCGCGCTACGGCAACGGCACCTCGGA
>CAZHAC010000382.1:0-2339 GCA_964529765.1 uncultured Actinomycetes bacterium
CTGCCCGACATCATCGAGGAGGGCGTTGGGGGCTGCCTGGTCGATCCCGGCGATGAGGCCGGATTGGTGAACGCGATTGACCGCGCGCGCCGGCTCGATCGCGCCGCCGTGCGCGCGCGGGCGCGGGGGCTGCTGCTCATCGACCGCTGCGCGGCCGACTATGAGAGGGTCCTGCAGGCGTGATCGCGGTCGTCACCGGCGGGTCGGGCGGCCTGGGCCGGGCAATCTGCGCCACCCTTCGCGAGCGCGGCTACCAGGTCGCCGATTGGAGCCGAGGCGCTGCGGTCGACGTCTCGCGGCCAGAGCAGGTGGCGGCCGCGGCCGGCGCGCTTGAGCGCTGGGACGTTCTCGTCAACAATGCCGCCGTCCTGGTGCCGAAGCTCGTGGTCGAGATGGAGCCGGAGGACTGGCGGGCGACCCTCGACGCTGGGCTCTCGGCCGCCTTCTACTGCAGCCGGGAAGCGTTCCGGCGGATGAGTCCGGGCGGAAGCATCGTCAACGTCTCTTCGCTCTCCGGGTGGTGGGGCGCGGAAAAGTTTCCGCGGATGGCCGCCTACGTCGCCGCCAAGTCGGGCCTGGCTGGCCTGACCGAAGCCCTGGCAGTCGAAGGAAGGGCGCTTGGCATCCGCGTCAACGCGATTAGCCCCGGCTCGATCGACGCGCCGATGCTCGCGCTTAGCGGCGCCCCCCGCGAGCCCGCGCTACGGCCAGAGGATGTGGCCCGGATGGTCGCCTGGCTGGCCTCCCCCGACTCCGCCCCCCTGACCGGCGCCAACCTGCGCCTGGACCCCTAGTTACTCCGGAGTACCCACCGCCAAAACCCCCCTCCCGGGGGTTGCCGCCAGCTTAGGGCGGGGTGTCAACAGTGCCAGTAAACGCGGTGCCGTGGTTCCAGCCCGTTGCCGGGAGCGGCTAATTACTGGGCCCGATATACCGGCCTTTTGCCGGCAGCGGGCCGACTCAGGCCGTCTTGCCGCCGCCCCCGCCGCCCCCGCCGACCGGGCTCGCTCCGCCGCCCCTGACGCCACGGCCGACTCGGCCGAGCACGCCAGTCACGATAGCGCCGGCCAGCGCGGTCCCCCCGGCTTGGGCCGCCCTGACAGCGATCCGTTCCCAATTGGTCACGGGCGGCTGCTCGCCGACGGCTTGGTCACCGACGTAAAGGCGGATGGGCGGGACGTTCTTCCGGAAGCCGAGCTCCAGCTTGTCGCGGGCATTGCGCAGCCAGTTCCACCAGCCACCAGGAAGCGCACGCTCCATCCGCTGGTTGAAACTCGGCGGCCGCCGCCAGCGGTAGATGAACATGGCGGTCACCGCAGCCGCGCCCAGGCCGGCGCCCACCGCGGCGGCCACGATCACCGTCCGTCGCGTTCGCTGGAGGGTATCGCGGCTGCGTTCGCGAAGCTCGACGATCCGCGACTCCATCGAGCCGCGGACGTCGGCTATCTGCTGCTCGTACTCAGTTGACGAAGAGCCCATGCCTTGGTCTCCCTGAGGCTTGAGAGCGTCCGCTGCGGGACCTCGATCCGGAGCCGCGAGCGCCCGAACAGAGCAAGCCCGCCGGCGACTACCAGGTAGAGCACCAGCCACACGAGCGCCGCCAGCCAGTGCAGGGGCACCAGAACGACGATCAATACCGGAAGTGCGACCAGAATTGCGAGCGTCGCCAGCAGGCTGGCGACTGCGAAAGATCCGGCGGCGACGGCATTGCTGGCCGCAAGCTCCTTCACCTCTTGCTTGGCGAGCGCGATCTCCAGGCGGACGAGCTCCTGGGCGTTCTCGACGATGTCGTGCGCAAGCTCCGCGGTGGAATCGTCGAAGTTGTGTTTCGCCATGTCCGCTATCACGAAATCCTACGCCTCGTTCACGGAATCGGTGAAGACCGCGCTTCGTGTGGCTTGACAGCGCCGCAGCCCACCTGCGCCGGCGGAGCGACCCCTCGCTGGAAAGTCGCATAACGACTTTCTTATGTATGGCGCATCGCATAAGCTAGCGTTTATGTATGACCAGCCTCCGCGTCACGAGCTGGTAGCGCACTTCTCGGCACTCGCCAACCCGACGCGCCTGCGAATCGTGGAAACGCTGGCGCGCGAGGGCCAGGGCACTTCCGAGGTGACCGTGAGCGACCTGGCGGGCCTGCTCCACATGAGCCAGCCGCGCATCTCGTGGCACTTGGCGCTGCTGCGGAGAGGTGGGGTGGTCAAACAGCGCAAGGAAGGGCGAGCCGTCTACTGCTCGCTCGATTTCGACAACGTCCGCCGGAACCAGAACGCCCTCTGGGCGTTGCTGACCGAGCACCGGCGCATAGGAGTGAGCGTATGAAGAAGAACGGCAACGGC
>CAZHAC010000383.1:0-2331 GCA_964529765.1 uncultured Actinomycetes bacterium
ATCGAGAGCGACGTGCTGAGCTCTTTGAAGAGCCGCAGGTAGAAGTAGTCGCCGAGGCTGCACCAGCGTTCCGCGGTAGCGGGACCGGCCCACTTGAGCTTGGCCGGCCAGTAGCTGGGGTGGATCGGGCAGCCCGTGCGCTGGCGGATCTTCTCTGAGTCGGCCCGCTGCCGCAAAGCCTCCGCCTCCCGCCAGCTCCGCGAGTCGGACCACAGCCAGACGGGTGTCACCGGCCGCCCACCGCGGAGTCCCAGCAGCCCGTGCCAGAACGTCGAAAAACCGACCGCGGCCACTTCCTCGCGCCTTCCTGACAGGGTCTCGTCGAGGGTGCGCTCGACAAGGCGCAGCAGCTCGGCGGCCGGCACCTCTGCGGTTCCGTCCTCGCCGCTTCGCTGTTGGTAGGCGTGTTGGGAGGCGGCGCCCGCGACCGGCGCACCGCGAGCGTCGTAAAGGATCGCGCGTACCGATGAGGAGCCGACGTCCACCGCCAGGACGAGCGGCTCGCTCAGTCGAGCCAACGGTCCTCGATCTTGAACGTCTTGGCCGACCAGGCCCGCAGCTGCGCCCGCCCGCCGACCCGCCGGAGCGCGCTTAGCACCTCGCCCTCGCCGAGCCCAGAGAAAGGCGCCAGCTCGGCCGCCGGTGCCGGCACCAGGGGGTGCGCGAAGCGCTCGTAGAGCAGCGCCGCCTCGGGCCAGGAGCCGGCACTGGCGATGGCCAGCTCGAATTCGTGGACGCCCAGCATTTGGGCACCGGGCGTCGCCAGGGTGGGCCCCGCGGCGCCGGGCCGGTTGGCGAGGTCGGATCGCGACAGCCAGCCGACGCAGCGCAGCAGGGTCACCGCGATCCCATCCGGAAGCAGCTCGTACTCGAACGGCCCTCCGAGCGCGATCGCGCGGCCGCCGCTGAAGACCCAGCCCCGCGCCGGATCCGTGCGCACGTCGAACTCGATCCCGGGCGCCGTCCCCGGAGTTCGGTACGCCCGCTGGACAGCGCCAAAGGCAACGCCCGCCCAGGCTCCCCCGGAAGTGTCTGCCGGTATCACGAGCCGGAGCCGGTGGTTCGGCGCCTGGTTGTCGATCCGGATGCGCAGGCGCACAAAGCCCTCAGGGTCGCGCGTCGCGGTGGCTCCGGCCAGGGGCCGCCGCTCCGGCCGGGCGCCGGCGGGCGGATCGAACGTGTACTCGTCGCCCCGATCCTCGATGTCCTCGAGCTGGAACCCCAAAGCGGCGACGTCGAGGAGCTCGGGAGGGGCCACAACCGGTGCATCGGCGCCGAGAGCAGGCACGCCCAGCCGCTCGAACGGGCTGGGATTGAAGAAACGACGCCCACTCTCGCCGCCAAGCTCCGACCAGAGACGGCCGGTGACCGACTCGGCGCGGCCGAGACGCTCCGACGCCTGCTCGTGGACCTGATCGATCGAGCAGCCGCAGATGCTGTCGTGGGCGCTGTTGAGGATCAACTGGCGCCAGGCGTAGGCAAGCCGGCGGTCGGGCCAGGGCCGGCCGCTGAGCGTCCAGGCGGGCTCCACGTACCTCTCCAGGCGGCGCTCGAGCGCGGCGTGGCGCAGCTTGAGCGGGAACCGAGCCGAGAGCGTTCCCTTGAGGACGAACGAAGTCGCCGCCGAGTGCAGCTCACCCTCGACCCGCTCCCGGGCCTTCGGGCGGACGGCAACGTAATCAGTCAGGGACGAAATCCCGGCCGCGTCGACCATCCGGACCTCCTCCAGGCCGGCGGTCAGCCCAACCGGCACCGGCAGGTGATCGTCGCCCGTCATCACCAGCCAGGGCCCATCTGGGTTGTGCTCCCGCTGCCAGTCCACCTCCTCGCGCAGCCGCTCCCCCAGCTCGGCCCCGGCGACCGGCATCTGGCGGCCGTGCCCGTACCCGCGCCGCATGTGCACCACCTCGACCTCAGAGCCGTCGAGCGCCGTCCAGGCGAAGACGCTGGAGCGCACGGAGCCCGGCACTCCGCGCCAGAGCACCGCGACCCCGATGCCGAAGCGGCGCAGAAGCTGGGGCAGCTGCGCCGTGTGCCCGAACTGGTCCGGCACGTAGCCGATCGCCATCGGCTCGGCTGCCGGCGCGAAGGCCCGGGCTCGCTCCAATCCCAGTTCGAGGTTGCGGATGAGCGACTCTCCACTGACCAGGTGTTCGTCGGGCAGCGTGTACCAGGGGCCGAGGGAGACTCGACCCGCCTCAGCCGCCGCCCGCAGCTCGGCTTCGCGCCACGGGCGCACCTCGAGGTAGTCGTCGATCACCGCCATCTGGCCGTCCAGGTGAAAACGAAACGCGGGCTCTTCGGGCAGCGTGCGGAGAAGGGTGTCGATCA
>CAZHAC010000384.1:0-2325 GCA_964529765.1 uncultured Actinomycetes bacterium
GCGAACTCCTGGGCCTCGATGTCGATGTCGTAGAGGATCTCCAGGTGGTCGGAGACGAACCCGATCGGACAGACCAGCACACGGCGGGCGCCGGACCGTTCGACCGCGTCCAGCAGATCTGGGACCAGCCACGGCTCTCCGGTCGCGCTCGCGGACTGGTATGCGAACTCCCAGGGAACGTCGAGCTGAACCTGCTCGCCCACCCGGCGGGCGCTCTCGAGCAGCCGCTCGTCGTAGCGGTCGCCCTCGGCGATGATCCGCTCGGGCAGGCTGTGAGCGGTGAAGAAGACGCGATCCGGCGAATAGCCGCGCAGCCCTTCACGTACGAGTCCCGCCGCGGCCCGTATGAAAGCCGGGTGCTCTGAGAAGCCGGCGATGAACTCGAGCTCGCCGTCCCAAACCTCGCGGATCGCCCTCTCGTAGCCGCCCACGCTCATGCGGGCGAAGTGTGGCGCCAGGGGGAGGCCGACGATCCGTTCGTATCCCTCGGCCTTAATCTGCGCCACCGCCTCCGCGATGAAGGGGGCCGCGTGCTTCATGCCGACCTGCGTCCGCATCGCCAGCCGGGACCCGAGCGCCGCCGCCTGGCGGCGCGTGATCTCCTCGAGCGGTGAACCGCCGATCGCCTGGTAGCGGTGGCGCAGATGCGCCAGCGCCTCCTCCGACGGCCGCCGCCCTCCGCGAATGTGGGTGAAGTAGGCCTCTACCTGAGAATCGTCTCTGGGCGCCCCGTAAGCCATGCAGAGGAGCGCCGCACGCTGGCTATACATCCGCTGTAACCCCCTCGCGGACGGTCTCGATGACCGCCTGCAGGTTCTCGACCGGCGTATCGGGAAGGACGCCATGGCCGAGGTTGAAGATGTGTCCCGGCCGCCCCCCGGCCTCGCGCAGCACCCCGGCCGTCCGCTCGCGCACGAAGGACTCCGGACCCAGGAGGACCGCCGGATCCAGGTTGCCCTGGACGCCGCGGTCCAGGCCGACTCGCTCCCAGCCCCGGTCGAGAGGCACCCGCCAGTCGAGGCTGACGATGTCTGGGCCGGTGGCGGCGATCGCTTCCAGGAGACCGGCGGTCCCGGTGCCGAAGTGGATCCGAGGCACGCCGAGCTGAGCGACGGCGTCGAAGATCGCCTTCGTGTGCGGCGCCACCCGCTGCTCATAGTCCTCGACCGACAGTGCTCCCACCCAGCTGTCGAAAACCTGGATCGCCGCCGCACCAGCGGCGACCTGGGCGGCAAGGTAGCCGGACATCACTCGCGCCAGCTTGGCGAGCAGCCGCTGGAAGACCTCGGGCTCGGTGAACATCAGACGCTTGGTCAGCAGGTGCTCGCGGCTCGGACGGCCCTCGATCAGGTATGAAGCCAGAGTGAAGGGCCCACCACAGAAGCAGATCACGGGCACCGGCGACTCCGACACCACGTAGCGGACGGCCTCGATGACCTGGGGAGCCGCCTCTTCCCCGGAGGGCGTGGCCAGACGGTCGACGTCGGCCCCCGTCCGGATCGGCGAGGCGACCACCGGGCCCACCGACTCCACGAGCTCGAAGTCCACGCCCATCCCGCGCAGAGGCAGCATGATGTCGGCGAACATCACGGCAGCGTCGACGCCCAACCGCCGCACCGGCTGCAGCGTGACTTCGGCACAGAGCTCCGGTTGGGCGACGATCTCGACCAGCGTGTGCTTCTCGCGCAGCTGCCGGTACTCGGGCAGCGAGCGTCCGGCCTGGCGCATGAACCACACGGGGGTCATGCCGACCGGCTCGTGCCGGGCGGCCCGCAGAAAGAGGTCGGAGCTCATCCCAGAGCCTCCAGCGTCCGGCGGACGTCCTGCTCGGTGTGAGCGATCGATATGAACCATGACTCCTCCTGGGCGGGCGGGATCAGAACCCCGGCGCTCCGCAAACGCCCATGCAGTCGTGCAAAGTCGGCGACGCGCAGGGTCAGGAGCGAGCCCACCCGGGTCACCTCGCCGTGCTCGGCCAGCCCCTCCTCGAGCGCCGAGCCCAGCGTCTCCAGCCGGGCGTACGCGGGACCGTCGAGCAGCTCGAGCGTCGCCGCGCCAGCGGCCATGACAGCCGGGTGGCCGGAAAGCGTGCCGGCCTGGTAGACGGGCCCCAGCGGCGCCACCAGTTCCATGAGATCGCGCCGGCCGCCATAAGCGCCGACAGGCAGCCCGCCTCCGATGATCTTGCCGAGCACGGTCAAGTCGGGCTCGATCCCGAACAGCTGCTGTGCTCCCCCTGGAGCGACGCGGAACCCGGTGATGACCTCGTCGAAGACGAGCAGCGCGCCGTGCTCGTCGCAGAGCCGGCGAAGACCGTCCAGGAAT
>CAZHAC010000385.1:0-2312 GCA_964529765.1 uncultured Actinomycetes bacterium
GGGGGGAACCCAGGTTCCCCCCACGTACCCGCCCTCCTCTTCGCCGCCGTCGCAACCCTCGATATATCGCAGATTTGTTGAGATGCAACGTCTCCAACGCCTGGATGACGGGACTCACACGGACCGGCAAAGCCGGCCCTTACGGCAGCGCTTGCGCCTATAAGCGTGGAGAATCTCAATTTCCGCTATCGGCCCGCCCAGTCCTGTGGCCCTTCCCGCCGATAACCTTGCCTCATGGACTGGCAGGGCTGGTTCTTTCCGCGCAGCCTGAGCCGCCGCCGCGAGGCCTCTGTCAGCCTGACCCCGCCGGCCGAGGAAGACCTGGCCAAGATCCGCGCGCTCGAGGCGGCGGGGTCGCGCATGAAGCTGCCCCATCCGGTCCGCTGCTTCCTTCTGTTCGAAGGCGAATCCGAGGCGCGGGCCGTGATGGCCAGCCTCGAGAAGGAGGGGACGCGCTCTCAGCTCCGGGCGGAGCCCGACGGCCGCTGGACACTGACCGTGGTCGAGATGATGGTGCCGGCGCCCGGAGCCATCACCAAGCTCCGGGAGACCCTGACCTCAGCCGCCGAGGAGCAGGGAGGCCGCTTCCTGGAGTGGACCGCCCCCCTCGTCTATTGAGCCGGTTCAGCGTTTGCTCCTGACGATCGCCGCACTCGAGCGGCCCGGGTTCATCCACGCCTTCTCGACGCGCACCTTTGGCCAGATGCGCCACAGCGAAGGCCCGCTGCTGACCCCCGCCCGGCGCCGGTTGGCGATCGCCGCCGGCGTCGACCCCGATCGCTTGAGCTTTGCGGCCGCGGTGCATGGGGCGGAGGTGGCGCTCATCGACCGCCCGGGCACGGTGGCCGCCGGCTGTGACGCCCTGATCACGGAGCAGCCCGGGCTGCCGCTCTTCGCCACCTTTGCCGACTGCTTCCCAATCGTCCTCTTCGATCCCGGGCGCCCGGCGGCAGCTCTGGTTCACGCCGGCTGGCGGGGCACTGCGGCCGGAGTGGTCACGAATACCGTTCGCGCGCTCGAGCGCGAGTTCGGCAGCCGCCCAGCCGGCCTGCTGGCGGGCATCGGTCCCGGCATCTGCGGCCGTTGCTACGAGGTTGGCGCCGAGGTCGCCGAGCGTTTCCCGGACGACGTCGTGCGGCCCAGCGCAAACGGCAGGTTTCTGCTCGATCTAGCCGCGGCCAACCACCGGGCGCTCGTCGAAGCCGGCGTCATTGAGTCGAATGTGTTCCGGCATGGCGCGTGCACCCTGGAGGACGAGCGCCTGCCTTCGCATCGCCGTGACGGCGACGGTTCCCGCTTCGCGGGCATAGTGGCGCTATCGACGGCCTGATCGCCGAACGGCTCGCGGAAGTCCGGCGCCGGATCGAGCAGGCGGGTGGAGACCTGTCGGTCATCCGCATCCTCGCCGCGACCAAGGGCCGATCGCTGGACGAGTGCCGGGCGGCGCTCGCGGCCGGGGTCGACGCGCTGGGTGAGAACCGCGTCCAGGAGGCGCTGCCGAAGCTGGCCGAGCTGCCGGAGGCAGAGTGGCACCTGATCGGCCACCTGCAGACCAACAAGGTCAGGCAGGTAACGGGCCGATTCGCGCTGATCGAGTCGGTCGACTCGCTGCACCTGGCCCGCGCCCTGGCCGCCCGTTCGGATGGGCGTCAGGCCGTCCTGGTCGAGGTCAACGCCTCGCGCGAGCCCCAGAAACATGGCTTCTCTCCCGAGGAGGCGCTCGCCGCCTGTGTCGAAGTCGCGGCCATCCTCGACCTGCGTGGCGTGATGGGCATGGCGGCTGCCAACGGCAATCCGGCACCCGCTTTCGCCACCCTGCGCCGGCTCCGAGACGAAGCCGAGCAGCGGCTCGGCCGGGCCCTGCCCGTGCTCTCGATGGGGATGAGCGGCGACTTCGAAGCCGCGGTTCGCGAAGGGGCAACGCTCCTCCGGTTGGGGGCCGCCATATTTGGGTAACCTCGAATCGGAATGAGCATCATCGGGCTCCTGACGATCCTCTGCTACGCCTTCTTCATAGCGATCATCATCAGAATCGCCTTCTCCTGGATCGGTCCCGACATGCGGAATCCACTGTTCAGGATCAGCTACCAGATCACCGAGCCCGTCCTTGCCCCCGTGCGCAACCTGCTGCCGCCGACGGCGGGCATCGACTTCTCGCCGATGATCGTGACCTTCGTGCTGTTCATGATCCTGAACGTGCTTTCGCGGTTCGGCTAGTACACTTCGTTAGACCGGCGACGACGGAGACGGGTAGGCCCGCCAAACTGCCGTACAGAGAGCGCCTCACGGGGGCGCGGGGGGATCCCCGCATC
>CAZHAC010000386.1:0-2300 GCA_964529765.1 uncultured Actinomycetes bacterium
CCACTGGTCGCGGATCACCTCCTCTTCGACCTGCCGCTCCGGCCGCAGCCGGTTGCGCTCCAGGCAGACCTCGAGCGGGGTGTCGAAGAGAATCGCGACCGCCGGCCGGCCAGTGCGCTCCGCCAGCCGCAAAAGCGCGCGCCGGTCCCGCCGCCGCACGTTGGTCGCGTCGATCACGGTCAGCCGGCCTCGGCGCAGTCGCTTGGCGGCGATCGACGCCAACACTGCGAATGCCTGCGGCGTCGCCGACTGGTCGTTCTCGTCATCGGCGATCAAGCCCCGTAAGAAGTCCGAGGAGAGCACCTGCGTCGGCTTGAAGTGAGCCCGCGCAAAGGTCGACTTGCCAGAACCCGCGGGCCCGACCAGCAGGACCAGCGACCCGTCGGGAACTAACACCGCCACCGCGGCTCAGAGCTCGGCGACCGCCGGCAGAACCTGCGACCCGATGATCTCGAGCGGCCGGATCCGCCACACGTCCTTGACGCTTCCGATCGCCGACTGCACGCCCAGCTTGGACAGCTGCCGCAGGCGCCCGATCGTCGGTCCGATCTTCTCGCCGTCGGCACCTACGTCGAAGTTGAACATGCACGTCTTCTCGATCGAGTCGTAGTCGCGCCCCTCGGCCTCGCAGTGCCGCTTGAGCACGTCGAGCTTGCGCGGCAGGTCCGGGGTCGGGAAGAGGTTGCAGGCCTGCGCGTACCGGGCCACCAGCCGCAGCGTCTTTCTCTCCCCCATACCGCCGATCATGATCGGCGGGTGGGGCCGAGTCAGATTCTGCGGCGAGTTCAACGGCCGCTCGAGCCGGTAATGCCGGCCCTCGTACGGCGTCAGATCGTCGCTCCACATGCGGAGGCAGATCTGCAGCGTCTCCTCGAGGCGCTCGAAGCGCTCGGCCAGGGGCGGGAATGGGATGCCCAACCCGCGCGCCTCGTCCTCGTTCCAGGCAGCGCCAATGCCGAGCCAGGCGCGGCCGCCCGAGAGGACGTCGAGGGTGGTCACGGTCTTGGCGAGCAGGCCCGGGTGGTGGTAGACAGCGCCGGTGACGATCGCCAGCAGGCGTGCCCGAGAGGTGTGGGCGGCCAGGTAACCGAGCGTGGTGTAGGCCTCGAGCATCTCGCGGTCGGAGCGGCCGATGGAGCGGATCTGGAAGAAGTGATCCATGACGCCGACAAACGCGAAGCCGGCCTGGTCGGCCGCCTGGGCGACCTCGCCCAGCGTGGCGCCGAGCCGCGGCGGCCCGTCCGGCCAGGTGTAGTCGGAGATCTGCAGGCCGAGCTTCACAGGCGCACCGCTTGCATGATCTACCGTCTACGGGCGTGATCGTCTTCTCGGACGCCGTCGCCGCCGCGCGGTCCAGTCGCCAGCCGATCGTCGCGCTCGAGTCCACGCTGATCACCCACGGCATGGAGTATCCGCACAACCTCAACGTCGCTCGCAGGTCCGAACAGGCGATCCGCGAGCAAGGGGCGGTGCCGGCGACGATCGCCATCCGCCAGGGTCTGATGAAGGTGGGGCTCAATCCAGCCGAGCTGGAGGACCTCGCGCACACGCAGGGCGCCCTCAAGGCCTCGCGGCACAACCTGGCGGCGGCGCTCCTGCACGGTTCATGGTCCGCAACCACGGTCAGCGCCACGATGATCGTCGCCCACCTGGCGGGGATCCCGGTCTTCGCGACCGGCGGCATCGGCGGCGTCCACCGCGGAGCCGAGAAGTCGTTCGACATCTCGGCCGACCTCGAAGAGCTGGCGCGGACGCCGGTCGTCGTCGTCTGCGCCGGGCCCAAGTCGATCCTCGACCTTGGGCTGACGCTCGAATACCTGGAGACGCGCGGCGTCCCTGTGATTGGGCTGGGCACCGATCAGCTGCCTGCGTTCTATGCGCGGGAGAGCGGCCTCAAGGTCCCGATCACGGCTCCCGACGTCGGCGCCGCCACCGACCTGGTGCTCGCCCACCGCCGGGTTCCCGGGGCTGGCGGGCTGGTCGTCGCCGTCCCGGTCCCCGAGCCCGACGCCCTGTCCCGAGCGGAAGCCGAAGAGGCGATCGAACAGGCCGTGCGCGAATCGGAGGCGGCGGGAGTCGCGGGCTCCGCGACGACGCCCTGGCTGCTGGCGCGCGTCGCCGAGATCACCGCCGGCCGCTCCGTGAGGGCGAACATCGCTCTCATCGAGAACAACTCGCGAGTGGCGGCTCAGATCGCCGCCGAGCTGGTCGCCCGCGAAGCCGAAACGAATACCTAGAACCCTGATTCGCCTTCCCTGCTTAGACTCGGCCCGATGGATTATCGAAAGCTGGGGCTGGCG
>CAZHAC010000387.1:0-2292 GCA_964529765.1 uncultured Actinomycetes bacterium
GCAGTCCCGCGAGCGCGCTCGTGGCCGTCACTCGGCGAACGGGAGGCGAGCTCTCGCGTGAGCTCAGGCTCGTGCTCGCCGGGTCGGCGCTCGCCTCGGCCGAATCGCTCGACGCCCGGCTCCGGCGGCTGGGCGAGCGGCTCGACCTCGGACCGCTGACTTCGGTGGCCGCCGTGCTCGCCACCAGTCGCGACTACGGCTCGGGCGTGATGCACGGCCTGCGGGCGATCGCTCTCGACCTCCGGCGCGCTCAGCGCCGGGAACTCATCGCCGCCAGCCGGAGCGCCTTGACGCGGATACTGGTGCCGGCCGCCGTGGGCGTGTTGATGCCGTTCATGGCCATCCTTCTCTTCCCGGCGGTGACCACACTGGCCGCCAACTTGCGATGAGAAGCCAGCGCGGCAGCGCCCTCACCGAATTCGCCGTGGTCTGGCCGCTCGTTCTCCTGACCGTCCTGGCCGCGGTTCAGGTCGGGCTCTGGTCGGCGGCCGGCTTCGCGACCCGTTCGGCCGCGCTGGCCGCGGCGCGGGTCGGGGCTGGGACGGCGGGATCGCCCGCTGCGGCCTTCGCGGTGGCACGCTCGGTGCTCGGGTCGGCCATGCCCGCAACCAGGATCACGGCGTGGTGCCCGGGTGGCTCGCCGCCCAGCGGGGTCTGGGTCTGTGCTCGGAGCACCCCAGCCGGCTTTGAGGTACTGATCGGAGGCAGCCTGGCAGCCCTGGTTCCGCTCGTGCCCGGCCGCCGTGGCCTTCCGGTCCACGCCGACGCCGTGCTCCCGTACGAAAGGTTTCAGTGAAGCCGTCGAGGCGCGGCCAAGCCCTGGTCGAGGCAGCTCTCATCCTGCCCTTGATGCTTGTGCTCGCCCTCGGGGTGGTCGTCCTTGCCCGTCTGGCCGACGCCGTGGCCGGCCTCGACGGCGCCACCAGCGCGGCCGCGAGTGCCGCTGCCCGCGCTCCCTCTGAAGCGCAGGCTCAGATCGCGGGAACGGCCACCTTTCGTTCAGCGCTCGCCGGCTACTCGCTCCAGGGCGGCTCGGTATCGCTGACGACGAGTGGCTTTCCGCGCTCGGGTTCCGTGGCGGCCGCCGGACAGGCACTGGTCGACCTCTCGTTCGCTCCGGTGCCCGGGCTTCCTCGTCGCCTGCTGATTCGGTCGCTGGCGGTGGCGCCAATTGAAACCTGGAGGACGCGGTGAAGCGCGCTCAGGCGCTGGTCTTCTTCGCTATCGTCCTGCCGGCCGTACTCCTGCCGGTGGCGGCACTGGCCGCCGAGACGGCGCTGGTCGCCGAGCGCCAGTCGCGACTGAGCGAGGGGACGGCCCTGGCCGCCACCGCCGCCGCGCTCGCCCTTGACACTGGCGCCCTGCGAGCCGGCTCCGGTTGGGCGCTGGACGCCGCGGCTGCCAGCCGCGCCGCCGCCAGCGCCCTCATGAGCGCCGACCCCCGCGCGGTGCTGGACAGCGCCCTGGTTTCGTCCAACCAGGTGACCGTCACCGCCCATGAGCTCGTCCGCCTCCAACTGGCGGTGTTCGCACCTCGCGGCGGTGTTTCCGTAAGAGCGACGGCGACCGCTCGGCTGACACCCGGCTACGGACCTCCGGGCTAATCCATGATCTGTCCATGGCGGAGCGGCTCCAGGCCTCGCTGTTGGTGCTTGCCGGCGGCGAGAGCCGCCGCATGGGCCAGCCCAAGTGCTTGCTCCAGGTCGCCGGGACGACCCTGGTCGAGTTCGTGGCCGGGCGCCTCGAGCCGGAATTCGCGGAGCTGCTGATCAGCGCCAACGAGCCGGGGCAGGTGCCTCGCGGCCTGGCGTTGCGAGCCGGAATCGTCGCCGACCTGCACCGCGGCGCCGGTCCGCTAGCGGGGATCGAGGCCGGCCTGGCCGCGGCCAGCCAGCCCGTGTTGATGGCCGTCGCCTGCGACATGCCATACGTGAGCCCGGCGCTCGCCAGGCGCTTGGTCGCAGCCTGTCAGAGCCACGATGCGGCGGTGCCAGTACTCGATGGCCGCCCCGAGCCCGTCTGCGCCGCCTATGCCGTCTCGGCCGCCGGTTCGATCGCGGCCGCCCTCGCCGAGGGCCGGCTGCGGGCGCGGGACGTGTTCGACGAGCTCGACGTCGTCTGGCTCGATGACGTGGAGCCTGACGAGCTGCGAAGTTTGAACACTCCCGCGGCCTACCGAAACTTCCTCGACGCAGTGCGTTAAGTCGGTACATTTGAGTATGTAAACGGATCGGGTTGTGGTGCCCGACGGTCATGGAGGCGGCATTTGAAGATCGTGGTGACGGTTAAGCA
>CAZHAC010000388.1:0-2288 GCA_964529765.1 uncultured Actinomycetes bacterium
CGACCTCGACCGGGTTGAGCCCGGCCATGACCTCGTCGAGAAGGAGCAGCTTCGGCTTGGTCGCCAGCGCGCGTGCGACCTCCAACCGCTTGCGGTCGGGGATGGTTAGGCTGCCGACTGTCAGCGACGCTTTGGGCGCCAGCCCGACCAGCTCCAGCACCTCATCCGACCAGCTGAAGGCCTGGCGCGGCCCCATCCGGGCCTCCGAGCTCCCGAAGAGCGCTCCCACGGCGGCGTTTTCGCGCACCGTCATCGAGGCGAACGGCTTGACGATCTGGAAGGTGCGGCCGATACCGAGGCGCGCGATCTCGTGCGGCCGCATTCCGGAGATGCGTGAGCCGCCGAAGGCGATCACGCCCCCGTCCACTTTGTAGACGCCGCTGATGCAGTTGAGGAGGGTCGTCTTGCCGGCGCCGTTGGGCCCGATGATGCCCACGATCTCGGCATCGTCGACGTGGAAGCTGACATCGGTCAGGGCGGCCACGCCTCCGAAGCGCTTGGTCACCCCCTCCAGCTCGAGCAGTGGCATCTACACGGAGGTCTCGCGCAAGGACCGTCTGAGGTAGGCCAGCGAGAGCTTGCTCTGGCCGCCGAAGAAGTCGACCACACCGCGTGGCAGGAATATGACGGTCACTGCGAGCAGAACCCCGAGCCCGACCTGGGCGTAGACGGCGAAGCTGGCCTGGCCGGCCAGAGTCAGGATCAGCCACTCGACGACGATGGCGCCGGCGACCGGCCCGAAGAGGGTTCCCGCCCCGCCCACCATCGCCATCAGGATCATGTACACGTTGTATTCGGTCGGGAACACGCTCTCCTGGTTGATGAAGCTGTTCCACTGGGCGAAGATCCCGCCCGCCAGGCCGCAGAGCGCGGCCGCGATGCAGAAGGCCGCGACCTTGTAGAGGGTTGTGTTGACGCCCAGCACCGCGGCCGCCTCTTCGTTCTCGCGAATCGCGATCAACCCGTAACCGAAGCGGCTGCGGAGGACAAGCCATGTGATCAGCACGGCCAGGGCGGCGGTCCCCGCCATCAGGTAGAAGAAGAGCCAATCGGCGTGGCGCAGGATCGGCGGAAACAAGCCGGTTGCCCCGCCCAGCGCGTCGATGTTCTTGATCACCTCGCCGACCGCGATTCCTGTGCCCAGAGTCGCGATCGCGAAGTAGTGGCCGCGCAGCCGGAGCAGGGGCGCACCGATCAGGGCGGCGAAGGCGGCCGGGACCAGAGGCGCCAGCGGCAGGGCGACCGCAAACGGGGCGTGCGCACGGTCGGTCAGGACGCCGACCGTGTAGGCGCCGAGGCCGAAGAAGGCGACGTTGCCGAAAGCGGCGTAGCCGGTGAGCCCGCCGATGATGTTCCAGGCCGCCGCCAGCACCACGAACATCGCGATGAAGGTTTCGGTGCGGATGATCGACCGGTTGATCAAGAAGTCGATGCCGAGCGACTCGGGATCGAGGTTGAGGTCGGTCGCCAGCGGCGTCAGCGTTAGCGGAAGCACCAGCAGGACGGCGGCCACGACCAGGAAGCCGATCAGGATGACCCGGCGCAGGCGTCGCGCTCGTGCCGCCGGTCGGGTGGTGTAAGCGGGCTCGATCAAGCCAGCCGTCCGAACAGGCCCTGCGGGCGAGCGGTCAGGACGAGAACCAGGATCGCGAACGCGATGGCGTTCGCCCAGCCGGCGCCGAGGCCGGGTACCTGAGTCTGGGCGAGGACCTCGATCAGCCCAAAGAGGAGTCCCCCGGCCACGGTCGCCGAGATGCGTCCGAGGCCGCCCAAAATCACGACCACGAAGGCCTGCAGGGTGTAGGGCTCGCCGGCCGTCGGGTTGATCGCCTGGATGGTGCTCAGGAGCCCGCCGGCGATGCCGGCGGTGGCGGCGCCGAGGGCGAAGGTCAGCGCGTAGATGTGGCGGAGGTCGATGCCGACCAGTTGGGCGGCGTCCTTGTCGGCCCCGGCCGCCTGGATCGCGGCCCCGATCTTGGTGAGGTTGAGGATGGCCGCCAGCGCCGCGGCAACCGCGATCGCGATCCCCAACGCGGCCAGCCGGATGTACGGAATTTGGACCCCGCCGATCGCCAACCCGCTACCGGCGTAGCTGGGGGTGACGGAGCGGAAGTCGGCTTTGAAGAAGACCAGCAGCAGGTTGACGATGACCAGGTTGATCCCGAAGGTCAGGAGGAGAGTGAAGAAGAGGGGAGCGCGGATGACGTGGTTGATCAGGAGACGCTGGAGCACATAGCCGAGCGCGAACAGGAAGACGGCGTCCAGGGGGAGGGCGATGAAGGGATCGA
>CAZHAC010000389.1:0-2267 GCA_964529765.1 uncultured Actinomycetes bacterium
AGGTGCACTCGACCGACAACCAGAAGGTGTGGCGCTCGCAGGGGCCGGACGCGGTCACGTTCGTGGTCGGGCCCGATGAGCGGTCGGGGTCGCTGGATGCGATGCTGACCAACCAGCTCGACAACACGGGCAAGCTGCACGTGACCGGCACGTGGGGGTGCGGCCGCTAGCTTCGCTGCGCGAAGAAGGTCCCGATCTCCTCAGTTGCGTCCGGGTGGTTGCGGAACCAGGAGTGCCCACCACCCTCGACGGTGACCAGCTTCGCGTTCGCGCCCAAGCGCTGCCAGCGGGCCGTCGCGGAGGGCTCGGTGTTCACCCACTGCCCGTTCCGCAGCGCCCAGACGCGATTGCCGCTGTTCTGGTCGGCGGTGCCCTGGAAGTGAAGGATCGCGGGCAGCGGACCCTTGGGTGAGCACTCCTCGCTGTCGGCGCCAGAGACCGCGATCGCGGTTAGCAGCTGCGGCTTCTGGCAGGCCAGCCGGTAGGCCATCATGCCGCCGTTCGAGAAACCCATGACGAACACTTTCCAGCCCGGCTTGGCGAGGCGGTCGACCAGCGCCGTGATGTAGGCCACGTCGTCGGAACGCGGCGGGGAGGCGAAGGGGCAGCAGAAGCCTGCGTTCCACATGTTGTCGTAACTGTCGGGGTAGACGACCAGGAAATGGTGCTTGGCCGCCTGGGCGTCGAAGCCGGTCATCTGCCGGAAGCCGTCGCCGGTGCCGCTTGCAGGGTGGAGGGCGAGGACGAGGGCCGTCGCCTGGCCGGGGTCGAAGACCTCGTAGCGCTGGGTGCCGTGGTCGGTGGCGATGCTGCCCCAGGTGGGAGTTGGCTGCGGAGTTGGTTGTTGTGGCGTGGCGGCATTGCTGTCCCCACAGGCCGCCAGCAGGATCGTGGCGGCGAGCGCCGCCGCGGCTACTCGCCCTTCCAGGTCGGCTGCCGCTTTTGAAGGAAGGCGCTCATGCCCTCCTGCGCGTCGCACGTCATCGCGTTCTCGGCCATCGTCTCGCCCATCAGCTCGTAGGCGGTGTCCTGGTCGACGCCGATCTGCTTGTAGAAGGCCTGCTTGCCGATCTTCAGGGTCAGCGGCGAGGAGCTTGCAATCTGGTTGGCCAGCTCGAGCGCCGCTTGCTCGACCTGGTCGCTCGGCACCACGCGATTGACGAGGCCCCATTCGGCGGCGGTCTGGGCATCGATCGGCTGGCCCGTGAGCAGCATCTCGAGCGCCCGCTTGCGGCCGATGTTGCGCGAGAGCGCGACCATGGGCGTGCTGCAGAAGAGGCCGATCTTGACGCCCGGGGTGGCGAACCGCGCCTGCTCGCCGGCGATGACGAGATCGCAGGTGGCGACCAGCTGGCAGCCGGCGGCGGTGGCGATGCCGGTCACGGCCGCGATAACCGGCTGCGCGATCGTCTGGACGGTGTCCATCATCCGGGTGCAGGTCTCGAAGATCCGTCGCTCGTCCTCGAGGCTGCGGTCGAGCATCTCTTTCAGATCGTGGCCGGCCGAGAACGCCGGGCCGTTGGCCTTGAGCACAATCACGCGGCACTCGGGGCGGCTCGATTGGCGCTCGAGCTCCTCGGTGATCTCGGTCATGAAGGGGGTGGAGAGCGCGTTGCGCGTCTCCGGGCGGTTGAGGGTTATCACGACCGCCGGCAGGCGGTCTTCGACGATCAGGGGCTTCGCCTCGACGGCCATGGGGTGGAGGTTAGTCTCTTGGGCCGTGGAGGTCACCTACGACGGGCGCTGCTTCGGGTGCGGGCCGGAGAACGCCGAAGGGCTGCAGATGCGATTCCTTCCTGTGGATGGGGAGTCGGTCTGCGACTACTCGGTGCCCGAGCGGTACCAGAGCTGGGAGGGCGTGGTCCACGGTGGAATGGTCGCCCTGATGCTCGACGAGGCGGTCGGCTGGGCGGCCTGGCACGCGGAGCGGCCGGGGGTGACGGGCAAGCTCGAGGTGCGCTACCGACAGCCCCTACGGGTGGGCGAGCGGGTGCGCGTCGCAGGGCGGGTCGAAAAGGTGCGGCGGACGCTGGTCTATGCGAGTGCACGTATCGAGCGCGATGGCGAACTGGTTGCCGAGGCGACGGCGGTGCTGATGGAGACACCGACAGCGGTGCGGGGGGCGGAGGCGCCGGGCGGGTCGGGAGTTTGAGGCCGGCCCGCTAGAATCACGGATCGTTCGGGGGCTGGCGCAGTCCGGCAGCGCGCACGGTTCGGGACCGTGAGGCCCCGGGTTCGAATCCCGGGCCCCCGACCATCTCTCGAAT
>CAZHAC010000390.1:0-2259 GCA_964529765.1 uncultured Actinomycetes bacterium
CTGAACCGGATCAGCCGCCGCCCAAAACGACGTCTCAGGATCAGCCGCCGAGCGCCTTCCTCATGGCCGGGTCTCAGGCTCTTTGAGCGGGGAGCCACGAAGGAGCTTTCAACTACTCTCAGACGCCATGGCGGACATTGAGAACAGCCTTGGCCTTCGGCAGCGCCTCCGCAGGGTGCTAACTGAGTCTATGAAGGCCCGAGACTTGGTGGCGGTTTCGGCCGTTCGGTCATGCCTCAGCGCCATCGATAACGCTGAGGCCGTCGATGTGTCGCTCGCGCCCGGAGCGCAGGCGGGGGCGATCGCGGGTGCAGTCGTGGGTGTCGGCGCCGGCGATGTCGATCGGCGGGACCTTACCGAGCAAGACATCTCCGGCATCGTTCGCGCCGAGATCACAGAACGAGAGTCGGCAGCCGCCCAGTACGAGGCGATCGGTCAGAAGGATCGAGCCGAAAGGCTGCTGGCCGAGGCCGCGGTACTTCGCACCCACATCGCCTGAAAGGGCCGTCTCCCCTCATCGGCGGGGCTGCGAACTTAACCAGCCTCGATCGAGGCGATCCGATACGAGGTGAGCGCGCTCAGGCTGGTGTACTTCGCGTTGCTGAACCGGAAAACGTCGCAGAAGTCGCGGATAGCAGGCGCCGTTTGGGTTACCGACGACCGTATGTCCGGCGAGCGCGCCCACCGAATTCCGTCAAATTGCGCGCTTATCGCCGTCAAACCACCGTCAGCGCAAGGCGTCATTCCGTCACAGAGGGATCTGTCGCCCACCCGCTCCGACGGTGCTACTCCGCCGGTCGCACTCCGCCGATGACAAGTACGGAGACCGGAACCAAAACCGAGCCGCCATTCGTGTAAGCCTCAATCAGGGCGTCGAAGCGGGACCGTATCTGGCCCCGGACGGCGGCCGGCTGGTGCTCGATCATGGCCGCGGTGCGGACGCTGGCCCGCATGAGGCCGTCCCACAGCACACTCGGCGATTCGAACCGATGCTCGTGGGTCAGCCGATCGACGAACGGGTCGACAAAACCCGCTCTCATCAGCTGGCGACTGTAGTCATCGTCCTCGGAGTACATCGGCGGCCCGGCCGGCACATCCGGCGGCAGCGGCGCCCCGGCCTGCAGGATCGCATCCACGAAGACGCCCAGGAAGCGGTTGCGATCCGGCGCGTCCCAGGCTGTCATGCCGAGGCGACCGGCGGGCCGCAACACCCTCGCCAGTTCCGCCAGCGCATCGTCCTGCCGCGGCACGTGATGCAGCGCGAAGCTGGCGATGGCAGCGTCGAAGCTGCCTTCGGGAAACGGGAGGTCTTGGGCGTCGGCGACCTCGAACGCGAGTCCCGGATGGAGCTCGCGAGCAAGGGAAACCATGCTCTCTGAGAAGTCGACGCCGACGACCTCGCTGCCGCGGCGGGCTGCGGCAGCGGCAACGTAGCCCGGCCCGGAGCCCACATCCAGGAGCCGCGAGCCCGGCCCCGCCTTGACGCGGTCGAGGGCGGCCTCCACCGCCGGGGCGACGATCGGTCCGTACAGGTCGTGGTACCCAGCGGCCTTCTGGTTCCAGCCCTGATGCTCAAACTGCTGAAAGGCCGTGGCATCGAAGCTCACGGCGGAGAATCCTAGCGGTCGACCGACAGGTCTTTATAGAAGACGATCGTATGAACGAACCCGCCCTCGGGCCACAGTGCGTAGTGCGGAATCACCCCTACGCGCTGCCACCCGCGCCGTTCATAGAGCCGTTCCGCATCCGCGCTGGCAGTGTCGAGCACCAGCAAGGTCTTGCCGGCCTCCAGCGCGGCCGCCTCCGCCGCCGCCATCAACGCGTCGCCCACCCCCCGCCGCCGCGCACGGCGGTGGACCAGCATCTTGGCGATCTCGCCGCGGTGCGGCTGGTTCTCGGGCGCCGCCAGGATCACCTGCACCGTCCCCACCACCGCGCCCGTGCCCTGCTCCTCGGCCACAAAGACGATCCGCTCGCCACGAGCCGAGCTCTCGAGCACGCTCGCCCAAAACGCCTCCGCCCGTTCGCGCGTGAGCGGCAGCATGAAGCCGACCGACGCGCCGCCTTCGACGCA
This sequence comes from uncultured Actinomycetes bacterium, assembly GCA_964529765.1. Lineage (GTDB taxonomy): Bacteria > Chloroflexota > Dormibacteria > Dormibacterales > Dormibacteraceae > CAZHAC01. The sequence continues at coordinate 2,075 of CAZHAC010000390.1, forward strand.
GTCGATGAGGACGTCGGCCAGGGCGCCGGCCAGCCCCTCCTCGACCCCGGCCCGCCGGATACCCACCCCGTGGCTCACGAGGCCCGCCTCGCCTGTCACAGCTGCAGCGCCTGCCTCGTCTTGTTGGTTGGACAAGATGAAAAGGAGACCACGATGAAGGTATTTGTTGCCGGCGGAACAGGAGC
>CAZHAC010000391.1:0-2253 GCA_964529765.1 uncultured Actinomycetes bacterium
CTTCCCAACGCTCTACGGCGACGCCGTTGTGCTCTCGCTCGAGCCCCTTCTCGAGGTCCTGGGCGCCAATGGATACCCGCATCCCTGGCCCGGGGAGGTCTGGGTCAAGACCGCTTCTCCAGAGGCGACGGCGGCTGCTCTGAGAAGCGACCCGGGAATCGACTCGGTGACGACCGCCAGCGCCATCCGCCGGCAAAAAGAGTCCGATCCCCTGGTCCTGGCCGGGCGCGTCAATCTCGCCCTCGGCTTTCTCGCCGCGCTCGTCCTCGCGGTCGCCGGCTTCGGGGTCCATTTCCTGCTTGCAGGCCGGTCACGGAGGGCGGAGTACGCGGTGCTGGAAGCCAACGGCATGGATGTGGCGCAAGTCTCACGGTCGGTGCGGATCGAACAGTTGCTGCTGATTGGGGTGTCGCTTCTGATCGGCGCCGGCGTGGGCACGATCCTGTCGCTGGTTCTGCTGCCCGCGCTCCAGGTCTCGACCTCGCGCGAGGACCTAATCCCGCCGACGGTTCTCGGGCTCGACCCTGTCCTGCTCACCGCCACCCTGGGGGTCACCATCGCCGGCTCCGCTGTCGCCGGCGCTTTCGCGATCCGCGCCACCCGCGTTCAGGACCTGATGCCCGAGCTGAGGGCGCTCGAATGAGCGAGCCGCAAACCGCCATCCACTGCAGCGGACTCGTGCACATCTACAAGACCGCCGACGTCGAGGTGGTCGCGCTCCAGGGGCTCGACATGACCGTCTATGGCGGCGAGATCGTGGCCATCGTGGGCGCCAGCGGGAGCGGCAAGACCACCCTGATGAACGTCCTCAGCGCGGTCGACCGGCCGTCGGCAGGTCAGGCTGTGGTGGAGGGCGTCGACCTGACCGCACTCGGCGAGGGAGCGCGCGACCGCTACCGGCAGCAGGTCGTCGGCTACGTCTGGCAGCAGGCCCGGCTCAACGTGATGGCGGACCTGACGGTCGAGCAGAACCTGCAGATGCCGCTCGTCGCGGCCCGCCGGCCCTTACCAGAGCGGCAGCGACGGGCGGCCGAGTTGATGGGCGACTTCGGACTCGAGGGGCGCGCCGACCACCGGCCGCGCGCGCTCTCGGGCGGCGAGCAGCAGCTGCTGGCGGTGGCGGTCGCGCTCGCCAACCGGCCCAAGGTTCTGCTCGCCGACGAGCCGACGGCCGGCCTCGACCGGGGCTCCGCTCGCAGCGTGCTGAGCCGCCTGCGGGAGGTGCGTGCGAGCGAGGGGACGACTGTGGTCATGGTCACGCACGACCAGGCGGTGACGCCCTTCGTCGACCGCGTTCTGCGCATTCGGGATGGGCGGGTGTCCACGGAAACGAGCGCCGAGCGGGGCGAGCGCGTCGTTCTCGACCGGGCCGGCCGGCTCCAGCTGCCGCGTCACCTGGTCGAGGAGGTCGGCCTTCAGGGACTCGTCTCGGTTCGCCGGGAAGGGCATGGGATCCTGATCGAGCCCGCGCACGACGAGGACGTCGATGGCTGAGGGCATCGACTGCCAGGGCGTGTGGCGCAGCTTCGCGGCCGCCGCCGGCGCGGTGCTGGCGGTGCGTGGCGTGACGTTCAGCGTCGAACCCGGAGCTCTCGTCGCACTGGTGGGTCCTTCCGGGTCGGGCAAGACGACACTCCTGAGCCTGGCCGGCGGCCTCGACCGGCCAGACCAGGGCACGGTTACCGTCGCCGGCCGCGAGCTCGGCCGGCTCTCGCGCACCGAGCTGGTGCGCTTCCGGCGGGAGTTGGTCGGTTTCGTCTTCCAGTCGCCGGGCCTGATCCCGCTCATGACCGCCCTCGAGAACGTGTCGCTCACACTCGAGCTGCTCGGGCGCCCGGAGCGCGAGGTCCGCGAGCTGGCGCTGGACGCCCTCGAGCTGGTTGGGCTGGAGTCGCGGGCGCGCCATCGTGCCTACGAGCTCTCGGGTGGCGAGCAGCAGCGGGTGGCGCTGGCGCGGGCCCTGGCCAAGGCGCCCCGGGTGCTGCTCGCCGACGAGCCGACGGGCGAGCTGGACAGCGAGACCGGTCAGGCGATCGTGGCACTGCTGCGCGAGGTCAGCCGGAGTGGGACCGCGGTGCTGGTCGCGACCCATGACGAGGCGCTGGCCGCCGGCGCGGATCGCGTCTACCGGATCGAGGACGGCGCCCTGGTCGGCTAGGGGAGCACGTGGTCACACCACATACACCTCGATCCGGCCCTCGCGCACGCGGGAGGGGATCGAGGGCAGGCTTGCCGGTGCGACCTTTAGCTGGT